>JAJEPU010000100.1 GCA_020686985.1 Brotaphodocola catenula
AAAGTGATTGACGGGATTCTTGCCAGCCGGACAGACTGCAAGGAATGTAAGCCTGTCTATGAGAAGTACCAGAAGATGTTTTTTAAGAAAACAAAGGAGAAATTCAAACAGGAACACCCGGAGGTTGCCCGGTATGAGAAAGCCGCCGCCTACCTTGCCAAGCACCCGGACGATAAGGACAGTACCCAAAATGAGCTGCAAGAGGAGCAGGAAAAACTTCTCAGCGAAATCGCAGAGCTGAAAGAACCTTTGACCGAGGTACAGGCTGATTTGAAGAAGTTGCGGGACATCCGCTACTGGGTACGGAAAGCTACACCCGGCACAGAAGAAAGCAAAGAGCCGCCCAAGAAGCAGCCTATCAAGGAAGTCTTGCAGGATAAGGCTGACGAGAAAAAAGCACAAAGAACTGTCCCGGCACAGACGAAACACAAACAACAGGATATGGAACTTTAACAGGCACTTGCCATTTTCAATCAGAGAATGTCAGGTGCTTTTTTGTTTTCAAGGAGGGATAGATTTGAATGTATTTGAAGCTGTGAAGCAGTCCGTCACAACAAGACAGGCTGCGGAGCATTATGGAATCCATGTAGGTCGGAACGGGATGGCTTGCTGCCCGTTCCATAACGATAAAACCCCAAGCATGAAGCTGGATCGGCGTTACCACTGCTTCGGCTGCGGTGCTGATGGGGATGTGATTGATTTTACCGCCGCCCTGTATGGTCTGGGAAAGAAAGAAGCCGCCGTACAACTGGCACAGGACTTCGGGCTTTCCTATGAGGACTGGAAACCGCCGGGAAAGGCAAAAAAGCCCAAGCCCCGGCAGAAATCCCCGGAGGAACAGTTTCAGGAAGCAAAAAACCGTTGCTTCCGTATCCTTGCCGATTATCTCCACCTGCTCCGGGCATGGAGAAAGGAATATGCCCCGCACTCCCCGGAGGAAGCCTTTCATCCCCGGTTTGTGGAAGCCTTACAGAAGCAAGACCAAGTGGAATATCTGCTGGATGTGCTGCTCTTTGGGGAAACGGAGGAAAAAGCGGCTTTGATTACGGACTACGGAAAGGATGTGATACAGCTTGAACAGCGAATGGCAGAGCTTGCCGCCGCAAACGCAGCAAGAACTAAAAAACACCATGAACGCCATGCAGCCGCCCCAGAGCATTGAGGAAATCAAGGCGGGGCTGGAAACTACCGAGAAAGGCGGTGTCCGTCAGAGCATACGGAACTGCCTGACCGTATTCCAGCGTGACCCGCTGCTTTCCGGGGCTATCGCATACAACATCCTAACTGACCGCAAGGACATCATAAAGCCCATCGGCTTCCACAGAGAAAGCACCGCCCTGAACGATACGGACATGAAGTATCTGCTTCTCTATCTGGAAGAAACCTACGGGCTTACCAATGAGAAAAAGATTGATAACGCCATCGGGATTGTGGCGAATGAAAACAAGTACCATCCCATCCGGGACTACCTAAGTGACCTTGTGTGGGACGGGACAGAACGAATCCGTTTCTGTCTGCGGCACTTTCTGGGCGCTGACGCAGACGATTACACCTATGAAGCGTTGAAGCTGTTCCTGCTGGGTGCAATCTCACGAGCCTTTCAGCCGGG
>JAJEPU010000101.1 GCA_020686985.1 Brotaphodocola catenula
TGTATTTTAATTGCATATTGTTTTTTCACTTATTAGGTGAATGAAAAAAGAGCATCCGTTTGTGGTAGAATTAAGGTGTTCAAAGTCATTAACCATACACACAAAGGAGCCCTTTATGAGTATTGTAAACACCTTTTCACTTCAAAGCAATAGGCAAATTAAAATAAATTTTGATGGAGGCGATTTATCCTCCGATGCAGGCTTACTTCTCATCAAAGAATTCGTAAGCAAGATTGGCTTTGAACGGCTTTTAAACCGTTTATTTAAGACCAATGACTCTGCAGTGTTTCGATATCACACGGACAAGGATAACCTTCTCCAGATGATATATATGGTCATGGCTGGTTATTTCGAAGATGATGCTTCGGATGAATTGACCAATGATCCGGTTTTTAAAGCTGTACTTGAAAAAACTGCGTTAGCATCTCAGCCAACGGTATCAAGATTTTTCAACCGAATGGACGAAGATACTTTAAAACAGTTCCTGAAAATCAGCCGGATACTCAGAAAAAGGATCTACAGCATCCAAATGCCTCAGGTAGTGATTCTGGATCTGGATTCCACTCTTCTTGCAGCATACGGCAAGCAGGAAGGCAGGGAATTTAATTTTCATTATCAGAGGAATGGTTATCATCCGCTTGTTTGTTATGACGGAATCACCGGTGACCTGATAAAAATCCAACTCCGTGATGGAGCGGCTTATTCCTGTACCGGCGTAACCGATTTCTTGCAACCCATTCTGGATGAATACCTGAACGATTATCCAACCATCCAGCCCCTGCTACGCGGGGATAGTGGTTTTGCAACTCCTGAGCTCTATAAGCAGTGCGAGGAAAACGGAACAAGCTATGTCATCCGGTTGAAGGAAAACAACATTCTTCGTGAAAAAGCCTCATTTCTTGCAGATGAACTTACCCGTCAGACTCAAAATAACAAGGTGGATTATGCTGTGATTTACGGTGAATTCATGTACAAAGCAGGCCCATGGCCTTACGAAAGACGCGTTGTATGCAAGGTGGAGAAACCAGAAAACCAAATGGTTTACATGTATACCTTCATCGTTACAAACATGGATTCTTCGCCGGAATACCTCATTAAATTTTACTGCAAAAGAGGCCAAATGGAAAACTTCATCAAGGAAAGTAAATCCGGTTTTGACTTTTCAGCAGTTAGCAGTCACAGCAGAATTGTAAACGCAAACAGAGTTCAAGTACACGCTCTTGCCTATAACATATTTAATTGGTTTAGACGATTGACGTTATCAGCAAAAATGCGGAAACAACGCATTGATACCGTCCGTTTAAAACTGCTGAAAATTGCTGCAAAAGTAGTTCATTCAGCAAGATATATCACATTCAAGCTGTGTAGCAGCTGCCCATACAAGGAAGAGTTCTATGATACCCTTTCTGCGATAGGCAAGCTGAACGTGCAGCTGGAATAGCAACTGTTAACGAATCTTGACAGCCTGATAATCACTCAAAAACTGGTCACAGGTATTTTATACCCTTTTTCTGACGAATTGAGAGAAGTTATGGCTGCATGGATCATTTTTTCGAATCATGGTGCAATTTTTAGGCTAGAGATTGCTCCGTGAATAATTCAGG
>JAJEPU010000102.1 GCA_020686985.1 Brotaphodocola catenula
GGAGCCGAAGGGAAACCAAGTCTGAATAGGGCGAAAGTCAGTGCAGGCAGACCCGAAACCGGGTGATCTATCCATGTCCAGGTTGAAGCGAAAGTAAAATTTCGTGGAGGACCGAACACACATCCGTTGAAAAGGGTGGTGATGAGGTGTGGATAGGGGAGAAATTCCAATCGAACCCGGAGATAGCTGGTTCTCCTCGAAATAGCTTTAGGGCTAGCCTCGTATTAGTCTGCTGGAGGTAGAGCACTGAATTTCCGCGGGGGCGTCAAAGCCTACCAAAGAATATCAAACTCCGAATGCCAGCCAGATGATGTACGGGAGTCAGACCGCACGAGATAAGTTGGGTGGTCAAAAGGGAAAGAGCCCAGACCTGCAGCTAAGGTCCCAAAGTACGTGTTAAGTGGAAAAGGATGTGGGATTTCGAAGACAACTAGGATGTTGGCTCAGAAGCAGCCACACATTCAAAGAGTGCGTAATAGCTCACTAGTCGAGAGGTCCTGCGCCGAAAATGTCCGGGGCTGAAACACGACACCGAAGCTCAGGGATGTACGAAAGTACATCGGTAGAGGAGCATTCTTAAAGGAACGAAGCAGTACCGATAAGGAGCTGTGGACTTTTAAGAAGAGAGAATGCCGGAATGAGTAGCGAGATGGAGGTGGGAATCCTCCAGGCCGAATATCTAAGGTTTCCAGGGTAAAGCTGATCTGCCCTGGGTAAGTCGGGACCTAAGCCAAGGTCGAAAGACGTAGGCGATGGACAACAGGTTGAGATTCCTGTACCGCGTATAATCAGAACTGTGGGGACACAGAACGGCAGCCAAACCCGGGAATGAGAAGACCGGGGCAAGCATAGGAAGAGATGAGTTGGCAAATCCGCTCATCAATCTGAAGATGTGATGCGTACCGAACTAGAGTAGGGAAGTTGGTGATCCGGGCTGTCAAGAAAAGCCGCTATTGTGTGATACGCGCCCGTACCGTAAACCGACACAGGTGGATGAGGAGAGAATCCTAAGGCCGGCGGGAGAAGCATTGTTAAGGAACTCGGCAAAATGGCCCTGTAACTTCGGGATAAAGGGTGCCTCTGAAAGGAGGCCGCAGAGAATAGGCTCAAGCAACTGTTTAGCAAAAACACAGGTCTATGCAAAACCGAAAGGTGAGGTATATGGGCTGACGCCTGCCCGGTGCTGGAAGGTTAAGAGGAGAGGTTAGAGCAATCGAAGCTTTGAATTTAAGCCCCAGTAAACGGCGGCCGTAACTATAACGGTCCTAAGGTAGCGAAATTCCTTGTCGGGTAAGTTCCGACCCGCACGAAAGGCGTAATGATTTGAGCGCTGTCTCGACAATGCACCCGGTGAAATTGAAGTACCAGTGAAGATGCTGGTTACCTGCGCCAGGACGGAAAGACCCCATGGAGCTTTACTCCAGCTTGATACTGGGGTTCGGTTATGCATGTACAGGATAGGTGGGAGGCT
>JAJEPU010000103.1 GCA_020686985.1 Brotaphodocola catenula
AATCATATTTTCATCCCCTATGATAGGGACAAGGTCTTCCTTCATAAACACCGGAATGCCGAGCTTATGTGCCTGGTCCGCCAGAGACCATGCCCATTCCGGCTCCGTATGAATCTTCCTGCTCTGAGCCCCAGTCATAGTGCCGACAACGATCCAGTTGATTCCGGAAAGGTCAACTGTACTGGGATCGTCGAATAACGGCTCAAAGGTAACATGGTAATGCTTTGCTTTGACGTTTTTTCGAAGGGCGTCGATACGCCACAGTTCTGCTTTCCTCGTCACCGTAACGCCAAACCATGCGTTTTCCAGATCGGTATCAAAATCCAGCAGATCGGGGCGCTTGGTAAGAAACAGGAACTGATGCTGTGGATTTTCACGGATCTTTGCAAATACCTCGTCTCTCCATTCCGGCTTCCATCCGGAGAGATCGCTCATGCCGGTAAGAAGAAAGTTCTGCGGACGTTTCTTTTCCATCATCTTGAGCTTGCCCGGAAAGAACTCAGGATCAGCAAAGTCATCAATCATATGCCAGCGCTTTACATTGTTGCGGGCATAGCAATATGTACACCCCACTGTGCAGCCGATGACGAGATTCATGTTCTGGATCTGATCTTTGATACAAATACTCATGACTTCTGCCACTCCTCAAGATTCTTTCTGATGCGGTCGAGGCATTCCTCAAACCGGGTAATTTCTTCCTCTGAAAAACCCTTGTAGTAAATGCTGCCCATCTCATCAGATACAGAATCGTACTCGTCCTTTAAGGCATGTGCTTTCTCAGTCAGAAACAGGAGTGTTTTCCTTTTGTCCGTTTCAGACTGAACACGGCTTATCAGCCCTTGATGTTCCATTCTTTCCAGCATCGTCGTAAGAGATGTTATCGCTAATCCGCATTTGACCGAGAGTGACCTGATCGAGATTCCATCCTCCTGCCACAGCACATAAAGAATGCGCCCTTGGGCTCCATTGAACGCATCAATATTCTTTTCGCTGAGAATTTTCTCAAAAATCCGGTCACCAAGCTGTTTTATTTTGGTGACAAGAAATCCTCCATTTGTTTTCATGCAAAAGCTCCTATATAGTAGTTTATAAAATCATACTATATAGGAGCTTTATTGTCAACAGTTTGTATGTCTGAATAGAGGTAAATTCCGATTTGTTGTCATCTTCATTATACTTCATTGGCTATCGAAAAGATAGCATATTTTATGAAACTTGTCGGCTGGGAACAGCTTGCAACGCAAGGTGTCCCCAGATGGCAAGTACACAAAAGGGTAGCTGGCGGCAGCCAGCGCAGGGGAAGCGTAGCGTCCCCTGTTTGATTTGAAGCAGACCATGACTGCGGAAAATCACAGCCCTCCGGCGAGGAGCCTTCGGAGAACGCAATGCACCAACCTCTGGGTG
>JAJEPU010000104.1 GCA_020686985.1 Brotaphodocola catenula
CAGTCCTTCCGTTCTTCCTTTCGTATCTCCATATACTTCATCAGCAGATTGGGAAGAAGTGTCGCTTCCTCCGCCGCTTTTTGTGCAAGCAGCTCCTTCCGTTTTTCTCCCAGCTCGGTAATCCAGCCTTTGAGGTTTTGGATAAGCTGCCGGATGGACTTCATTAGGCGGTTGGCAGCTTTGATTTCCCGGTTCAGGTTGCCGATATTTGTCTGGATACCACGCTTTTCCATCTGCTGGACAGCAGCCCCCTCATGGACAGTAGGGATAATATCAAGCCCCTGTCTGGCATAGGAACGCAAGTCCACACGCTCCGGGCGGTCATTGGCTTCCAGATAGCGGTTCTGGATTACTTCCCATTCATGCCGCCAGATTTCACAATATTTCTGGTCGTTCCAGTCAACCGTATCCTCCTTGTGGCTTTTCCACCTGCCGGACGGAAGTTTTATCCGTTCTCCGCTTTCATCAAGGTCATAAACCTTGCGGCTCTTGGGAAGCCATTTCCCATGTTCGTCTATTGCCCTCATAGTGAGCAAGACATGGGCGTGGGGATTGTGTCCCGGCGGATGGGGGTCGTGGATGGCAAAGTCAACGATCATGCCTTTGGAAACAAACTGCTGCTGGCAAAACTCTCGGACAAGGACAGCGTACTGGTCAGGCGGTATCTCTCTGGGGATGGTAAGCACCCACCGCCTTGCAAGCTGGGAGTTCCATTGCTTCTCCACCGCTTCGGCGGCGTTCCATAAGGTATTACGGTCTGCATACTCCGGCGGGGCATTTGCTGGGAGCAGAATCTCATTGTGGACGATACCACGCTTTTCCGGGTAGTGCTTCACTTGCTGGTCGTATTCACAGAACAGCTTTTCGCCACTCTGGTAAGCAGCGGCGGCAACCGCAGACTGCCGCTGGCTGCGCTGAACAATCGTGATTTCGTTGTGTGGACAGGGCATTTCGTGTCCCTCCTTTCGCTAATTGGTGGACGGGGTGGCGTTTTACCACCTCATTTTGGGCAGAAAAAAAGCAGGAGACCTTTTTCAGATTTCCTGCTCGGTGTGCCGCTATGTGGGCGGCGGGTATTTAATTGTAAAAGTTCGGGGCAAGTTGACCCGATGTGAAGCTGACAAACTGGAAGTTAGCGATTTCTTTTTCCGGTATTTTCTGTCCCTCGGATTTCCTCATGATAGAAATAATCTACGATCACCGGATGCCCCTGCGGGACTCTGCCATAAGGCATTTCATTATCCACAAATGGGCAATCATACTTCTTAGCCATTTCCTCAGCTTTTACTTCAAGTGCTTCAAAGTAGCTGCGGTTATGCTTGTTATAGATCTCGTCGTAAAGTGGTACAAGAT
>JAJEPU010000105.1 GCA_020686985.1 Brotaphodocola catenula
CCGCCGGAAAAGCTATATAGAATAAGCCTTTCTGCGATGTTTTTCCAAATATCACTGTCAAAGACGGGATTATAGCAGGAGTTTTTTGCAGGTGCAAGTTTTCACCCGTTTACAGATTGGCGGGATTGACGTATAATAACTCAAAGTGGGTGCAAAGCGCCGGTGGCGCTTGTTCTGCACCGACCGCAGTGAAACGGAGAAGCGCAGTGATTATGATTGGAAGATGTCAGCAAAGCTGACCAGAATCGCGCGCAAAATCTTCGCAAGCGTTGACTTGAAACAAAAATGCACACAGGACGATCCGCTACAAGACGGAATGCCAATGGCGTGCGGAGAGGAGATTGCAAAATGACTTTTACTTATCCAGCGGTGATTGTTCCGCACAAGGATGACAATGGATTTCATGCAGAATTTCCGGATCTGGAATGTTGCTATGCAGATGGCGGAGATCTGGAAGATACGCTCGATGCGGCGAGAGAGGCAGCGTATGACTGGCTGTTTCTGGAATTAGAGGAAGGCGGACATTTTCCGGAGACATCCCATCCGGAGGACATCAAAGTGCCGGAAGACGGATTTGTGCGCAATATTATGGTACGAATTAAACTGCTTCCTGACAGTGATTGAGTGAGGCTTGATCGGAGAGGGCGAAAACCCTTGAAAGATAAAAGAGAGAAACTAAAAAAGAAAGATTAAAGAAAACAAAAACGGTACAGGAGGAGACGAAAGATGAAGGTAATCGCAACAGAGAAGGCACCGGGCGCAATCGGACCGTATTCTCAGGGATATGAGAGCTGTGGACTTGTATTTGCATCCGGTCAGATTCCGGTAAATCCGGCAGATGGAAGTATTCCGGAGGGAATCACCGCACAGGCAGAGCAGAGTTGCAAGAACGTGGGCGAGATCCTGAAGGCTGGTGGAAGTGGCTATGAGAAGGTTGTCAAGACAACCTGTTTCCTTGCAGATATTGCAGATTTTGCAGCATTCAATGAGGTGTATGCAAAGTACTTTGTATCAAAACCGGCAAGAAGCTGTGTTGCAGTGAAGGATCTTCCGAAGGGCGTTCTGTGTGAGGTTGAGGCAATCGCTGAGAAATAAAGAACGAACGATCTAAGGAAGATTGATAAAAAGATTAGAATGTGCCGGAAGGCGGAATGGACGAAAAGGACAGATGAGTGCGCAGAAAATGGGACTCATCTGTCTTTTTTTATATGATAGGAAATTGTGTCCTATCATACAAAAAATGCTCCGCAGGGATGCGCACTCGGCGCAGGAGAAGATGGTTGCTGAAGCAACCGCGCCTCGGCGCGAGAATGTGCCAAGGACATAAAAAAAGAA
>JAJEPU010000106.1 GCA_020686985.1 Brotaphodocola catenula
TTGCTGACGGAGAACATCGTTCCAGTCTTTCCTTGCCGGGACAAGGCGAATGACGGCGATCTCGCCGGGAATGGACTGTGCCAGTCGTGTGCAGGCTTCATTTCCTGCGGTGTCGCTGTCAAGGCAGAGGAACACTTTTTGGGTGTCCTTGCGCTCAGAAAGAAAACGGTCAAGGGCTTTGCCAGAAACGCCGCCCAGGGCAAGATAATTTCTTGTCTGCCAATCCTGCGGATAAAGGCAGATAAACGATAACAGGTCAATCGGCGCTTCAAAGACAAAGAGCTGATTGCCATTACCCTCGTGTCGGAACGGATAGGATTTGTCAGACCCGGCAATGTCCTGTCTGAATGGGTCTGCCGTTCCTCGCACATGGGCGTATCTCGGTGTACCGCTTCGGTCTCTGCCGACAAACACAACATTGTGCCGCTTTGCGTCCTCGTAAATATCCCCGGAAAGAAGAAAAGCCTCAACAAGCGTTTTGTTGAGACCTCGGCTTTCTGTGAGATATTGGATTGCTCTGTCGGCTGTCCTGTTGTGCAAGGGCAAGTGAAACGCTGTGGGCGGTGCTGTGCTGGCTTCGCTCTGTCCCTCACCGCTTTCGCCGGTTAAGAGCTGGACAGCTTCGGGAAAGGACTTGCCGTAAAACTCCATGACAAAATCAATGGGATAGCCGCCCTTGCTCTGGCTGTGGCGAAACCACTTGTTTCCCCGGACGGTCAGGCTGTCATGTTCTTTCCAGCGGTATTCCCGTCCGCTTTTGATAAGCGTCTCTCCCTGTGTGCGGAGAAAATCTTCCAAACTGACGGCGTTTGCCCGGTCGATCTGTGCTTGGGTGTACTGCATGGGCGTCCTCCTTACTTCTTGAAAACAGCGCATCGTCTGCAAATGCCATGCTCACGCTCGTCCAGCGTGTAGGGGCAGTTCGCACATTCCTCGCCGTACTGTCTCATGATAACAGGCAGATAGCCCAGCTCCTGCAACATATCAATCTGGCGGTCGGTGAGGGTGGCTTCAAAGGCAAGGCATTTCCGGGTGTGTTCGTCCAGCTCGATCAGGTCGGAAAGCGGTCTGCCATCGGTCAAAGCTTCTCCGCTCAAAAGGCGTTTTGCCGTTCTGCGGATGGGGTTGTACTCGTTCTTCCAGTCGTATTTTTTCATCGGGATATATCCTCCTTTTTGTGTCGTGTTTGGGGTCGATTTTGGAGCTTTTGTTCCTCTGTGCGCTCGTTAAATCGGGCGGCAGTATCTACACATGACTTGACCTTCCAAAGGCGGTGTAAATCGTCTCTGACGGTCTT
>JAJEPU010000107.1 GCA_020686985.1 Brotaphodocola catenula
ATGGCTGCATGGATCATTTTTTTGATTCGTGGTGCAATTTTCAGGTTAGAGATTGCTCCGTGAATAATTCAGGATTAACATATTTTTTAATTTTGGAATTTTCTAAAACTATTTAAAATCATCAGTTTAAAATCCGGAATTTTCCAATCAGCGGAAGTTCTTTTGCCTTTCCACTCAGAGCATTTGCCACTCCCATAACAAACAGCACTAAAAGCAATATGTAGACAATACCAGTAAATGGAAGGATAAAGCGCATCTGCCACCAGAAACGACTGAATGCAAGCGACAGCATCGAGGAGGCAAACTGCCATCCCATTGTCACAATCATAAGAATCAAGCCCTGATTTGCATGAAATCTGGCATACTTGGATTCTTTTGCGAGAAAAATTGGCAGAATCACCAAAAGCGAAAAATAGGAAAGTACTGCTAACAGCTTATTCTGCTCGATATCCTCCACTTGAAACTCTCCACTCAAATCTTTTGCCTGACTTAACTGCTCCCATGACTGCGGTTGCTGAGACTGTGTGTGTGAAGATGTTGATGTCTGTCTGCTCTGCTCTTGTACGGATGCTCCACACCCCGGACAAAACTTTGTTCCATCACTCAGTTTCCTCCCACATCGTGCACAAAATACCATCTTTCTTCTCCTTTCTGTTTTGAATTATTGAAAATCTATGGCAATTTTTATAGGTTCTGCTTTATACGCAAAACCTGCGTGCCCTTGTTATATTTTCTTCTTGTTATACTTTCTCTTTATTATGCTTTCTCTTTATTTTTGTTATGCCTTTTCTTTGTTATGCCTTCTCTTTGTTATGCTTTCTCTTTGTTATGCTTTCTCTTTGTTATGCTTTCTCTTTACGGCTCCGATAGCAGGATAAGAAATTCTGCAAACTCGCTCTCGCTCCGGGTTCGACGTAGTGGTGCATAAGGCTGTAAACCACACAGCCTAAGCACCAACGTCTCACACGGGTTTGCAGAATCTTTCCTGCTTCGTCGCCTGCCCACTTTATCTACTATCATCACACTACTCAAGTCTATCCCACACCTAAAGAAGGGGGCTAACTATACATATCCATTTTACACACACTTATATACTCTGGAAAATTTTGAATTATTGTAAAAGAATAAAAATAAGAGAATAACTGAATAACTGAATAACTGAATAACTGAATAACTGAATAACTGAATAACTGAATAACTGAATAACTGAATA
>JAJEPU010000108.1 GCA_020686985.1 Brotaphodocola catenula
TAATGTTTTTGTCAAACTCATTATACATCAGAAAGTCCTGTACGATATTTTTTTATGAAAAAATTGTAAAGTGGTGAAAATCTTATAAAACAACACTTTTTGGCACGCTTGCGCCGTAACCTTATTTTTCTTTCTCATATCCCGGAATCTCAATCGGTGTTCCGACACTCAGTGCCATATGATAGATCTTTGCGGTATCCTCCACATAAACGCTGTTGATATAAGCCTCCGCCATCGTCGCGCCAACTGCGACAACACCGTGGTTTGCCATCAGGCAGGCATTCTTGCGCTCGAGAATCGGAACCGCATTCAGTCCAACCTCGGCACTTCCCTGCGTCGCATACGGGCTGACCTCAATGCTTCCCTTGAGGAACGGAATCATCTCAATCAAAATAACCGGAATCTCCTGATGCGTCACCGCAAATGAGGTCGCATACGGAGAGTGCGTGTGCACGATCGCGCCGACACGAGGCAGGTGACGATAGATCTCTGCATGCATCTTCCACTCGGAAGACGGGCGGTGACAGCCCTCAATCACATTTCCGTCGAGGTCAATCACAACAATATCTTTTTCCTCCATGATGCTGTAATCATAGGAACTTGGCGTGATTGCCATCAGTCCACAATCCGGACAGTACACGCTCATATTTCCGCTCGTGCCCGCCATCAGCTTCTCGTCATATGCCTTCTTTGCAGTCAAGAGCACTTCTCTCTTTTTCTCCTGCATGACTTCCGGACTCATTTTTCCAGTTTTTTCTTCTGTCATTTTTCTTTCTCCCATACAATTCTGAATCTTTCTTCTCATTTTTCCGCAAAATATTCGCAAAATCTCCTCATAAATTTCGCACAGAATCTCATTTCAAAACACCCCCGGATAACTTTCCAGATAACTTTCCGCAAAACTTTTTAAGTGTACGAATAATTGCAGAAAAAACGTCACGATATGATTAAATTGTACACGAATTTTTCCGATCTGACAACATCTGTTTTTTACAAATTCCTCGGATTCTTTTTTTGACATTATTTTGAAACCAAAACATAAAAAAGAATGTGCCCTGGCACAAATCTGCTTTGGCGAGACCTGATATGCTTCTTTTTGATCTTTACAA
>JAJEPU010000109.1 GCA_020686985.1 Brotaphodocola catenula
ACAATATGCAATTAAAATACAATAACTATGTGGCTTTCAGCCACGTTCACGGCGTTGCCGTGAATAATTCAGGATAAGTACTGTTAAAAAGATTCCTAAAAAAATGGTGGCAGGGATTGTAGCGGTAGTAGTGGTTGGATTAATAGCAGTGAATTTATTAGGACATCCAAGCACAAAAAATCTTGATGTGGAAGAGTTAGCGCAGGAATATTTTGAAAATAATATAGTAGAAAACAAAGATATGTATCAAATTTGTTTTGATTATATGATGGATGATTTAAGTGATCGGATAAAAGCTAATGCAGGAGTTCTTTTGAAGACAGCAGGTTTTACACCAATGTTTAGAAAACAAACAGATGCACAAAGTCATGCAGATAGTGCAATGCGCTTAATAAAAAATTATTTCTCTTCGGATAAATCTTCTCAAAAAGAATTAGTGAAAACAGTAACGCAGTATTCTTCGATAGAAATCGAAGATATGAGTAAAGAAAATGATATTATTATAGCGTCTGTTACGATACAATATTTGGATATTACAAGTGTTGATAAGACAATGTTAGAAAATGCTACGACGTTAGTAGGTTTTAGCAAAATAATGGCAAAAGCAGAAGATTTAACGCAAGAAGTAATATGGGGAAAAGCAAGATTTATTGTAGATGCATTTAAGGATACAGCGGAAAACTCAGAAGAAAGGAAAAGTAGTACAGGAATTATGGAATTTAGCTATGATAAGAAACGAAAAAAATGGTTTGTTAACTATGTAGATAATAACCTTTTAAATGCATATTACGGTATGGAAACAAGATAGGAGGAAAAATGGGATTTTTCGATTCGTTAAAAGATTCATTGCAGGAAAAACCAGAAAAAGAAGCGACTTCAAATAATAATTTTGATTTGGAAATTTCAGTAACAGAAAAGCAAATTGTTGAGTTATTGACTAAAATTGGTCGAGTTTATATGGAGAAGCATGCATTTGATAATAATCCAGAGTATGTCGGATATCACCAGTTTACAACTTTATAAATGGTAGACGTGCTGGCAAGCCAGTTGTTTTAAAGCCTTTATCATAGCATTTGA
>JAJEPU010000010.1 GCA_020686985.1 Brotaphodocola catenula
TTTCTTTCTGAAATGCTCTTAAAATTCCTATTAAAATCGCATCACGAAGTGATTATACTTCTGATAAGGTAAATTATTGGGAAGTGGGAGAGCAGTGAAAAAAATGGATTGAATGATAAGAAATTAGGATAAAAAAATAGAAAGTAGTACAAGAAAAATAAAGAAAATGAGCACAGGTAAAAACGGGAAACTATAGAATAAAGAGACAAATTCTGTATACAAAGTGCATATAGAAGAAATTCTTTTGGGTTTTAAGTGGGGCGGATGGGAAGACAAAAGAGAAAATAACACATGTTATCATGTGAAAAAATACGTCACTTTAAAGCAATAAAGAAAAAGTGTAAATTTGGATTTCAGACACATTCTACAAATTTCTTTCAATAAATAGATGTAAACGCTTACAAAACCCTGTAAATTGATAAAAATTAACCTTTTATGAATAATATTAAACTTGAGTTAAGATGTTGTCAAAACCGTTGAGATCGGTTATAATTAAATTTATGTTGTGTAATAATGACAGGAAAATATGATGGTTTTTAGGAAAACAATATAAAAAAGTGACAAAAA
This sequence comes from Brotaphodocola catenula, assembly GCA_020686985.1. GTDB lineage: Bacteria > Bacillota > Clostridia > Lachnospirales > Lachnospiraceae > Brotaphodocola > Brotaphodocola catenula. The sequence goes on from JAJEPU010000010.1 coordinate 568, forward strand.
CAGGAAAAATGTATCTTTTTTAACGTTTTCTTTGCAGAATAATCGGGAACCATTTTTTTGACTAATATTTAACGAAAAATGGGGATTTAGATGGGGTTGCATAGGAAATGTGGAAACAAGATGATAATGAAAATAGTGAAATTGAGAAATGCTTTTTGGCAGTTCGAGGAGGAAGAATACGATGAAACACTGGAATTCCGTTTTCCGGCAACTGTCCATGCTGAGCCAGATGGGGATCTCTCTGATGATGCCGCTTCTTCTGTGTCTTTTGGGAAGCTATTGGCTGAATATGAGGTTTCATGTCGGAGGCCGGATTTACCTGCTCGGCTTTTTCTTTGGGCTCGGTGGTTCCTTTGCGACAGCATACAAGATCTATCAATCCATTATGAAGGAGACAGATCGAAAAAAAGAAAAAAGATGTCCATCTTATAACCGGCATCATTGACAAATGTATCGGGAAACCAGCATAATCAAGGAAATGGCAGATACAAGTTCACAAAGTTATCTGAATGGACTTGAGGAAGTTGTGAGAAGATAAGAAACAGCAAAGAATCATAGAATAGAACAAGAATATAGAACAAAAGAGATGAGACAGGAAATTTGTAGGACAGAAATCAGATACAACATATCAGACACAAAATGTCAGCAGAAGGAGGATTCCGGTGATTCAGGTTCAGGATGCAGTGAAAAAGGAGACTGCCCGAATTGGGGCGGGAACGGCAGGAGTTTCTGTCGTGATGATTTTAGTATTTTGGGGCTTACATCTGGTGATTCCGGACTCAATTCCGTTTGACTACAAGGTGATTCTGGGGGCGGTGATCGGAAGTGCAGTGGCAGTGGGAAATTTCTTTTTCATGGGACTTACGGTGCAGAAGATTGCAGACATGCAGGATCAGGATCTGGCATATCGCCGGATGAAGACCAGCTACCATTACCGCACAATGATTCAGTTTCTTTGGATTATTCTCGCAGTGACGGTACCTTTCATTAACGGAGTAGCGGGAATTATTCCGCTCTTTGTCCCGGGCGCGGTTATCAAAGCCCGCGGAATTTTGGGCACTATAAAAACCAATAAATAATATGTAGGTTCAAAGCCTTCGTTTTCATTCAGGGGGAGCGGAGAACAAGAGCATACATGAAAAAGAAAGGAGGAAACAAGGATGAATTTTGATGTGACAGGTGCAGCCGTCTATTTCACAATTCCTACGGGGATTCCGATCCTTGGTGACATTCAGATCACAGAGACTCTCGTAGTCAGCTGGATTGTGATGGCGCTGATTACGGGACTGTGTATCTGGCTGACCCGTGACCTGAAGGTGGAGAATATCTCCAAACGGCAGGCACTTGCAGAGTTTCTGGTTGAGCAGGCAAACAACTTTGTCCGCAACAATACTGGAAGCAGAAAGTTCGACAAGCTGATTCCGTTTGTCGCTGCGCTCTTTACAACGAGTGTGGTATCGAACCTGATCAGTTTGACGGGCTTGAGAAGCCCGACAGCAGATCTGTCCACGGAGGCAGCGTGGGCGATTGTCGTATTTATTATGATTACAGGCAATAAGATCAAGGCTGGAGGATTCCTTGGATACTTGAAGGGATTCACGACCCCGATTGCGGTCATGACTCCGTTCAATATTCTTTCAGAGCTTGCAACGCCGGTCAGCATGGCATGCCGTCACTTCGGCAATATCTTGTCGGGTGTGGTAATCAACGGTCTGATCTATGCGGCTCTGGCACTTGCGTCAAGCGCACTTCTCGGATGGCTTCCGGGTGCTCTTGGACAGATTCTGGGAAGCATTCCGATTCTCGATGTCGGTATTCCCGCTATTTTGTCTGTATACTTTGACTGGTTCTCCGGAGCCATGCAGGCATTCATTTTCAGTATGCTGACGATCATGTACATCGCCAATGCGGCGGAGGGATGAGGCAGATAAATTTTATTTTCAGGAGGAAATTACTATGACAGATTTTCAGTTACTCGCGCGTGGTATCGCACTGGCAGGTTGTGCAATTGGTGCCGGAAGTGCTCTGATTGCAGGTATCGGACCTGGTATTGGTGAAGGTAATGCAGTTTCTAAGGCTCTGGAGGCAATTGGCCGTCAGCCGGAGTGCAAGGGTGATGTAACCAGCACGATGCTTCTTGGTTGTGCAATCGCAGAGACCACCGGTATTTATGGTTTCGTTACCGGTCTGCTTCTGATCTTCGTAGCTCCGGGTATGTTCATGAACTATCTTGGTTAATTCATGAATGATGCGGATCAGATATTAGATCGAATCAGATAGATATCAATAGATATGGATCGATATAGATCGATATGCCGGGTGAAAATCCGAGAAGATAAATGATCCGGAGAATGCGTGAACCGCAGGAAAACAGGAGGGAGAACATGCGCGAAGTACAGGATTTGGTGGGAATTGCACCATGGACCTTTATTGCACAGATCTGCAACCTCTTTATTCAGATGTACCTGATCAAGCGTTTTCTGTTTAAGCCGATCAATGCCGTGCTCCAGAAGAGAAAAGAGATGGCGGATGCTCAGCTGACGGATGCGAGAAAGTCCAAGGAAGAAGCGGAAGCGATGAAAGCCGAGTATGAGCAGAACATGGCTCAGGCAAAGGCAGAAGCAAGCGAGATCCTCAAGGACGCTCAGAAGTCTGCTCAGACAAAGGCAGAGGCAATCCTTCAGGATGCTCAGGCTCAGGCAGCCGGCATCAAGGCGAAGGCGGAGGCAGATATTGCTCAGGAGCGCAAGAAGGCAGTTGGAGATCTGAAGAATGAGATTGGCTCGATTGCCATGGATATTGCAGGAAAGGTAATTGAGCGCGAGGTCAGCGAAGATGACCACGAGAAACTGATTAACGAGTTTATTAAGAATGTAGGAGAAGCGTCATGATGGATACAGGCAGGCTTTATGGAGACAGCCTGTACGATCTGGCTGCCGAAGAAAAGCTGACAGAGACTTTGATGGGACAGGTGGAGATGGTCGCAGAGGTTCTCAAGGAGAATCCGGAGTATCTGACCCTGCTTTCTGAGCCGTCGGTCGCAAAGGCAGAGCGACTTTCTCTGATTGATGAGGCGTTTGGCGAACAGGTGCATCCGTATCTGCTGAATTTTTTCAAGATTCTGTGCAGTGAGGGCATCGTCCGCAGTTTTTCCGGATGTAGTCGGGAATTCAGACGCCGTTATAATGAAGACCACAACATTGCCGAGGCACTCATTGTCACAGCGGTTGCGCTGAAAGAGGAGCAGAGAGAAGCACTCAAAGCACGCCTTGAGAAAATCAGTGGCAAGACGGTCATCATGAAAGAAAAGCAGGAGCCTCAGGTTTTGGGCGGTATTCGCGTGGAGCTCGAGGGAATTGCTCTGGACGGAACGCTTGAGAATCGTCTGGACAACCTGCGAAAGCAAATTACCGAAAACTAAACGTATAAAGGACGGGTGTAAACATGCAATTAAAACCGGAAGAAATTTCCAGGGTCATCCGTAGCCAGATCAAACATTATCAGAATGCGATCGAGCAGAGCGAGACCGGTACCGTACTGACCGTCGGAGATGGAATCTCCAGAGTCAGCGGACTGGCAGGCTGTATGTCCGGTGAGCTTCTGGAATTTGAGGACGGCACATTTGGAATGGCGCAGAACCTGGAGGAGACAAGTGTTTCCGTTGTACTTTTCGGTTCGGATCAGGGAATCAGCGAGGGTCAGACGGTAAAACGTACTGGCAAGGTGGTTTCTGTTCCGGTCGGAGAGGCAATGATCGGACGTGTCGTAAATGCAATCGGACAGCCGATCGACGGAGCTGGCCCTATTGAGACATCGGAGTACCGTGCGGTAGAATCTCCGGCACCGGGAATCTGTGACAGACAGCCGGTTAAGGAGCCGTTACAGACGGGAATCAAGGCAATTGACTCGATGATCCCGATCGGTCGTGGACAGCGAGAGCTGATCATCGGCGACCGTCAGACTGGTAAGACGACGATCGCAGTGGATACGATCATCAACCAGAAGGGGAAGGACGTTATCTGTATCTATGTTGCAATCGGACAGAAGCGTTCGACCGTAGCAGGACTGGTATCTCAGCTTCAGGAGAGCGGAGCAATGGACTACACGATTGTTGTCGCTGCAACTGCTTCTGAATCCAGCCCGCTTCAGTACATCGCACCGTATTCCGGATGTGCGATGGGCGAGTATTTTATGAATAAGGGAAAACATGTGCTGATCGTATACGATGATCTGAGCAAGCACGCGGTCGCTTACCGTGCACTTTCTCTGCTGATTCGTCGTCCGCCGGGCCGTGAGGCATATCCGGGAGACGTTTTTTATCTGCATTCCCGTCTGCTTGAGCGTGCAGCTAAGCTGTCCGCTGAGAAGGGTGGCGGTTCGATGACGGCTCTGCCGATCATTGAGACCCAGGCAGGAGATGTATCTGCATACATTCCGACAAACGTAATTTCGATTACTGACGGTCAGATCTTCCTTGAGACCGAGCTGTTCCATTCCGGTATCATGCCGGCAGTAAACCCGGGTATTTCCGTTTCCCGAGTAGGTGGTAATGCTCAGATCAAGGCAATGAAGAAGGTTGCCGGTACTCTGAAACTGGTTTATTCCCAGTACCGTGAGCTTCAGAGCTTCGCACAGTTCGGTTCCGATCTGGATGCGGATACGAAGGCTCGTCTGGCACAGGGTGAAAGAATTGTGGAAGTGCTCAAACAGGGACGCAGTATGCCGGTTCCGGTTGAGAAACAGGTTGCAATTCTGTATGCGGTTGTAAATGGCGTGCTTTCTGCGGTTGCGGTAGAGGACGTTCATGAGTACGAGATGGGTCTGTATGATTTCCTCGACAGCGATGCAAACGGTGCGACTGCAATGGACAACATCCGTGCAAAGGGCACTCTCGATGCAGAGACTGAGGAGAAGCTCAAGACGGCACTCAAGGATTACACGGAGAAGTTTTTAAAAGCAAAATAGGGTGAAAGGAAGCTGAATGAAGCTGAATAAAGGAGGAAACTCATGGCTGCAAATATGAAAGCGGTAAAGCTGCGTATGAAGAGCATACAAAGCACCATGCAGATTACCAAAGCGATGGAACTGGTGGCATCCTCCAAGCTGCGCAAAGCAAAGGAACGTGCCCAGGTCAGCAAGCCCTGTTTTGAGATGCTTCGGGATACCCTTGGACAGATTGCATCTGGAAATACAGATTTCATGTCTCCTTACACCAGAGAGAGCAAAAGCGAAAAATGGTGTTACGTCGTGATCGCGGGTGACCGCGGTCTCGCAGGAGGCTACAACTCCAATCTGTTCAAGCTCGTGGAAGAGCAGGTAGCCGGAAAAGAGTATGAGGTGATGCCGATCGGAAAGAAGACGGTGGAGTACTTCCGTCGTCGAAATACAGGTCTGATGACAGAGGAATTTGCCGAGGCCGCAGATATTTCGATTGGAGACTGTTTTGAGATGGCAAAGCGGATCTGTGAGGGATACCGCGCCGGAAAGTACGGACATGTGGCTCTGTGCTACACGAGCTTCGTGTCGATGCTTTCCCAGAAACCGCAGACGACGGCACTTCTGCCGTTGAGGGACTTCTGTGAGGAGGAGACGGACCCGAAGAATGTTCGCTCTCTGATTCTCTATGAGCCGGACAGTGAGACCGTCTTTGACGCGATCGTTCCGGAGTACCTTGCGGCGCTGATCTATGGTGCAATGTGCGAGTCGGTAGCCAGTGAGCTTGCGGCTCGTCGAACGGCAATGGATGCAGCGACGAAGAATGCGGGAGAGATGATCGAACAGCTGAACCTTTATTACAACCGGGCGCGTCAGGCCAGCATCACGCAGGAGATTACGGAGATTGTTGCGGGCGCGGAGGAATCGTGAGGATAACAAGGAGATTCTTATATGAGTGAGAAACATATTGGCAAGGTAGTGCAGGTAACCGGCCCGGTACTGGATATCCGGTTTGCAGAGGGTGAATTGCCGGCACTGCTGAACGCGATTGAGATTGAGGTGAACGGTCACCGCGTTGTGGCCGAAGTAGCCCAGCAGATCGGCGACGATGTGGTGCGTTGCATCGCTATGAACTCTACCGACGGTCTGGTTCGCGGAACGGATGCTGTGGATACGGGAAATCCGATCACGGTTCCGGTCGGCGAGGAGTGTCTGGGAAGAGTATTTAACCTTCTGGGTGATCCGGTAGATGATATGCCGGCTCCGGAGGCAAAGGAGCGTTGGGCGATTCATCGTCAGGCACCTTCCTACGAGGAGCAGACTCCGGCAACGGAGATCCTCGAGACCGGTATCAAGGTCGTAGACCTGATCTGTCCTTATGCAAAGGGCGGTAAGATCGGTCTGTTCGGAGGTGCAGGTGTAGGTAAGACGGTTCTGATCATGGAGCTGATCCATAACGTTGCGACAGCTCACGGCGGTCTGTCTGTATTCACCGGCGTAGGAGAGCGTACCCGTGAGGGTAACGACCTTTATGGAGAGATGAAGGAGAGCGGAGTTATCGATAAGACCGCTCTGGTATATGGTCAGATGAATGAGCCACCGGGAGCTCGTATGCGTGTGGCACTGTCCGGTCTGACAATGGCGGAGTACTTCCGTGATGTCAAGAACCAGGATGTGCTTCTATTCATCGACAACATTTTCCGTTTCACCCAGGCAGGTTCTGAGGTATCCGCTCTGCTTGGACGTATGCCGTCCGCAGTAGGTTACCAGCCGACTCTGGCAACGGAGATGGGTGCTCTTCAGGAGCGTATCACTTCCACGAAGAAGGGTTCTATCACTTCTGTTCAGGCAGTCTATGTGCCGGCAGATGATTTAACTGACCCGGCTCCGGCAACAACGTTCACCCATCTGGATGCAACCACGGTACTTTCCCGTGAGATCGCCAGCCAGGGCATTTATCCGGCAGTAGATCCGCTGGATTCTACAAGCCGTATTCTGTCTCCGGAGACTGTTGGACAGGAGCATTACGACATCGCTCGTGCGGTACAGAGAGTGCTTCAGCGTTACAAGGAGCTTCAGGATATCATCGCAATCATGGGTATGGATGAGCTGTCTGAGGAGGATAAGCTGACCGTTTCGAGAGCGCGTAAGGTACAGCGTTTCCTGTCCCAGAGCTTCTCTGTTGCAGAGCAGTTCACCGGTATGGCAGGACAGTACGTTCCGCTGAAGGAGACCCTGAGAGGATTTAAGAAGATTCTTGACGGTGAGTGCGACGACATTCCGGAGAGCTGTTTCCTGTTTGCCGGAACCATCGACGATGTCTATGAGAAGGCAAAGAAGTTACAGCAGTAGGAAGGAGGAAGCCGTATGGGATCAACCTTTCATTTGCAGATTGCCTCTCTTGACGGTCTGATGTATGACGGGCAGGTGCAGAGCGTATCCTGCCGAACGATCCATGGAGATCTTGCAATTCTGGCTCACCACATGAATTATTGTACCGCAATCGGTATGGGTAAGGCTGTTGTGGTGCTCGAGGATGGAACAAAGCGGGAGGCTGCCTGCATCGGTGGAATGCTGACTGTGATGAATGGTGAGTGCCGTCTGATGGCGACGACCTGGGAGTGGAGCGAGGACATTGATGTGACTCGTGCGGAGGCTTCTAAGAGACGTGCAGAGGAGAAGATGGCGCAGACCGGTCTGTCTGAGCAGGATTATAAGATGGCGGAGTCGAAACTGCACCGTGCGCTTGTGCGTATTGGAACAGCGAGACAGAATCGCCGGAATTAATTTTTGAGTGTATGGATATAAAATAATCAAATAATCAAAAAGCAGGGATTTCTCGTCGCAGATGCGTCAGGAAATGCCTGCTTTTTTCGTGTTATTTCTTTTGCGAGAACCTTCCCATGCCGGAGCCTGTGATGCATCCTGAGTTCAAGTCTACGCTTGTAGAGATTTTGTAAGTGATCCTGAGTTATATGTATTTATTAGGCATGCTTACGGATAGAACGGAAATAATTTCGCAGTCCGAGCAAAATCATCAGAAGGACGTTGACGCTCAATGTGCCGATTGCACCGGTCATTCCGGAGCGGTCGGCGATCCATCCGATCAGAGCCGGGGTGAGGATTCCACCGAGTGCGGAGACTGCGGTCAGAACAGACATTCCGAGTGTTGATCCGACGATATATTGTCCTCCTTCTGCGATGCAGGTCGGATAGATGCCTGCGAGGAAGAAACCGAGTCCACCGAGGGCGAGTGTGACGATCGGGAGAGTCGTCGCGTGGGTCAGAAGGAAGAAGAATACCGTGCTTCCGATGGTCTGGATCACGATCATTCGGCTTCTTCCGACTGTGGCAGAGATCTTTGCAGTCATGAGTCGTCCTGCCATGATCATCAGCCAGGTGACAGATACCATGTTTGTCGCAAATGTGGTGCTCATGATGCCGGTGTTCTGAAGATAGGTCACGAACCAGCCGTTGATTGAGTTCTCAATTCCGAGATAGAAAAAGAGAACGAAGGCGATGCACAGAAAATCGGAATTTTTCAGGAAATCCAGATTTCCGGAGTTCTTTGAGGTTGGGCTGGTGGCAGAAGTAGTCTTTGAGGAAGCTACCCTGGACGATTGCTTCGTGTTCGATTTCTTCTCAGAGGAAACGAGCGAGTAATCCATGCTGAAATAGCAGATCCCGGCACTTGCGGAGAGGAGAATCAGCAGGTAGAGGATGGTTCTCCAGCCAAAGCCAAGTCTGAGCAGGCAGGCGGTCAGAAATGGGGATGCAAATGCGCCGATTGCAAAGCTACAATGAAGAAGATTCAGGTAGCGTGCAGGCTCTTCTATGACCTGATTGACTGCCAGATTGTTGATGATGGTGACAGAACCGCGCGCCAGACCGATGCAGAAGATCAGAGCATACATGGCCGGGAGCGGAGGAAGGAGAGAAAACAGGAAGAGGGTGATCGGGATTGTGAACGACCAGAACGAGATGGAAACGCGCAGTCCAAAGCGGGCTGTCATTGCCGGAAAAACGAAACTGGCGAGGAAGTTACCGATTGCCATGAAGGACAGAAGACCGCCTGCCGTTGCAAAGTTCATGCTGGATTCTGCAATCAGGGAGGGCATGATTGCACCGAAGGAAAGGATGACCATTCCACTGACAAAGTATCCGTAGCAACAGCGTCGAAAGACGGAGAGTGCCAGTTTGGTTTTAGAAACTGAGGAATTCATACGTTTGCTCCTTTGAAGTGTAGTCTGGTAGCTGTGAGAACGAGGACACAGAACCGTTATGTGTAACTTTCATTATAGGTCTTTCTGTGGACAGTGGCAACTCTTTTCGGACAAGCTGGTGGAGTACAAATCGTTACGGTTCATGCACATGTGTCCAGTAACGGAATTTGCCGTGGCTTCTCATTTAAATACGGTAAATTCCCATTGTCACCATCTTATCTTACGGAGCTCTCGGTTCCACAGGAGGACAGATTTTCGTTTGTGTGAAGTTGTGTTAAGATAGGGAGTAGAGTGAAATCAAAAGTATGAAAAAGAATTCAAGTCTGGGCGAGATTTCGTAAGAGAAGAGAGATGAGAAATATGATGAGAGATGCAGGAAATGTAGAGAACAAAGAAAAGCAATATACTGTGGTTGCGTGGATCTGTCTGATTCTGGCGCTGTTGTTTCAGGTGATTGCAAGAAATGTGCCGGGATTTGCGGACTGGTATGCACATCACACCTATCCGCTGATTGTCGGGAGTGTGGGGAGAGTGTTTGGGTGGTTTCCGTTTTCTGTCTCTGAGTTTGGAATCTATGTGATTGTGGTTGTCGGAACAGGATGGCTGATCGGGCAGATTCGCGCGCGAAAGCCATGGAGGATGCGTCTTTTGCGGAGAATGTGTTTGACGGCGACGTTGCTGTTTTTCTTGTATACAATGAATTGTGGGATCAATTATCATGCGAGAGCGTTTTCCGAGTATGCGGGGATTGAGACGGGGCGCTATACGACCGAGGAGCTTGCAGATTTGTGTGAGTTTCTGACAGAGAAAGTTAATGAAAATGCGCCTGTTTCCGAGGAAGACTGGGAGAAGAACTTTTCTTATAAAAATAAAAAGTGGGAGTGGCAGAGAGAAGAAATTTGTGCGATGCAGGCGGTTGGAGAACACTATCCGGAGCTTGCGGGATTTTATCCGAGGGCGAAACAGGTTACCGTGTCGGAGATTTTGTCGATTCAGCAGTTGAGCGGGATTTATTCACCGTTTACGGTGGAGGCAAATTATAACAGGGCGATGACGGATTACAACATTCCGCACACGATCTGTCATGAACTCTCTCATCTGAAAGGGTTTATGAGGGAGGATGAGGCAAATTTTATTGCCTGTCTTGCTTGCAGTTTCTCGGAGGATCGGGCATTTCGGTACAGTGGATACCTGCTTGGATGGATTCATGCGACAAATGCGCTTGCCGATGTTGATCGAGATGCATATCAGAAGTGTGTTGCGAGGTTGGAGACGGAGGTAAGGGAGGATCTTGCCAGGAATAATCAGTTTTGGGATCGTTATGACACAAAGACTGCCAAGGTCGCAAACCAGATCAACGATACCTATTTGAAGGCAAATCTTCAGGAAGATGGTGTGAAAAGTTATGGCAGAGTTGTTGACCTGATGCTTGCCTATCGAAAGCTGGAGAAGCGTGGAGAGTGACGATTAATAAAAAAGAGAGTTCACAGAAGATGAGATTTTCATCCTCTGCGAACTCTCTTGTATTTGTATGAAAGGACTGCATACGAGCTTCCTGCAGGATTATTTTGCAGATCGCAAAAGCATCGGTGATACTTTCACGAATCCTATTCCTCAGTGGAAGCTGCGCTCTGACCAGCTACAAGTACAGTGGAAGTTGCAGTCTGCTCAGCCTCAGCGTTTGCGTTTGCCTCAGCCTCTTCCTTTGCCCGCTCAGCCTCAGCTGCAATCGAATCCTGCTCACTGCAGGTTACGGAGAGGGTTGCGCTTCCGTTGCTGTAAGTCAGGGTGTAGCTGTTGCCAGAATCGGTGTTTGCGCTACGATTGAAGGATGCGGTTCCTGCATTGCGAGCCTCGTTGATCGAGTCAATCACTGTCTGACCCTCAGTCTCGCCTACTGCTGCGATTACCATCTGATTGAAGGTATTGCCGAAGATCGTAGCTTCCTCACCGCCCATGGCGTTGAAGTTGTAGAACAGATCGAATGCCTGCGGTTTGTAGTTGGTGGAAGACTCCTTAACAGACAGCCACTCGGTTGCCTCTAAGAAATGGTAACCATCGTTGGTCTTGAATGCATAGGTGATCTCGGTGTTGTCCTCGTCGGTTGTGCCGGCAATATCGTCGTTTGTGCAAGCCTTGCCTGCCTCGATGAAGTATTTGTCCATAAATACCTTCATCTCGGACTGATAGGAAGTGCGTCCTGTCGTGGTAGCAGTGGTAGCTGTCTTTGCAGCGTCAGCAGCGACCTCAGCAGAAGCAGCTTTTCTTGCCGGGCTCGGACGGGAAGCAAGCTCTGCCTTGCGGGCTGCCTCACGCTGGAGATCCTCCTCGGTCTTCTCGATACGACGACCATCGTCATCAAGGCGGTATCCCTCAACCTTGGTGTTCGTCATTGCATAACCATCCGGGTCCATGTAATACATCGCTCCGTCTTCCGGATCGGTGAACCAGCCAGCATATACCGGGCGGGAACCGTCATCGTTCTCGTAATATTTACCATTCTCATCGGATTTCCAGGAACCTGCAAATGCGGTCATTCCAGTGGAGATAGAGAGTGCAAGTGCAACTGCTGCCATGCTGAGAAAACGTTTCTTCATGTTAAAAGTCCCTCCATGTTCGTAGAATCAATGTTTTAAATACAGTCATTCATGTATAGGTTGTTGAATGAACGAAAATCTAGCGTTTCTTTTCAAATCTTCCGGAGTTGTCAACGTGGTAGTTGTCAACCCAAGTATTCCTTGCCATTACACCATCTTCATCGAGATAGTACCAGGAACCGTCATCCTTGAGCCAATAATCGGATTTGCGGTTGCCGTTTTCATCGAAATAATAGCGGTTTCCGTCGATTTCAAGCCATCCGGTTGCCTTGGAGCCATCATCCTTCATGTATTGCCACTGATCTTCTCCGGTCTTGCGCCATTCGCCTGCCATTGCAGGAATGACATTCAGAAGAAGACAGAAGGTAATCATAGCAAAGAGTATTCCTATTTTTTTTCGCATAGTCAATCACCTCTTTTTCTTGCTGACCTTATTATAACAGCATGAGAATTTGATGACAATAGCTCGAAAAGGATTGTAAGGAAATCGGGGGAATCGTAAGAAAATCGTTATGAACGTCATGATTGACAGAAATTTGGGGGGAGAAAACTTCTGAACAGTAACAGGTGTCGAACTTTGCGATTAAATTCGCTTTTCAAAGAAACAAAAAAGAATTATATTGATTATATTATAGAAAAGAAAGTGAACAGAAGACAGGCTCAGAGATTTTCTGACAAAAAATCAGCCGAAAAGAATCGAGAGAAAATCTCCTGAGTCTGCGAAATGATAAAGGAAATTCGCTTGATGCAGGGAGTTAAAAAGGAGGCACATGAGATGGGAATGTTGGAAAATTGGAAACGGCTGAAGCAGGAAAACGAGAGCCTGAAAAAAGAAAATGAGATACTTTTGAAGACGATCCGTCAGATGCAGAAAACGCAGGATCGTCTGATTGTTCGATATATTACTGGTACAGATTGTGTAAAAAATGATGAAAAATAAAAATTTGTGGAAATCCGCTTAATCAATCTGCGGATTCGGATTGCTCATCCGGTGAATCGGTATTATTCTTGGAAGAGAGATCATCCTGCGAGGAGGATGGATCGTGATCCGGCAAAGCATCGGAAGAAAGCGATTCCGGAAGATCCGGAAGAGAATCTGCACTTTCAAAACGCGGTTTTTTGCTGAGAAGTTCCCAGATCGTCTCGTGCATCCAGTTGAGAGTTTCAAGCAGCTGCTTGTTCTCCAATTTCAGATCATAGACCTGAGAGTGAAGAGTGGCAATCGTCTTTCGATAGCTGTGTGCACGGTCTGCGGTCAGAATCCGGTTGGAGACGGACGGATCGTGGGACAGGATTTTCTGAATCAGAAGGGCATCTCTCGCCTCAAGGCTGAGGTTGACAAAATCCGGGTATGGCAGGTCGAGACAGTCCAATTTCTTGAGACAATTCGGACAGATTGCGTTCTGTTCAAGATGAAAATATCCGTAGTATCCGCATTTTGGACAATAATAGACAGCCAGTTCCCGCATGATTTTACTTCCTCCCAACAATAAATCCTTAAATCCTTTGATTTTCAAGGCTGATAAATGGGGATACTTCCCCACTTCGTATCACTCAAACAATCACAATAATGGTTACGGCAGTTCCGAAAAAATATAACAAAAATTTAAAATTTTTATTTATCTGGTCTTATAAAATTCAAATACGCGTCAGGAATAAAAATAAAATATGGGCAACAAAATCATTTCTTATAGTGGTGAACGGATGAAAAGACTTGATTTTGTGCCCATAATGTTTAATTGTTTTTCGTTCGCTTATGTTTTACTGCTGGATAATGCCGTTTCGGTCAACCACCCAGATCTTATCGTTGGAGTCCTTGAAATCCTTAAATCCGTTTCCAAGCTCCGGTCTGGAGGAAGATTTTGTGGAAGCAGAAGCCTTCTGGATTGCTCCGGAGGTATTTACAAGGTAAAGCGTTCCGTCGAGGTCGGCAGGTGCGTAGCGTAAGTCGCGGTCTGCATCGAGACGCAGTCCACGGCGATAAACGCTGTTGTCGCGGACTCCATGAACGCCCTGTCCCTTGTTTCCGCCGTCCGTGTAGAAGAACCAGGACTGGGTCTCATCGAGATCCTCATCGTAGATCGACTGTCTGCCGGTCTTCATCACGCCGTCCTCTCCAAAGTAAAAGTTTGCGGTAGTTCCGTCCTCAAGCGTTACCTCCTGAAGACCGGTCTGCATCTCTCCGCGGGTGTTGAAGCCATAACGGCGGGACTCCACGCTGAATGTCTGGACGCCGGTCTGTGCGTAGTAAGGTGCACCGTTTTTGAAGTAAAACTTGAAGAGCTCGCCTTCCTCGCTGATCTCCGGAGCGCCCTCGATCGTGTACCAGCCGTTTGCGCGCTTTCCGTCCTCCTCATAGTACTGATAGGAAGAGATCTGCGGTACAGAAGTAGCAGATGCATCGGTGGCGTTGGATGCGGAGGCAAGGTTATTCTCGCCCTCGGTTCCGGTTGCATTTGCAGAATCAGAAGCCGGAAGCTGATACCAGCCGGTCTGTAAAATGCCGTTCTCAAATGTATAGTAATGATTTTCGATCTTGCGGTCGATCTGGTTCATCACCATGCGACCGTTTCCGTCAAAATAGTGCCAGACAAGCTCATTGTCCGGATCATCGCTCTCATTCTCAAGCTGAATCCAGCCCGTCTTCATGACACCGTCATTTTCTTCTCCTAAGTAGTAGGTAAAGCCGTCCAGCTCGATCTTTCCGGTCTGCATATGGCTCTCTTCATTAAAGTAATAGTATTTTCCGTCAATCACCTGCCAACGGGAGGTGACTGCTTTTCCGTCTTTTCCGAAGTAATACCAGAAAGTGTCCGGGGCCTCATCGTCCCATTCCTCTCCATCTTCTCCGATCCAGCAATTCACAACGCGCTTTCCGTCAGCGTCAACGTAGTACTCGTCAACCATCGAGGAGCGTGTCAGACGGCCATCTTCCCCAAGATAATACCACTCGCCGTCCTTCTTTTTCCAGGTGTCGGTGAGATAGTAGCCGTCGCTGTCGCGGTAGCGGAGCTCTCCGTCTTCCTCCACCCATCCGGCAGATGCACCGAATGCAGTCTGCACCGTGCCCGGAATCCATGCCGGGATCGAAGGAAGAACCGCGGTGAGAACCGCCGTTGTGGATAATACAGCCAGTGTGGTAAATTTTCTGTTTTTCATGAAAATAATCTCCTTTAAATAAATCTCAGATTCTGTTCTTCGCAGAATCTCGGTGGCCGAAAATCCGTCTCTGCATTACTCTGCGATTATAGCGGATTTGATTTTTGATTTAAAGTGATGGTTGATGGAAACGGTGGAAAGGCATGGGAAAGTGTGTTATACTCTCCTCATACTGTACGGACCCCAGAGGGCTGGGGGGTAAGACTAAGTTTAGGAGATAAGCGAGGGGCTTTACTATGAAAATGAAAGTATCAAACTATATCGCACAGAGAATTGTCGATGCCGGAATCAATCAGGTGTTCACGGTGACGGGCGGAGGCGCGATGCATTTGAACGATGCACTCGGACATCAGAAGGGACTTTCCTGTCTCTATCAGCATCATGAGCAGGCGTGTGCGATGGCAGCGGAATCCTATGCGAGAATCCACAATAAAATCGGTCTGCTCTGCGTGACGACGGGACCGGGAGGAACGAATGCAATCACCGGAGTGGTCGGAGGATGGCTCGACTCGATCCCGATGCTGATTCTGTCGGGACAGGTGCGCTACGACACGACGGCGCGCTGGTCGGGAGTCGGTATTCGTGCGATGGGGGATCAGGAATTCGACATCACAAAGTCGATCGCGTGCATGACAAAGTACTCTGAGATGGTGATTGATCCGATGAGAATCCGTTTCTGTCTTGAGAAGGCTCTTTATCTGGCGCAGACGAAGCGTCCGGGTCCGACCTGGCTTGACATTCCGCTGAATGTTCAGGGTGCTTTTGTTGAGACCGAGGATCTCATCGGCTTTGATCCGGAGGATTATGAGGCAGGTGGCACAGGATGGGCTGGTGTCTATGAGAGCGATCCGCCTCATGCGACTGCGGAGGATTTTGCCGGAAATGGTGAGCAGAGGGAACCGGAGCTTCCGAAGGTGACCGAGGAACTCGCGGAGACGATTATCGAGAAGATCAGACAGGCAAAACGCCCGATTTTCTACACCGGAAACGGAATCCGGATTGCAGGTGCTTACGAGGAGTTTCTTGAGACCGCAGAGCGTCTTGGAATCCCGCTTGTGACCGGATGGAACAATCAGGACTGTGTCTGGGATGAGCATCCGCTCTATGCAGGACGTCCCGGTGGAATGGGAGATCGCCCGGGCAATCTTGCGGTTCAGAACAGCGATCTCGTCTTTTCGGTGGGAAGCCGTTTAAGCATCCGTCAGGTCGGATATAATTACAAGACCTGGGCGCGCGAGGCCTATGTGATTGTCTGTGATGTCGACGCAGAGGAACTCAAAAAACCGAGCGTTCACGTTGATCTTCCGGTTCATGCAGATGCAAAAGATCTCTTGGGTGTGATGAATCGGGTGCTGAAAAAGCAGGGCGCAGACAAGGATCATCCGGTCTTTAACGGCGGAAAGGGTCTCAAAGATCTGAACTGGGTGGAGACTTGCCGGATGTGGAGAAAGCGTTATCCGGTGATCCAGAGCAAGCATCTTAAGCGTCCGGATAGCGAACCGGCGAATATTTATGCGCTTGTGGAAGCGCTCAGCAGCAGGCTCAGCGAGGATCAGGTGACGGTTGTCGGAAATGGCTCAGCCTGTGTTGCAGGTGGTCATGCCTACATCATCAAGAAAGGTCAGCGTTTCATCTCGAACTCGGCGATTGCGTCGATGGGATACGATCTTCCAGCAGGAATCGGAGCCTGCATGGCAGTTCACGATCCGGAGTTTGAGGGCGATGGAATGTCGTCCCACGATCTGATTGTGCTGACCGGTGATGGAAGTATCCAGATGAATCTTCAGGAGCTTCAGACGATCATCTCGCATCAGATGCCGATCAAGATCTTTCTGATTAACAACAATGGTTATCACTCGATCCGTCAGACGCAGAAGAATTTCTTTGGAGAACCACTTGTCGGAGTCGGAACTGACAGCCATGATCTGAGCTTCCCGGATATGGAGAAACTTGCGTATGCCTATGGATATCCGTATGTGTCAGCTCATCACAACAGTGAGCTTGCAGATGCAGTCGAGAAGACGCTCGCAATTGACGGACCGGCTATCTGTGAGGTCTTCGTCTCAACAGACCAGAACTTTGAGCCGAAGTCTTCCGCGAAACGTCTTCCGGATGGAACACTTGTCTCCCCGCCACTTGAGGATCTCTCCCCATTCCTTTCGGATGAGGAAATGGATGAGATGATGATTATTCCGAGAATTCGTGGATAAGATCATGGATGGGACAATTTACAAATCCGTGGATAAGAAAATCTGGAAAAGCAGGATAAAAAGTAGAATGAAAATTGTAGTGACAGGAGCAACAAGTTTTATTGGAACCGCCAGTGTACGGCGGTTCCTTCTTGACGGACAGGATGTTTTTGCGGTCATTCGTCCGGGATCAAAAAATCTTCCGGCTCTCTTGCAGGTGGAGAAGGAGGTCGCGGAACAGATGAGTAAGACAGGCACAGTTTCGGGCAGACTTCAGATTGTGGAGTGCAATTTGAGCCAGATCGAGAGGATTTCGGAGTGTGTTCCACAGGCAGATGTGTGGGTGCATCTTGGCTGGGACGGAGCGGGGAGTGAGAACCGCACGAGACGCGATGTCCAGCAGAATAATGTCGTGCTGTCTTTAGCATCTGTGCGCGCCGCAGTCTCGATTGGCTGTGGTCGTTTTTTGTTTAGCGGATCACAGGCGGAGTATGGAGTCTGGCATCAGACTATAGACGAAGATACGCCGTGTCATCCGGTGTCTGAATATGGAAAAGCGAAGGTGGATTTTTACAATCAGGCAAAAAGTCTTTGCAAAATCTTGAAAATGGAGTATATTCATACGAGAATCTTCAGCGTGTACGGGCCGGGGGATCATCCGTGGTCGTTAGTGAATTCCTGTCTGGATACCTGGACACGGGCGGAGACGATGAAACTCGGACCGTGTACTCAGAACTGGAACTTCCTTTATATAGAAGATATGGCGGAGGCGCTTTCTCATCTTCTGAGTGAGGGGAGAGAGGGAACTTACAACATCGCCAGTATGGATACAAGACCTCTGCGCTCCTATGTCGAGGAGATGTATGAGATCTGTGACAGTCAGGGAAGTTTCCTGTATGGGGAACGTCCTCAGAATGCCGAGGGACCGGCGGATCTGATGCCGGATATTCAAAAAATCTGCCGGGAGACAAGCTGGAGACCGAAGACATCATTTGCGGAGGGAATTTATGAGACATTGCATTGCCTGCGGACATCGTCTGCCGGAGAGAGAATTATTTAAACTGAATCATGCACCGGCATCTGCTCAGGATATTCCGGATGCAGAAGAAGTAAAGGCGGATCGCGGAATTGACCTTGATCTGTATCAGTGTCCGGCATGTGGACTCGTGCAGTTTGATTGTGAGCCGGTATCGTACTATCGAGATGTGATCCGCGCCGGCGGATTTTCGACGACGATGACCGGTCTGCGCCGAAATCAGTACCGTCATTTGATTGAAACCTATCATCTTGAGGGAAAACGATTCCTTGAGGTTGGTTGTGGAAGAGGAGAATTTCTCAAAGTGCTGACCGAGTTTCCGGTGAAGGCATACGGAATGGAGCACAAGGCGGATCTTGTGGAGATTGCAAAACAGGATGGTCTTTGTGTCTGGCAGGAATTTCCGGAGACGAAGGATCAGGTGTTTGCGGGATATGAGGAGGCCCCGTATGATGTCTTTCTCTCCTTTAATTTCCTGGAGCATCAGCCACGCCCGGATGTGATGCTTCAGGCGATTCGGCACAATCTTGCCGAGGATGGAATGGGCCTTGTGACGGTTCCGAGTCTGGAGTATATTTTGGAGAAGGGCAGTTACTATGAGCTGATCCGTGACCATATTGCATACTATTCGTTTGGGACGCTTCGAGCACTTCTTGAGCACAATGGATTTGAGGTGCTTGAGGAGGAGATGATTAACAGGGATACGCTCTCGATGGTTGTAAAGAAGATGTCGGATGAGAGATGGAACAAAATGCAGTCGCAGGAGCGAGCTGGAGAGAAGCAAAAAGAGATTAAGGCGGTTTCAATTCAGCCTCTGCTCGACGGATACCAGCAGGTCAGCGGAGATCTGCGTGCACTTAAGGGACGATTGGAGGCGGAGAAGAAGCGCTTTGCGGTCTGGGGAGCGAGCCATCAGGGATTTACTCTGCTGTCAACGCTTCATATGGAAGAGTACACGTCCTATATCATCGATTCTGCGCCGTTTAAGCAGGGGCGGTTTGCACCGTCGTCTCACATTCCGATCGTCGCTCCAGAGCATTTTCAGGAAGAGCCGGTCGATGTGATTTTGATTGTCGCACCGGGTTACTCTGATGAGATTGCCGGAATTATTCGAGAGCGATTTGGCGCGCAGGTGGAGGCGCTGACACTGAAGACGGATCGGATTGAGCCTGATTAACGGGATTTGATATGAAAAAAATACGAATGTGCTCGTTCTCTTTGAGTACATAATAGTTAAACGGAGGAATTTGAGGTGGAACTGAGAGGAAAGAGAGTCGTGATGACAGGTGCGACCGGATTTATCGGCAGGAACACGGCGAAGGCTCTGCTTGAGAGCGGAGCGGAGGTCTTCTGCCTTGTGCGTCCAGGTTCGCCAAACCGCGGACTGCTTCCGGAACATGAAAAATTGACCGCAGTCGAGGGAGCGCTTGATCAGGTGGAGAGTGCTGTGAAAACGATCGGTCAGGCGGATGCATTCTTTCATTTTGCGTGGGGCGGTGTCAACCGGGCAGAGATTGATTCGCCGGTTGTCCAGCAGAAGAATGTCGAGGATTCCCTCGCATGTGTGCGCGCCTCCCATGCGCTCGGCTGTACGTTTTTCCTCGATGCGGGTTCCCGCGTGGAGTATGGAATCACCGAGGACGGGACGATGGAAGAATCGATGGAGTGCCATCCGGTCAATGCCTACGGCAGGGCAAAGCTGGAATTTTATCAGCGGGCAGTGCCGTTGTGCAGAGAGTATGGGATGACTTACTATCATCTGCGCTTTTTCAGCGTTTACGGGCGAGGCGATCATCCGTGGTCGATCATCTCGACGCTTGTACGTGATCTGCCACTGGGCAAGACCGTCTCTCTGAGTGCCTGCCGTCACAGATGGAACTTTATGGATATTCAGGATGCGTCAAGGGCAGTGCTTGAACTTTACCGGTTCAGCGATGAACACAGTGGGGAGAGCCAGATCGTCAATGTCGCAAGTAAGGATACGAGAGTCCTCAGAGAGTTTGTTGAGGAGATCCATGAGATTGCGGGAGGACGAGGCGCACTCGAGTACGGCACGTTTGTGCAGGCAAAAGAAGGAGCGCTCTCGATCTGTCCGAGAACGGAGGTTCTGTCTGAGCTGACTGAGGGAACATGGAAGGAAGAAATCGCGTTTCGGGATGGCATCCGGCGCATGATGGAGGAATGATGAAAAAAATTAGTGTACTGATTCCTTGCTATAACGAGGAGGAGAATGTAGAGCCGATCAGTCAGGCTGTCTTGGAGACGCTGAATCGGGATCTGCCGGAATACGATTATGAGCTGGTCTTTATTGATAACGATTCCACGGATCAGACGAGGTCAATTCTTCGCCGTATGTGTGCAGGAAATCCAAAAATCAAGGCAATTTTCAATGCAAGAAATTTCGGTCAGTTTAATTCGCCGTACTACGGGATGCTTCAGGTTACCGGAGACTGTGTGATTGAGATGGTTGCAGATTTTCAGGACCCGGTTGAGATGATCCCGAAGTACGTCCGGGCGTGGGAAGAGGGATATAAGATCGTCATCGGCATCAAGACGAGCAGTAAGGAAAACCGTCTGATGTATGCCCTGAGAAGCTTTTATTACAAGACGATCAAGAAACTCTCCGATGTCGAGCAAATCGAACATTTTACGGGATCGGGTCTCTATGACCGCGATTTTATTGAGGTTCTGAGAAAACTCGACGATCCGACACCGTTTCTTCGCGGAATCGTTGCAGAGCTTGGATATAAGCGCAAGGAGATCCCGTATGAACAGCCGAAACGGCGTGCTGGAAAAACACACAACAATTTCTACCGTCTCTATGATGCGGCAATGCTGAGTGTGACTTCTTACACGAAGGCAGGACTGAGACTTGCGACGTTTCTCGGAGCGTTCAGCTGTCTCGTGAGTCTTGCAGTTGCTCTCGCCTATCTGGTGATGAAGCTGATCTGGTGGGATCGTTTCCCGGCAGGGATGGCACCGATGCTGATTGGAATGCTGTTTTTGGGATCGGTACAGATTTTCTTCATCGGTATGGTCGGAGAGTATGTGCTCTCGATCAACCAGAGAGTGATGCACCGTCCGCTCGTTGTCGAGGAGGAGCGTTTGAATTTCACTGAGGATAAAAAAGTGAAAGAAAAATCAGAGAGCGAAGCGAACGGGGATAACTAGAGGGAAAAGGATAGGATGAAGGAATAAGATTTATGAAATATAAGGTAGATGTGGTAAGAATTCGGGAAAATTCGATTCAGCTCAACGGCTGGGTAGTCGGAAAGACGCCGGAGTCAAAGGCACAGTTTAAGGTTCTGGATGGAAATAAAAAGCCGGTCAAAGTCCGGTATGTGGCGACGAGACGTGACGATGTGAGCCAGATTTATTATAAGAAGGTGTATGATCGGGATTTTGGATTTGACATCCAGTTTCCGTATGAGAGAGGAAAGGATTACTGGCTTTTAATCCGCTGTGACGGGCGCACTGTCAAGATCAAGTACAACGAACAGCTTGTCGAGAAGCGCGCGAGTGTCCTGCACAAGAGAATCGAGAAGATCCGTGATCTGATGAACATGGAGACCGTCCATGTCGCCCTCGAATTCTGGAAGAAGAATGGACTCAAGGCACTGATCTTAAAGTCGAAGCACAAGATTCAGGGACTCGATAATGACTATGATTACGGTGAGTGGTATAAGCTGACGAAGCCGACCGAGGAAGAGTTGGAGCGACAGAGAAAAGAAAAGCTGGCATCAGAGCCTCTGCTCTCGATTGTGATTCCGGCATATAAGACACCGGAAAAGTATCTCAGAGAGATGCTCGACTCGATCAAGGCACAGACGTACTCGAACTGGGAGGTCTGTGTCGCAAATGGAAGCCCTGCCGGGGAGGGAAAGATCGTCAACCGTGTGCTTGCACAATATGCAAAGGAAGATCCACGATTCCGATTTGTTGATCTGGGTGAGAACCGTGGGATTTCCGGAAACACGAACTCCGCGCTTGAGATGGCAAAGGGTGATTTCATCGTGCTCGCCGACCATGATGACACGCTCCCGGAGCATGCGCTGTATGAGGTGGCCTCTGCGATCAACAAGAATCCTGACTGTGATGTGATTTATTCGGATGAGGATAAGCTCGATATGGATGGAGGCGCTCTGTTTGATCCGCATTTCAAGCCGGATTTCAACCAGGATCTGCTGACAAGTGTAAATTATATCTGTCATCTTTTTGTTGTGAAGCGGGAGCTTTTGAACCAGGTCGGCGGGTTCCGTCAGGAGTTTGACGGTGCTCAGGACTATGATTTCATTTTCCGCTGCACAGAGAAGGCAAACCAGATCGTGCATATCCCGAAGGTGCTCTACCACTGGCGTTGCCATCAGAACTCGACGGCAAGCAATCCGGAAAGCAAGATGTATGCGTTTGAGGCGGGCGCAAGGGCGATCATGGCGCACTATGAGAGATGCGGAATTCCGGCTGAGAAGGTTGTGAAGGGTGTCGACTACGGCATTTACCATACGATTTTCAAGGTGCAGAACAATCCTCTTGTCTCTGTGATTATTCCAAATAAAGACCACAGTGCCGATCTTGATCTGTGTATCCGGTCGATTTTGGAGCGCGCGACGTACGAGAATCTCGAGTTTATCGTCATTGAGAACAACAGCACGGAGAAAGAGACATTTGCATACTACGAGAAGATCCAGAAAGAGTTCCCGCAGGTTCATGTTGTGAAATGGGAGCGCGAGTTCAACTACTCGGCAATCAACAATTTCGGTGCCCAGTTTGCAAAGGGAGAGTATTTCCTCTTCCTGAATAACGATACCGAGATCATTTCTAAGGATCTGTTTGAGGAAATGCTCGGCTACGCGCAGAGACCGGAGGTCGGAATCGTTGGCGTTCGTCTGCTCTATCAGGATAACACGATTCAGCATGCGGGGGTTGTCATCGGATTTGGCGGAATCGCGGGTCACACGTTCATCGGTCTGCATGAGGCAGAGAGCAGTTACTTCCACCGCGCAATGTGCGCTCAGGATTACAGTGCGGTGACTGCGGCATGCATGATGACGAGAGCATCCCTGTTTCGTGAGCTTGGTGGATTTACCGAGGAGCTTGCGGTCGCATTTAACGACATCGATTACTGTATGAAGGTCAGAAATGCCGGAAAACTCGTTGTATACAATCCGTATTCCGTGATGTACCATTATGAGTCGAAGTCGAGAGGACTTGAGGATACGCCGGAGAAGGTTGCGCGCTTTAACCGCGAGATTGCGATTTTTGCCCGCCGTTGGCCGGATGTTTTGAAAAACGGAGACCCGTATTACAATCCGAATCTGACGCTGAGAAAGTCCAACTTTGCACTCAGAGATCTCCAGAAGGAGAAGATCGGAGAGCCGTATAAGCTGGAGGTGTAGAATAGCAAGATGGGTGAAAAGAGCGAGAACAGCGAGAAGTGTGAGATGAGCGAGAAGGGCAAAATGAAGAAAGCGACGATTATTATTCCGAACTACAATGGTCTGAAATTCATGGAAATGTGCATGAGCGCGCTGGAGAAACAGACCTGCAAGGATTTTGAGATTCTCGTTGTCGACAATGGATCGACGGATGGAAGTGTTGAGTGGCTGAAGGAGAACGAGATTCCCTCGATTTTCCTTCCGGAGAATACCGGATTTTCCGGTGCGGTCAATGTGGGAATCAAGGCGTCAAAGACTCCGTTTGTGATTCTGTTAAACAACGATACCGAGGCGAAAGAGGGATATGTTGAGGCGCTGATTCGCGAGATTGAGCGTTCTCCGAAGATCTTTTCGGTCAGCCCGAAGATGATTCAGCTCTACCACAAGGAGCTGATGGATGATGGTGGAGACATGTACAGCATCATGGGCTGGGCATACCAGCGCGGAGTCGGTCAGGAGATTGAGCGTTACAACCGTGCGTGCAATGTGTTCTCGGCGTGTGCCGGGGCGGCGATTTACCGCAGGGAGGTCTTTGAGGAGATCGGATACTTTGATGAGATGCATTTTGCATATCTTGAGGATATCGATGTGGGATACCGCGCAAAGATTGCGGGATACTATAACCGTTACTGTCCGTCTGCTGAAATTTATCATGTCGGGAGCGGAACGAGCGGATCGAAATACAATGAATTCAAAGTTCGTCTTGCGGCGCGCAACAATGTTTACTTAAATTATAAGAATATGCCGGGCTGGCAGCTGCTCTTAAACAGCATTCCAATTGGTCTTGGAATCCTCGGAAAATATTTCTTCTTCAAGAAAAAAGGATTTGAGAAGGAGTATGTCGGCGGAGTTCTCGAAGGAATCCGCACGGTAAAGAAGACAAAGAAAGTCGCTTATCGACCGGAGGATTTTCAGAACTACCTCGCAATCGAGTGGGAGCTGATCTACGGCGCGATGCTCTATATCTATGAGTTTGGAAGACGGCAGATCAGAAAGAAACTGATAAAATAATGTTACAAGTTGTAAATATAACATTACGAAATTTAAGAGAAATTTAATAGTGCAAAGAAAAGAATTCGTGTATAATCGTTATCATTGAGTTGCTATGCGCTTAAATAGGGAGGAATTTTCCCTGTACGGAGGCAAAAATAAATGATAAAGAGTAACCAAAAGAGGCTGAACCGCATGCATGTGGTGCTGGATGCACTGGTGATTGCAGGGGCGTACATCCTGAGCTGGTTTGTGACAATAAAGAGTGGCTGGTTTGACACGGGCGGAGTACTTCCCGACTGGTTTTATATGGGAGCGCTGCTTGTGCTTGTACCGTTGTACCTGCTGCTGTATACAATTTTTCAGCTTTTCACCCCGAAACGGGTTCAGGGGCGCAGGCAGGAATTTGCCAATATCTGCAAGGCGAACCTGATCGGTTTTCTGATCAGCGGTCTGCTTCTCTATTTGACAGGTAAAAATCCATATCTGAGAGAGTTTTCCCGAAAACTTGTCATTGTCTTCTGCGCGGTCAATGTGACAGCAGAGACGATTGAGAGGAATTTGATTCGAATTTTCCTGCGCTCAATGCGGGCGAAGGGATACAATCAGAAGCATATTCTTCTGATCGGATACAGCCGGGCAGCGGAGAATTACATTGACCGCGTGCTGGCAAATCCTGAGTGGGGATATCAGATTCACGGCATCCTCGATGATCACAAGGCGAGGGGGAGCGAATACCGGGGCATTAAAGTCATCGGTCCGATCAGCAATCTGAGAAACATTTTGAATCTGAATTTCATGGATGAGATTGCGATCACGCTCTGTATTCGGGAGTATGGAATTCTCGAGGATCTGGTGGCAGAATGCGAGAAATCCGGCGTACACACAAAGTTTATTCCGGATTACAACAACATCATTCCGACAAGACCTTACACGGAAGATCTTCAGGGACTTCCGGTTATCAATATCCGCCGCGTTCCGCTCAGCGATCCGCTGAATGCGATGATGAAGCGTGCTGTCGATATTTTTGGAGCGCTGGTAGCGTTGATTTTGTTTTCACCAATTATGCTTGTCACTGCGATTTTGATTAAGCTGACAGCTCCCGGTCCTCTGATCTATTGTCAGGAGCGAGTCGGACTTCACAATCGACCGTTTAAGATGTACAAATTCCGGTCGATGGAGGTGCAGGACCCGAAGAAGGAGAAAAATCAGTGGACGAGTCCTCATGATCCGCGCGTGACGCCGATCGGAAGATTCATCAGAAAAACAAGTATTGATGAGATGCCACAGCTTTTCAACGTGTTGTTTGGCGATATGAGTCTGGTTGGTCCTAGACCGGAGCGACCATTCTTTGTAGAAAAATTTAAGGAAGAGATTCCACGATATATGATCAAGCATCAGGTTCGACCGGGAATGACCGGATGGGCGCAGGTAAATGGTCTGCGTGGAGACACCTCGATCACGAAGCGAATCGAGCATGATCTGTATTATATTGAGAACTGGACACTTGGATTTGACTTTAAGATCCTGTTTCTAACGTTTTTTAAGGGCTTTATCAATAAGAATGCTTATTAAATTAGTTAAATGAGATACGAAAGAAAAAGCTATTTTTAAGTGTTAGAGCTTTATAGAAGCAGATAGAGGGATCAATGGACAGATAGCTGTGAGTGGATAACAGACAAATGAGTGGTGCGCTGACAGACAGTGGACAACGGACACCTGAGGATGCGGAAGGAAAGTAGAAAGTGATGATCTGAGAGGATCAGGATGATGGGCTTCTTTCCGGGCAATAAATAAAATGAGGTAGATATATGAGTCGTGAGTACGAGGAAGACAGAAGACAGGGAGACGAGCGAAGCCGTCGCCGGACTTCAGAGCGTCAGAGAGAGATGGAAGGACCGGTTATCATGGAGGGCGGTTCGGTGACAGTGAGTCGTTCCGGACATTCGATGCATTCTGCACGTTCTGCGCGTTCTGTGCGCAGAGTTCGCAGTGTGCAGACTTCTGGAAATTCTGTAAATTCCGGAAGCAAAGAAGCAAAGCGGTGGCGCACAGCATCCTCTTCACCGGAGTCCGGTGCGGGGAGACACCAGAGTGCACAGAGAAATGTTTCTCCAAGTAAAAATATTTCCAAGAGTGCATCTTCGAGAGGAGGCGGTGGCAATTATAACAATGGCGGTCACGGTAATGGTGGTGGTCGCAATGGTGGCAATAATAATGGTTATAATGGCAATAACAACGGAAATAACAACCTGCCGAACCCGAGAAAAGAGATGGAGCGCGCCAAGAAGAGAAGAACGATCCGCAGAATCATCACGACAGTGATTGCGGAGTGCTTTGCGCTGTTCTTTATTTTCGGATATGGATTTTTCGCACGCACGGCGGCAAAGATTCAGCGACCGAGCGAGGAAGAGATGAAGGAAGTTACGGTCAATCAGGATCTTCCGGAGGTCGCAACCCAGAATATGAAGGGTTACTGGACAATCGCAGTCTTCGGTGTGGATGCCCGTGACAATGCGATCAAGAAGGATACGAATGCGGATGTCAACATCATTTGCAGCATCAATCTGGAAAACGGAGAGATTAAGCTCGTTTCCGTTTACCGTGACTCCTATCTGAACATCAGTCAGGAGAAGGGAAGCTACAATAAGATTAACCAGGCATATTTCCTTGGTGGACCAGCTCAGGCGATGACCGCGTTAAACCGCAACCTCGATCTGAATATTACGGACTATATCACCTTTAACTGGAAGGCAGTTGCGCAGGGAATTGATATCCTTGGCGGTGTCGATGTGGAGCTGAGCAAGGCAGAGTTCTACTATATTAACTCTTTCATCACAGAGACCGTAAAGGCAACCGGAATCGGTTCGACTCAGCTGACCCATGCAGGAATGAATCATCTTGACGGTGTTCAGGCAGTTGCATATGGTCGTCTCCGTCTGATGGATACGGATTATGCGCGTACTGAGCGCCAGAGAAAGATTATCAGCCTTGCGTTTGAGAAGGCGCAGAAGGCAGATTTCCAGACTCTTTATCGTCTGATCGGAACCGTGTTCCCGAATACTTACACCAGCCTTTGGGTGGATGATCTTGTAAACAATGCGAAGAACATCTCGAAGTTCCATCTCGTAGATACGACTGGATTCCCGCAGGCGCGCGGTGAGGCGAATATGGGCAAGAAGGGATCGGTTGTTGTTCCGGCAACGCTTGAGAGCAATGTCAAACTGCTTCATGAGTTCCTCTACGATGAGACCGATTATGAGCCGTCTGAGACCGTAAAGAAGATTGGCGAGAAGATCTCTGCGAATACCGGCATCTATAAAGAGGGTCAGGTTGTCAAGAAGGTGGGAACGGACAGTGGAGTTGTTCAGCCTCAGAAGACGACGGCTTCTGCGACAACTGGATCTTCAAAGAATTCTAAGGATGAGTCTGGCACCGATGACAAGAAAGATGTAAAGGTGACTGTGGAGTCGGATGATTCATCTACCGGAAAGATTTCCGAGAGCACGAAGGCGGATGAGAAGGGGTCTAAAGACTCGAAGGATGCTCACGAGACGACATCTGCAAAGGATGTAAAGGAAACGAAGGACGCAAAGGAAACGACGAAAGAGACAACAAAAGAGGAGAAGGGAACAACAGAAATAAAGGAGACGATCGCGCCGAAGGAGAGCACGAGTGCGAGCCATGCGGGAACGTCGACGACCTCCGCTTATCGTGAGACAACTGCGTCTCATTCTACTTCCGGTGGAACATCTGAACTTCCGCCGGCATCGACTGTACGCGGAGAGGGACCGGCTTCGTCTACGACGTCAGCGTCCAAGGAGACCACTGCACATGTGGGACCGGGAGGAACAAGTACAACGCCGACGACTGCTGGATCTGGTCCGGTTTCAAGACCGGGGCAGTAAAGTGGGCTGGTGTTAGCTAGCACGATGAAGATTTTAAACATTTTCGACAGGTAATAAAAAAATAAGAGATTATAAGATGGCTCATGGCTCCGTTCACGGGTAAAGTCATGCAAACGCGCTCTCGCTCCGGGTTCAACGTAGCGGTGCATAAGACCGTAAAAGACACGGTCTAAGCACCGACGTCTCACACGGGTTTGCATGTACTTTCCCGCTGACGGAGCCTTTTCTGCATATATATTCATTGAAAGAAAGAGACAGAAAAAAGTGTCTGTCATAGCTGTTTTTGTATACACGTTTCCCTCAACTATTTTTCTTATGTGTATGTTTCACATCTTAGATACGTTTCCATCACATTTCCGACACAATTAATTGTTATAGTCTTGATAGTAAAGAGAGAACATTACTGTAACGGGTAGGTATTTTTTGAACTGAAAATGCCGTATGATACAGTGGTGGTAGCAGGTTTTGCCGATTTGGAATGCAAAGCATCGGCAAAATCCGTTGCTGTTTGCAGGGTGTGTGAACAGCAACGAGAATATAAAAGATATTTGCGATAGAAAATGGTTTTCTGAGACAGTGAGAGTATGGAAAACGTGATTGCGAATATCATGAGGTGATAGAGGAAAGGGGACTGGAGAAATGTTTGAGGATGAGGACAGAGAGTTCCATGAAAATAATAGAGAGAACGATTATCATGATGATGCATATGACAGAATGAATGAGGACGATCAGAGAACATCGCAGGAGATGTGGGAGGATGACGGACAGGAGTCTGTGAAGGAAGATCCTCAGAGCGGATGGGTGGAGAATCATCCGAATGCTCAGATTCCGGATGAGCCGGTTCACGGTTCAGCGGGGATGCCACCGGTTGTCAAAAGGATTGCCGGGGTTGCAGTTTCGGCGGTTCTGTTTGGTGTGATTGCGGGTGGAACGATGTTTGGAGTGAACCAGGCAGGAAATTATCTGAGAGATCAGTATTTTCCGAAGAGTGAGACTCAGCTGATGATTGCCCAGGCGCCGACGGCAGATCAGGGTGGGGACGCTGCATCTTCGATTCAGACCGGAATGGATGTATCGGAGATTGCTTCCAATGCAATGCCGTCCGTTGTGGCGATCAATAATACGATGCTGATGCAACAGCAGACCTGGTTTGGGCCGGGAAGAACCGTGGAAGTACCGAGCAGTGGATCAGGAATCATCGTCGGACAGAATGACAGTGAGCTTCTGATTGTGACGAATAATCACGTTGTCGAGGATTCCAATCAGCTGACAGTGACCTTTATTGATAACAGTCAGGTCAATGCGACGATCAAGGGAACGGATGCCGATCAGGATCTTGCGGTTATTGCAGTTTCGTTGAAAGATATCCCGGCGGAGGCAATGAGCCAAATCAAGATCGCGACGCTCGGAGATTCCGATGCGCTCAAGGTTGGTCAGGGCGTTGTCGCAATCGGAAATGCACTTGGATATGGACAGTCGGTGACGGTTGGCTACATCAGTGCGCTTAACCGAGAAGTAAAGACAAGTGAGACGGATGTGAAAAAACTGCTTCAGACGGATGCTGCGATCAATCCGGGTAACAGTGGTGGTGCACTTTTGAATACGAGGGGTGAGGTGATCGGAATCAACTCTGCCAAATATTCTTCGACCGAGGTTGAGGGAATGGGATATGCAATTCCGGTGTCTCAGGTCAAGGATATTATTAATCAGTTGATGAACCGTAAAGTCCGCACAGAGGTTGCACAGGCACAGCAGGGCTACCTTGGAATTCAGGGACAGAACATCGATGACAATGCAGCGTCGATGTATGGAATGCCAAAGGGAATCTATGTCTACAAGATTGTGGAGAATGGAGCAGCGTCGAAGTCAGAGCTGAAGGAAAAGGATATCATCACAAAGTTTGATGGGCAGAGTGTTCGCACAATGGCAGACTTGAAAGACTTACTGAAATATTATCGGTCCGGTGAGACGGTTGAATTGACCGTTCAGTCGCTGGAGAACGGAGAGTATCAGGAGCGTACCGTTTCAATCACACTCGGAACTAAACCGGCGGACAGCAGACAGTAACGGACAGAGATAAATTTAGATAAAAAATGGGTACTGTGATGGGAGAAATCTTCTTTTGTCACAGTACTTTTTTGTATGATAGGAAATTGCGTCCTATCATACAAAAACGCTCCGCGAGGATGCGCACTCGGCGCAGGGAAAGAGGGTTGCCGAAGCAACCGCGCCTCAGCGCGAGAATGTGCCAGGGCACATTCTTTTTTATTAGACTACCTCTTTTGCTGTCTGGCAGATTTTCTGCATTGACCTGTGAGGAAGATGCGTATAAAGTATACATGAGGGCGAACAGGATAGATTCGGTCAAGGCTGGAGAAGGAGAGAACGATGGAAGATTTCAGAGAAGTACAGGATGAACAGAAAAAAGATGATGTGAAAGAGATAACAGGAGAAAAGACAGAAAATATGGAGATAGATGATAAGACAACAGAGAAGAAGGAAACCTCTTCGGACACGCAGGAATATGAGAAAGTCTGCTACATTTGCCGGAGACCGGAAAGCAAGGCAGGAAGCATGATTATGATGCCGGGAAATATCTGCCTTTGCCATGACTGCATGCAAAAAGCCTTTGACTCCATTATGGGAAAAGGCATGGATATGTCGAAGATTGACTGGTCGAAGATGGATCTCTCCCAGATTCCGGGGATGCCATATATGAATATGAACTTTACGAATCCGACGGATATGGAGGGATTCGGGAATGCGATGATTTCAAACAAGCAGAAGGTAAAGAAGCGCAAGGAAAAAAACGGACCGGATTTTCAGTTAAAGGACATCACGGCACCCCATATTCTCAAGGCAAAGCTCGATCAGTATGTGATCGGTCAGGACAAGGCGAAAAAGGTGATGGCGGTTGCCGTTTATAATCATTATAAGAGAATTTTTGATGAGGAACAGCGCCAGGCACTCGAAAAAAAAGGCGAGAAGTCAACAGACGATGTGCGCATTGAAAAGTCCAATATCCTGATGATTGGACCGACCGGAAGCGGAAAGACGTATCTTGTCAAGACACTCGCAAATCTGTTGAATGTTCCGCTCGCGATTGCCGATGCGACCTCGCTGACAGAAGCAGGATATATCGGAGACGATATTGAGAGCGTAGTTTCCAAACTCCTGACGGCTTCCGGAAATGATGTGGAGAAGGCGGAGCATGGAATTATCTTTATCGATGAGATTGATAAAATTGCCCGCAAGAAGGAGACGAACACCAGAGACGTGAGCGGAGAGTCTGTTCAGCAGGAGCTTCTGAAACTTCTTGAGGGAAGCACGGTGGAGGTTCCGGTCGGAGCCGGTCAGAAAAATGCGCTTACACCGACGACAACCGTGAATACAGAAAATATCCTGTTTATCTGCGGGGGCGCTTTTCCGGATCTTGAGACGATCATCCGTGAGCGTTTGCAGAAAAAGTCATCGATGGGCTTCGGTGCTGTTCTCAAGGACGATGCAGAGCAGGAGAGACAGATTCTCTCAAAGGTGACGACGGAGGATCTCAGAAAGTTCGGTATGATTCCGGAGTTTCTCGGAAGACTTCCGGTTACAGTTACGCTTGAAAAACTGAATGAAGAGCTGTTGATGAGAATTCTCAGGGAGCCGAGAAATGCGATTCTCCGTCAGTATGAGAAACTTCTCTCAATGGATGAGGTCAAGCTCGAGTTTGAGGAGGACGCACTCAGATGGATTGCAGAAGAGGCACTCCGGAGAGATACCGGAGCGCGTGCGCTTCGGGCAATTCTTGAGGAGTTCATGCTCGACATCATGTATGAAATCCCGAAAGATCCGGGAATCGGCACGGTCGTTGTGACTCGCTCGTACCTTGAGAAAAAGGGTGGACCACTGATCCAGATGCGTGGATAGTAGTTAGCTGTCCCAGATGTAGTTCGACACGGATTTTTTATCTCATTACGACACCTATGGAATATTGTCTTTACGGACTTATTTATTCCCTTAAATTTAGAAAAGACTGATACAGATTTAAAGTTCCATATCCCCACTGTCGATTTGGATAGCGGAAGGCAGGATTGCGTCCGGCACCTCCGATCAGCATTGCCTTGACGGAGGTGCTTGTGAGGTAGGGCGCATTGCCATCGACAAATGCCCAGGAAAGGATATCAGCACAAGCACCTGCGGTGAGCCCGGCGGAGACGGAGGTTCCCGTTTTGCGGGTGAAGAGATTTTCAGGATCGGCATTGGGATCGTCCGATGAGGAAGCACCCTGCACATCGACACCCGGGGCGCACAGATCTGGTTTGATCGCGCTGGAGCGGGTGTACCCGCGACTGCTGTGAATGTAAATACTGTCAGTGAGATGGTTGTAAGCCCCTACGGTTACAGGCATCTGCCCGTTTCCGGGATCGGTGATCGTCGTATCCGGATCAGATCGGAGAAAGATGGTTCGAGGAGCAATAAATGGATTTTGCGGAAGCCAGATATGGAACTGTCCGCTGAGATAGAGTACCGGATAGACACGGATGTGCCAGATCCCCGGAGATGGAGTCTCAAAGCGCAGAAAAATCAGCTGGCTTCCCGAGGAACTCTCATAAGTCTGATAGGTAAGCGCGATCTTTGTCGCGTCGAGAGCAAAGGTGATCTCTGTTTCTTTTCCGAGAACAAGGGGGACGCGCTCGATCTGCTCTCCGGATGGCGACACAAAACCAATCGTGTAGAGATCTGGCTCATTTGCCCAAAGTTCCATGCAAAAACCATTTTCCCCTTCTGAGACGCGAAGTTCCACATCGTCCCATTCTTCTTGTTCTGAAAGATTTCCCAGATAATGATGATGATATCCGGTCTCATTCCCGGCTCCTGCGACAGCGACAAGTCCCATTGAACTTGTGAGTGCCTGAAGCTGAAGGCAGAGCGGAGAAGTCCCATCGTGACTTCCCTGAGACGTTCCAAGCCCGAAGAGAAGGACGAGGGGCATCCGGCGATCACCTGCTAACCCGAGGAGAAAGCTCACCGCACTCATAATATCATTTTCCTGATAAGCAGGTACATCTGGAGCAATTAAAAAGAAATCACGCAGATATTGTTTTGCTGGTTTAAGTTTGACAACAGCAAGTTCTGCCTCAGGTGCTGAGCCGGAAAAGGCAGTCGGAGTCTGAATCTGGCTTCCACCGGCAATACTTGCAAGAAAGGTGCCATGCCCGTTCGTATCGCGACTCGGGACGAGTTCATAAGGATTTCTAAGACGCAGAGCGTTGTTAATGTCATCCTGTATGTATACAGTTCCGTAAAAAGGCTGAAAGCCAGAAACCGCCTGTGGTTCTGTATCAGAGGAGATTGTCTGATCCCAGATTCCGACGATGCGCGTGGTTCCGTCGGCACGGCGAAAAAGAGGACTCGTGTAATCAATTCCGGTATCGATGATTCCGATCATGACTCCTCGCCCCGATGCCCGGATTGCAGGTTGACGGACTGCATCAAGAACTCCACTGCTCTCAAGTGCTGTGGTATCCAACAGACTGTAAAGTTTTGGAATTGCGGTGTAGGTGTAACGACTGATACTTAGAGGGAGAACACTCTCGAGAGGTGTGTGAACGATGGCAAATTCACGACTGATAAAATTGATACAGGTACTGCTTGTGAATTTGAATACCTCATCGCTTGCGCGTGAAGAATAACGAAGAATAAAGTCGGCATAATCTTCCGATGCCGGATCAAAGGAACAGGGGATCATAATAGAAAACTCCGGTGATTCGCTTTTATTCTCTTATATTTTATGGAAACAGAATGAGAATGACAGATCAAATTTAATTCTAAGAAAGAAATAATGAATAGGATGAATTGATTTGACGGAAAATTGAGCAAATAGTAAAATGAAATAACAAAGCTCTTATTTCACAGTCGGAGCGGAGAGGAGAAGATATGATTTATTTATTCTTAATTGCGGGGATTGCAGGTGGAGATCTCGCACTTAAATGGTGGGTGGAGAAGCAGAATCCAGAGGATTTCCCGCGGGAGCTCAAGGGAAGCCACGGAAAAATCTGGCTTTACCGCAATCACAACGCGGGATTTCCATTTGGATTTCTCGAAAAGTATCAGCAGATTGTGCGCTTGATTCCACTTTCGATCATTTCTGGTCTGTTTGGCGTGTTTCTTTACCTGCTTCCGAAAAAGGGAGCACAGGCGCATGTTCAGAAGCTCGGGCTTTCGATTCTTCTCGGAGGAGCACTCAGCAATCTCTATGACCGGATGGTTCGTCATTACATCGTAGATTATTTCAGCATCCGAATCGGGGCACTCAAGAAAGTTGTCTTCAATCTCGGAGATTTTGCAGTTTTCTTGGGGAGCGGAATCCTTGCAATGTTCGGGCTGGTTCAGGATGTGAGACAGACCCTTGCAAAGCATGCGGAGATGATGCAGGCGCAGGCAGAAAAGAAGAAAGAACTCGGCGCGGTGGCGGAGCATGCCGGCGATAGGTTATAAGTTGGAGAGAGTCCGAGTCCACTCTTATCCCGCAATCCCACCGATCATTCCGGAGACCGCACAGCAGATTACGATGGAGATCAGTCGGCTTGAGTAACGGCTCTCCTCCTGTCCGAAAAGCCAGGAGACGGCGACTAGGACGAGCACATAGAGAAGACCGGTTAAAAGTCCCCAGAAAAAACGGCGTGATCGGATCAGGCGTGCGCTTGCGAATCCTCCGACAAGGCAGGAGAGCGCATAGACACCGAGGATTAATGTGCCGGTCATTTGCTCGGAAATCTGCATTTTCCACACTGCGAAGGAAAGCAGAAGCAAAAGAATTCCGGAGATGAGATAGGAGATCAGAAGAGAAGTGAGAAGCGCTTTGGGTTGAAAACGGGAAGAGGACATGACGATTTGATCCTTTCTTAGTTTATTTTTGAAAGTTTCCGGTTAAAAAATTCCTACCCGTATACAGGGAAACAGAATCCACTACCATCATACAGAAAATCCTTGTAAAATATGAAAAATATCTTGACAGTGGGTAAGAATATCGATATAATGATATGGCGTGCAAATTTCACGCAATGTTTTTGTGTGCAAAAAGCAAAAGCTTGAATGTACAGCAACCAACAGACAATATCACAGGAGGTGAAAAGAATGCCAACATTCAACCAGTTAGTGAGAAAGGGAAGACAGACCGCAGTTAAGAAGTCTACTGCTCCGGCTCTGCAGAAGGGATACAACTCTTTACAGAAGCGCGCAATCGATACTTCTTCTCCGCAGAAGAGAGGCGTTTGCACCGCAGTTAAGACTGCTACCCCGAAGAAGCCGAACTCTGCACTTCGTAAAATCGCCAGAGTACGTCTTTCCAACGGCATCGAAGTTACAAGCTATATCCCGGGTGAGGGACACAACCTTCAGGAGCACAGCGTTGTTCTGATCCGTGGAGGAAGAGTAAAGGACCTTCCGGGTACCAGATATCACATCATCAGAGGTACTCTGGATACCGCAGGCGTAGCCAACAGAAAGCAGGCTCGTTCCAAGTACGGCGCTAAGAGACCGAAAGCTACCAAGAAGTAAGATTGACTGCATAACAGTCAGACTGCCCCTGGCAGTGTAACAGATGGAGCAGATTCCCGCAGAAGCGGAGATTCCGACTCCAATGTACCACTAACGTAAGTAAAAAGTGACTGCATATGCAGTTGCGCCGGAAGTTGATATTGACCTGTGGGTTGCAGGAAATAGATATTTACCCGCGCGAACACATTTTATGGAAACATGTGAGTACCGATGAATTAATGCAATTTATGATTAAGGAGGGAAGTAACGTGCCACGTAAAGGACATATTCAGAAAAGAGACGTATTAGCAGATCCTTTATACAACAATAAGGTTGTAACCAAGCTGATCAACAACATCATGCTGGATGGTAAGAAGGGTGTTGCTCAGAAGATCGTATACGGTGCATTTGGCCGTGTAGAAGAGAAGACCGGTAAGCCGGCAGTAGAGGTCTTTGAAGAGGCTATGAACAACATCATGCCTGTTCTGGAAGTAAAGGCAAAGCGTATCGGTGGTGCTACCTATCAGGTGCCGATCGAGGTTAAGCCGGAGAGACGTCAGACCCTGGCACTTCGCTGGATCACCATGTTCTCCCGTAAGAGAGGCGAGAAGACCCAGGAAGAGAGACTGGCAAACGAGATTATGGATGCAGCAAACAACACTGGCGCATCTGTAAAGCGTAAAGAAGACATGCACAAGATGGCAGAGGCTAACAAGGCCTTCTCCCATTTCAGATTCTAATAGGAGGATAAAGCTTTGGCTGGAAGAGAATATCCGTTGGAGAGAACCAGAAATATTGGTATCATGGCTCATATCGATGCTGGTAAGACCACTTTGACTGAGCGTATCCTGTATTACACTGGTGTAAACTACAAGATCGGTGATACTCATGAAGGTACTGCAACCATGGACTGGATGGAGCAGGAGCAGGAGAGAGGTATTACCATTACTTCTGCAGCTACTACCTGTCACTGGACCATTCATGGTCAGGACAACCGTCCGATCAAGGGACAGCCGGAGTATCGTATCAACATCATCGATACCCCTGGACACGTAGACTTCACTGTTGAGGTTGAGCGTTCCCTCCGTGTACTGGACGGCGCAGTAGGCGTGTTCTGTGCAAAGGGTGGTGTAGAGCCGCAGTCTGAGAACGTATGGCGTCAGGCTGATACCTACAACGTACCGCGTATGGCATTCATCAACAAGATGGATATCCTGGGTGCAAACTTCTACGGCGCAGTAGAGCAGATTCGTACCAGACTTGGTAAGAACGCTATCTGCTTACAGCTCCCGATCGGTAAGGAAGATGAGTTCAAGGGAATCGTCGACCTGTTCGAGATGCAGGCTTACATCTACAACGATGATAAGGGCGACGACGTTACCGTTTGCGAGATCCCGGATGATATGAAGGATGATGCTGAGCTGTATCACACCGAGCTGGTAGAGAAGATCTGCGAGCTGGATGATGATCTGATGATGGCATACCTTGAGGGTGAGGAGCCGTCCATCGAGGAACTGAAGAAAGTTCTGAGAAAGGCTACCTGCGAGTGTACCGCTGTTCCGGTATGCTGTGGTAGTGCATATAGAAACAAGGGTGTTCAGAGACTTCTGAACGCAGTTATCGAGTTCATGCCGGCTCCGACCGACATCCCGGCTATCAAGGGTGTTGATATGGAAGGCAACGAGATCGAGCGTCATTCTTCTGATGACGAGCCGTTCGCTGCACTGGCATTCAAGATCATGACTGACCCGTTCGTTGGTAAGCTGGCATTCTTCCGTGTGTACTCCGGTACTCTGAACTCCGGTTCTTATGTACTGAATGCAACGAAGGATAAGAAGGAGCGTGTAGGACGTATCCTTCAGATGCATGCTAACAAGCGTCAGGAGCTCGACAAGGTTTACTCTGGTGATATCGCAGCAGCAGTAGGATTCAAGAATACTACTACTGGTGATACCATCTGTGATGATCAGCATCCGGTAATCCTGGAGTCCATGGAGTTCCCGGAGCCGGTTATCGATATCGCAATCGAGCCGAAGACCAAGGCTGGTCAGGGCAAGATGAGCGAAGCTCTTGCAAAGCTGGCAGAGGAAGATCCGACCTTCCGTGCTTCTACCAATACCGAGACTGGTCAGACCATCATCTCCGGTATGGGTGAGCTTCATCTGGAGATCATCGTAGACCGTCTGTTGAGAGAGTTCAACGTTGAAGCAAACGTTGGTGCTCCGCAGGTTGCTTACAAGGAGACCTTTACGAAGGCTGTTGATGTAGATAGCAAGTACGCTAAGCAGTCTGGTGGTCGTGGTCAGTACGGTCACTGTAAAGTACACTTCGAGCCGATGGATCCGAACGGTGAGGAGACCTTCAAGTTTGAGTCTTCCGTAGTTGGTGGTGCTATTCCGAAGGAGTACATCCCGGCTGTTGGAGAGGGTATCGAAGAGGCTTCCAAGACTGGTATCCTGGCTGGATTCCCGGTACTGGGTGTTCATGCTAACGTATACGATGGTTCTTACCATGAGGTCGATTCTTCTGAGATGGCATTCAAGATCGCTGGTTCCATGGCATTCAAGGATGCTATGCAGAAGGCAGGTTCCGTTCTTCTTGAGCCGATCATGAAGGTTGAGGTTACCATGCCGGAGGAGTACATGGGTGATGTTATCGGTGATATCAACTCCCGTCGTGGCCGTATCGAGGGTATGGATGACGTCGGCGGTGGTAAGATCGTAAAGGCTTACGTTCCGCTGTCTGAGATGTTCGGTTACTCCACCGACCTGCGTTCTAAGACTCAGGGTCGTGGTAACTACTCCATGTTCTTTGAGAAGTACGAGCCGGTTCCGAAGTCCGTACAGGATAAGATCATTAACGAGCATAAGGGCAACTAATACTAATGCAATCCTTAGCCTCCAGACAGTTTTTTGAACTGTCCGGGGGCTGGAAAATAGGCTTGAAAATATTGCGCAAATAGCATATAATTGTAAACAGCCTAATTATAAATCAACAAGCCCAAATGGGCCCAATTAAGGAGGACGCTATAAAATGGCAAAAGCAAAGTTTGAAAGAACCAAACCGCATTGTAACATTGGTACCATTGGCCACGTTGACCATGGTAAAACCACTCTGACTGCAGCAATTACCAAGACCCTGCATGAGAGATATGGCACTGGTGAGGCTGTTGCATTCGAGAACATCGATAAGGCTCCGGAGGAGAGAGAGCGTGGAATCACCATCTCTACCGCACACGTTGAGTATGAGACTCCGAACAGACACTATGCACACGTTGACTGCCCAGGACATGCTGACTACGTTAAGAACATGATCACTGGTGCTGCACAGATGGATGGTGCTATCCTGGTAGTAGCAGCAACCGATGGTGTTATGGCTCAGACCCGTGAGCACATCCTGCTGTCCCGTCAGGTAGGCGTACCGTACATCGTTGTATTCATGAACAAGTGCGATATGGTTGACGATCCGGAGCTGCTTGAGCTGGTAGACATGGAGATCCGTGAGCTGCTGAACGAGTATGAGTTCCCGGGCGATGACACCCCGATCATTCAGGGTTCCGCACTGAAGGCTCTTGAGGATCCGCAGAGCGAGTGGGGCGACAAGATCCTTGAGCTGATGGAAGCTGTTGATAGCTGGGTTCCGGATCCGCAGCGTGAGACTGATAAGCCGTTCCTGATGCCGGTTGAGGATGTATTCACCATTACCGGTCGTGGTACCGTAGCTACCGGTCGTGTAGAGCGTGGTGTTCTTCATCTGAACGATGAGGTTGAGATCCTTGGTATTAAGGAAGAGGTTAAGAAGACCGTTGTAACCGGTATCGAGATGTTCCGTAAGCTTCTGGATGAGGCTCAGGCTGGTGATAACATCGGTGCTCTGCTTCGTGGTATCCAGAGAACTGATATCGAGCGTGGTCAGGTTCTGGCTAAGCCGGGCAGCGTTACCTGCCATCACAAGTTCACCGCTCAGGTTTACGTTCTGACCAAGGACGAGGGTGGTCGTCATACTCCGTTCTTCAACAACTATCGTCCGCAGTTCTACTTCAGAACAACCGACGTTACCGGCGTTTGCGAGCTGCCGGAGGGCACCGAGATGTGCATGCCGGGTGATAACGTAGAGATGACCGTAGAGCTGATCCATCCGGTAGCAATGGAGCAGGGTCTTCGTTTCGCTATCCGTGAGGGTGGTAGAACCGTAGGTTCAGGCCGTGTTGTTTCTATCGTTGAGTAATTAGAATTTCTAATTATCCACCTTTAGAGCGCGATAAATAGGAGAAGCGTCAAATGACAAGATTTCTTGTTGTTTGGCGCTTCTTTTTGTGTTGTATAGGGCAATTGCACATCATAACTGTATATGGTAACGGTATACGTTAATTGTGCATATCGCAGTTATATATCGCGGAAGAATGAGACCGTGACGCATCGGCTGATTTGTGCTATACTGAGTATGTTTCTATTTGAAATTGGGGATACCTTCCATGTATAGCATGCACTCCAGGAGTCTCCCTTGCACCTGCCTTTACGGCCGATTTTTCACAAAAACAGGCATAAAAAGATTCCGAGAGCACATTAGCGCGAAAAGGAGAGCTTCAGATATGACGAGAAAGAATTATAAGAGAGTGATTGCACCGCTTCTGGCGGTATTTCTGGCAGGAAATCTTCCGCTTGCCGTCTATGCGGAGCAGACGGAAATGAAAAATACGCAAATGAAAGATGCGAAGCAGAAGGCAGAGACAAAGATGCCGTTTTCCGCTCGGGTCTATGGTCCGGGAGAGGAGAATCTGTCCGCGTCCGATCCCTATGCCCGCTATCAGTGGGGACTCAAGAACGACGGGGAACTTCAGTATGTGGAGATCCAGAATAAGTTTGAAAACAGCAATCCGGAGCTTGCAAAACGGATTGACCTCGCCAATTATCTTGGAATTCCGGCACCGGTTTCCGGTCCGGACGCCTACTATCAGGCGACGATCACTTCTGTGAAAGGAATCGACATCAACATTTTGCCGGCGTGGGAGCTGTACGATCAGGACACGACGTCGGAGCGAAGAAATGTCACAGTCGCTGTGATTGACACGGGAATCAATATCAATCATCCGGATCTGAAGGATTCGATCTGGACGAACGAGGGGGAGATTCCGGGAGACGGAATCGACAACGATGGAAATGGATATGTGGACGATGTACACGGCTGGAACTTTTTCAACAACACGAATCAGATCTATGTGGGAAAAGAGGACGATCACGGGACTCACGGTGCAGGAACGATCGCGGGAAGCCGTGGAAAAGACGGAATTGCGGGAATCGCGGACAATAAGTATGTGAAGATCATGCCGGTCAAGGTGCTTGGAACCGACTACGGTCTCGGTGAGGAGGACGCGGTGATTCAGGCAATTGAGTATGCTGAGGCGAACGGCGCTTCAATCTGCAACCTGAGCTTTGGAACGACGACGTATTACCCGCATCTCGAGCAGGTGATGAAGGACTCCAAGATGCTCTTTGTCGTGTCTGCCGGAAACGGTGATTCTGCGGGAAAAGGCATCAACATCGATGAGACACCGGATTATCCGTCTGGTTTTGACTGTGACAACATTATTTCTGTTGCAAACCTCATCTTTGACGGAAACCTTGAGGCGAGCTCAAATTACGGCGTCAAAAACGTCGATATTGCGGCGCCTGGAACCTACATCGTCAGCACGGTTACGGATGGATATGGCTTTATGTCGGGAACCTCGATGGCAGCGCCGATGGTGACCGGAGTGGCGGCGTTTCTGTACTCTTACCGCACCGACCTTGAACTTAAAGATGTGAGAAATGTGCTTCTCAATTCAGCGCGAAAACTCGATACCTTGACCGATAAGGTTGCGTGTGGGGGCATGCTTGACGCTTACTCGGCAATCACTTACGGAAAATAAAAAAATAATCAAAGAATAATCAATCATCGGCGGATGCGTCACTGGCGCATCTCCGATATACAAGAACAAGATAAGATGCAAGATAAGACGCAAGACAATAAAATACGCCCGATCGGCACTCACAACTTGCTTCAACGTGTGATGCCTGGTCAGGCGTGTTTTTTGTATGACAGGAACTTGTGCCAAGGCACATTCTTTTCTTATTGTTCAAGTCGACGTTCGCGAGGATTTTGTGTGTGATTTTTTATTTCTAAAAATCATCATCAGAATTATTTTCTGCGGGATCAGTGGTCGTTACCTCATCATCAGAGTCCGGATTTATCTCTTCCCCGGTGTGCTCTAAAGTCTCATGAATCGCATTTCTCTGTTGCTCTCTGAGACGGGAATCGCGCTTCCTGCGCTCTGCCATCAACTTCTCGAAGGCATCCGTCTCACCGGCTTCCTGAAGGCGCTG
This sequence comes from Brotaphodocola catenula, assembly GCA_020686985.1. Lineage (GTDB taxonomy): Bacteria > Bacillota > Clostridia > Lachnospirales > Lachnospiraceae > Brotaphodocola > Brotaphodocola catenula. The sequence goes on from JAJEPU010000010.1 coordinate 42,929, forward strand.
GCGACGGCGCTCTCTGCGCTTTGCCATTGCGACTTTTTCTTCATGATGGCGATACAGAATCAGAAGAATCAGTGCGAGCACGAGAAGACCAATGATAGCGGCGACAATCAGAAGAATCGTTTGTGTGGAAGAGAGATTCAGAGACTGACCAAGACCAGTCTTCTGGTTATCAGTTTTCGTCTCATCAGGAGCTGTGGTCTCCGGTTCCGTGACAGCAGTGCTGCTCTCAACTTCCGGTTCGCTCGTCTCCGGCTCAGCGCCGTTGTTGACCTTGACGCCGTCCTTTGCAAGCAAAAAGGCTTTTCCGATTGCACGGTCATTGTAAGTGTATTTCAGAACTGCTGTTGCATTTGAGGGGAACTTATCCGGCAGGTAGTCGAGAGAGACCTCTGCGTCGTCAAACGAGGCATCATTTGGCAGGGTGATAACCTGGTCAGGTTCGATCTTTAAATCGGATGCCTTGAACGAGCCGGTGTTGAGATCAATCGTGTCATTTCCGGTCACATAGCGCTCCTCCGCATCTGCAATCACAACGTTTTTGAAATTGCGGAAGCCAAAGTCAAGGAGTGCCTGGGTGTCGAGGAAGTACTGGCGTGGCTGACCTTTCAGGATAACGGAGATCAGATGGCGACCATCCTGCTCGGCGTAGGTCACAAGCGTATTTCCGGCAGCCTGGGTGTAACCGGTTTTTCCGGCGACAGCGGACGGCGTGTAGAACTCACTTGAGGAATCCTCCGCAATCACGAGGCGATGTTCCTGCTGGAGTGTCTTTCCGTTTGGATTGTTTGTCGTCGGTGCAGTCTTGTAAGTGATTGTGGAGCTGATCTTTAAAAGCTCCTTGTTGTTGTAGGCAGCCTGACCGATCAGTGCCATGTCGTAGGCAGTCACATACTGGTCGCTGTTGCTCAAACCGGACGGATTGGCAAAATGGCTCTCCGTACAGCCGAGTTCCTTGATCTTCTCGTTCATCATGTCCACAAAGCCGGAAAGGCTTCCAGCCGTGTGAATCGCGAGTGCGTTCGCGGACTGGTTTGCGGAGACGAGAAGCAGGGAGTAGAGACAGTCCTCAACGGAGAGCTGATCGCCTGCGACGATGCTGAGTTTATTTCCGCTGTCCGGGTCAACGCTGTTGACGGCCTCGGTCGTGAAGTCGACGGTCTCATCGAGATCGCAGTTTTCGAGTACGACGAGGGCAGTCAGAAGTTTTGTGATGCTTGCCGGTGCGTAGGGAACGTGAATGTTCTGTCCGAAGAGAATCGCTCCGGAATCCATGTCCATCACGATGCCTGCCTCTGCCTGAATTCCGGTGTCAGCCGGCCAGTCAGGTCTGGCGAATGCAGTGATCGAAAAGATCTGGAAGGCCAGCAGAAAACACAAGATTTTTCTTATTTGCTGTTTCAATGGAATCCTCCTGTAATGTCTTGTTTTAGAAAAAATTTGCGTAAAATACCCGCATTTTACATGCTATTTTATCATAACTCATGGGAATAAAATATTCAACAAATATTGCAAAATTCCCCCTTTTCAGAAGAGTACTTTTGTAGTATGATATTACTCGCACCATATATAGTTGGACGAAAACAAATATTTAACAAGATATAGTAGGTAGGAGCGGGGAAGATGAGCACAGACGTGAAAAACAACGTAATTAAGCGAAATGGCAAGGAGGTTATCTTCGACGAAGCCAAGATTGTCAACGCGATTCGGAAGGCTAATCAGAGTGTGGACAAACTTCACCAGATGAACGATTATCAGATCAAGGCGGTTGCCGACACGATTGCCTCAACGGTTGACAAAGCAACCCATGCGATCAATGTGGAAGACATTCAGGACATGGTCGAGACCGGCATTATGGAGATGCGTGGTTATGAGGTGGCACAGAAGTATGTGCGCTACCGCTACAAGAGAGAGCTGACGAGAAAGTCGAACACGACGGACAATGGAATTCTCTCTTTGATCGAGCACATCAATGAGGAGGTCAAGCAGGAGAACTCCAACAAGAATCCGGTCATTAACTCCACACAGAGAGATTATATGGCAGGAGAGGTCAGTAAGGATTTGAGCCGTCGCGTTCTGCTCCCGGAGGAGATCGTGCATGCTCATGAGGAGGGAATCATTCACTTCCATGATACGGATTACTATGCCCAAAAAGAGCATAACTGCGACTTAATCAACCTTGAGGACATGCTTCAGAACGGAACCGTGATCAGTGAGACAATGATCGAGAAGCCTCACAGCTTTTTCACGGCCTGCAACGTGACGACACAAATCGTTGCACAGGTGGCGAGCAACCAGTACGGAGGTCAGTCGTTCACTCTGGCTCATCTTGCGCCGTTTGTGGATATCAGCCGTAAGAAACTGCGCAAGAACGTGATTGAGGAGCGCAAGGAGTGTGGAGAGTCCCTCGATGAGGCGATTATCGATAAGGTTGTCGAGAGACGTCTGCGAGAGGAGGTCAAGAGCGGAATTCAGACGATCCAGTACCAGCTGATCACGCTGATGACCTGTAATGGTCAGGCTCCGTTTGTAACTGTTTTCATGTACCTCGATGAGGTTCCGGAGGGACAGACGAGAGATGACCTTGCTCTGATCATCGAGGAAGTGATGATTCAGCGTATGCAGGGTGTCAAGAACGAGAAGGGCGTGTGGATCACCCCGGCATTCCCGAAGCTGATCTATGTGCTTGACGAGGACAACATCACCGAGGATTCCAAGTATTGGCATCTGACGGAGCTTGCTGCAAAGTGCACTGCAAAGCGCATGGTTCCGGATTACATTTCCGCAAAGATCATGAAGCAGATGAAGAACGGAAATGTTTACCCGTGTATGGGATGCCGTTCGTTCCTGACCGTTGAGGATTCTCAGCGCAATGCAGACGGAAGCCACAAATTCTACGGCCGTTTCAACCAGGGTGTTGTGACGATCAATCTGGTTGATGTTGCCTGCTCTTCGGACGGAGATATGGAGAAGTTCTGGCAGATTCTCGAGGAGCGTCTTGAGCTCTGTCATCGCGCCCTGCGTTGCCGTCATGAGCGTCTTCTCGGAACGATTTCCGATGTTGCCCCGATTCTCTGGCAGAACGGAGCACTCGCTCGTTTGAAGAAGGGTGAGACGATCGACAAACTGCTGTTTGACGGTTATTCCACGATCTCTCTTGGCTATGCAGGTCTTCATGAGATGTGCGTTCGCATGATGGGTAAGTCCCACACCTCCCCGGAGGGCAAGGAATTTGCACTCAAAGTTATGCAGCGCCTCAATGACAAGTGCGCTGAGTGGAAGAAGGCAGAGAACATCAGCTACTCTGTATACGGCACACCGATGGAGTCCACGACCTACAAGTTTGCAAAGTGCTTACAGAAGCGTTTTGGCATCATCAAGGGCGTTACCGACAAGAACTACATCACGAACAGCTACCACGTTCATGTGACTGAGGAGATCGATGCATTCAGCAAGCTGAAATTCGAGTCCGAGTTCCAGAAGCTGTCTCCGGGTGGCGCAATCAGCTACGTTGAGGTTCCGAACATGCAGAACAACATTCCGGCTGTTCTGTCCGTGATGAAGTTCATCTATGACAATATCATGTATGCGGAGCTGAACACGAAGAGCGATTACTGTGAGTGTTGTGGTTACGATGGCGAGATCAAGATCGTCGAGGATGAGACCGGTAAGCTGATCTGGGAGTGCCCGAACTGCGGAAACCACAATCAGGATAAGATGTCCGTTGCCCGCCGTACCTGCGGATATATCGGAACACAGTTCTGGAACCAGGGACGCACGCAGGAAATCCGTGACCGTGTCCTTCACCTGTAAAACGTGTTTTTTTGATGCATAAATGTACATGGATTCAGCTGACAGAACAATTATACAGTTGATATATTTGAAGAAAATATGAGTGATGGTCAGTGATGGCGAAAATGGAGCTTGGCGAAAGTCAGGCTCCATTTTTTTATTACACGGTTTGTTGAAACATGAGGGTGAAAAATATTTTGCAAAGAAATACGTAAGAAAACGGTAAGTTGCTGTTTATTGTCAGATATTAATACGATATATTATAATAATAACAGATATAACGGATGGAAATCTTGTTGGCAACTTGGAAGAAAGATGAGATTATGAAACAAAAAGAAGCGCACAAAAAAGGCAGTGGTTTGAATGGAGGTGGAGCATAATGAGTAAAATTTTGATTGCCATGATTGCTATGTTTGCATTGATGGTTTTTCCGGGAGCAGGGATTTGGTCCTTATTGTCCAATGTGCTTGGTGGTGGTGTCGCAGAATCCTTTTTATATCCTATTTATGGAGGGATTATTCTTTTGGCGGGACTTATAGTTGGATGTACGGTGATTATTTTAGAAGAGATTAAGGCATTGAAAGAGGAAATTAATCGCGTATCAAATAAATGAGCAGAGCGTTGTGGAGGTGTGATATGCGTAGAATCAAAGAAATACTCTTTTCTGAAAATGGGATGAAAATTGTTAATACGCTATTTTTTCTTTCTGCTATTTTTTATAGAAGCGGGTTGATATTTATTGCCTATTTTGCATGGATTGTGTATCTTTCATTTTGTGTAAAGCAAGTGGAGTCAAAAGGGAGTAAGGTTATCTATTTTATATTTATGGGAATTGCAAGTATTATGATTATTATGAATTTCTATTTTTTATTACAAGGTTAATATACAAGTGATTTAGTTATCCACCACGGCATTATACAGAATTTTCAGTTCAGAAAATTCCGATTCCATGTACAGTAACTTTTGGTCAGCTCTGCTGACCGCTTCATCTCATCTTCCAATTGTCTTGAGAATCGGTGTGATTTCTGATATATTCGTATCATGAAGTATTGCAATTACAGGAAAAAAACAAAATAGTCGCAAAAATAAGTGATAATGACACGAAACGATACGGAGGAGAAGGATCATGTTTGGATTTGGGTATTATTCCCCGACAAAAGTAATCTTTGGAAAGGGTACAGAAAATCAGGTGGGGGAACTGATTAAGACGTATGGTGCGAAAAAGGTATTGATCCATTATGGCGGGAAGAGTGCTGTAAAATCAGGTCTGATTGACCGGGTAAAGGCATCTTTAAAAACATCTGGAGTCGCTTATACGGAGCTGGGCGGAGTTGTGCCGAACCCGCGCTTATCGAAAGTGAGAGAGGGAATTGAGCTTGGAAAGAGAGAGGACGTTGATTTTATTCTTGCAGTTGGCGGTGGCTCTGTGATTGACTCTGCAAAGGCGATTTCCTATGGGTTGGCAGAGCCACAAAAGAATGTCTGGGAGCTTTTTGCAAAGAAACGCAAGGCGGAGAACTTTCTGCCGATTGCGTCCATTTTGACGATCTCGGCAGCGGGAAGTGAGACGAGCAACAGCTGTGTGATTACCAATGAGGAAACCGGAGAAAAGCGATCCTACAACGACGATATTGCCCGCCCGAAATTTGCGATCATGAACCCGGAGCTGACGATGAGTCTACCGGATTATCAGACGGAATCTGGCTGTGCGGACATTATGATGCACACGATGGAGAGATATTTTACGCAGGGCGGAAATATGGAGCTCACCGATGAGATTGCAGAGGGACTTCTCCGCACAGTGATAAAATGTGCAAAAATTCTTCATCACGATCCGGAAAACTATGAGGCGAGAGCAGAGGTGATGTGGGCAGGAAGCCTGTCCCACAATGGACTCACAGGTTGCGGGAATGATGGCGGTGATTTTGCGTCTCATATGCTGGAACACGAAATGGGCGGAATGTTTGATGTAACACACGGTGCCGGTCTTTCCGCGATCTGGCCGAGCTGGGCAAGATATGTCTATAAAAATTGCTTGCCGAGATTTGTGCGCTATGCAACTCAGGTGATGGGAGTCACCCCAGAGGATACCGATGAAAAAACTGCGCTCAAGGGAATTGAAGCGATGGAAGATTTTTACCGCGAGATAGGAATGCCGGTCAACTTTAAAGAACTTGGGATCGCGCCGACGGATGAGCAGATCAGGGAGATGGCGGAGTCCTGTGTGAGAGCAACAGGCGGTCATAAAGGATCGGCGAAGGTTCTCTATTTAGAAGATATGATTGCGATTTATCGCATGGCAAATCAGGCATAATGGATTTAACACGCCGTGAGCAAGAAATTCCCCTGATTGCCTTCTGATTGATTCAAATTGGGTAGATCGGTGAGATTGCTGGGAGACGACTCTCGTTGCGATCTCAGAGACCATAGCACCGTTGTAAGTTGAGTTACATATTTAGGTAAATGGGGCGAAAAGAAATATGGAAAGAGACTGGAAGGAATTGTTCCGCTGGTTTCATCGACATCCGGAAATCGGTTTTCAGGAGCATGAGACGACTGCAAAAATCCGTGAGATTTTAAAGAAAGAGGGACTTACTCTGCATCCAATTGAGCTAGAGACGGGTGTCATTGCGGTAGTGGAAGGCAAGAAGCCCGGGAGTACAAATGGGAAAATAATCTGCCTTCGTGCGGACATCGACGCACTTCCGATCGAGGAAAAGACGGATCTTCCCTATGCATCGGAGTACCCGGGATGTATGCACGCCTACGGTCACGATTTTCACACGACAGTGGCGCTTAAAACAGCTTCGCTTCTAAACAGAAGGAAGGAAAATTTAGAGGAAACGATTTATTTTGTCTTTCAGCCCGCCGAGGAAGTCGCCAGTGGCGCAGAATATGTGCGAAAAAATGGAAATCTGCCCGAATATTCGGAGGTTTTCGGCTTTCATGTGGAGCCAACCCTTCGACCGGGGCAGGTATCGATCCAGCCGGGCAGTGTGATGGCAGCAGTAGATGGATTTCGGATTGATATCCGTGGAAAGGGGACTCATGGAGCGACTCCGCAGTTGGGAGTCAATCCGATCACCACAGCCGTTTCTGTGGTGGAGAAACTTGGGCGTGTTGTTTCAGAGCAGTTGAGTCCGCTCCATGCAGGTGTCGTTAGCGTGACGCATCTTGAAGGTGGAGCAACCTGGAATGTGATTCCGGAAACTGCGTTTTATGATACAAGGAAGATCAGAAATTATCTGGTCTTCTTTTTGGTATCACCAGTTTACAGCTTTATAAATGGTAGACTTGTTGGTAAGCCAGCTGTTTTAACGCCTCTATCATAGCATTTGATTTTATGTGTATTTCGATATTTTTCACGAAAGTGGCAAAAAATATCTGACTGCGAATACCCTGACTTAATTCAAAACGAAACTCCTGTACGCTTTTTGTGCGATACTCAGAAAAATGTTCGTTCTGATAGGGCAGAATCTTCATAGCACAGTAACTGATATTAATCAGATTGACCAGCAGTTCAATTCCTTTGCAGCTCCGCACCATGTAGTTACAAAAAGACCAGAAAGTTTTTTGTTCATAGTAGCTTGTTTCAATATTCCAGCGAAACGAATACAGTAACAGTGGAAGATATTTCATCCAGTCACTGTCAGTCTGATTTCGTGGTGCTTTTTCCTGACAGGCGCAAAAAATCGGCAGATTTTCCGGGAAAACTGTACTGAAAAACAATCTTTTTGTACCATGCTGTTTTTGGGTATTAGTGACATACGCAAGGACTTCCCTGTTGCCGAAAATCCTTGTCAGAACCCGGCGGACACTGGTATAGTAATTGCCAATCGTTTCATCTGAAAAAGTAAAATCTGTTTCAACCGAAAGACGTTTTCCATGTTTGACAGGACGTCCCCGGTGACCGGTTCGTTCAGGTGTAAGATCATACATGACAGAATCAATCCTTGCATTACCGATCAGATCCAGATTTGGATATTCGTCAACAATAGACACCAGATTTTGTTTTGTATACCAACTGTCACAAAGAACGATGACATGTTCCTTGTTGTGAAATTCAGGCATAATCTGCCGGATCATGGAGGCTGCCAGTTCCAGTTTGGATTCTTTTTTCTGCCACATACGATAGCCCAGAGGAACGGAAAGATAAGATACCTTATCCCCATTCCAGACGGGTACACAGAGCATGATGCTCACAAAGCAGTGCCTATTCAGATAGTTGGAACCGTTGTGTGTGGCATGATCAAATAGTTTTGAAACATTTTCAAATTTTGTGCCAAACTTTGGTACCATCGTATCGTCAACACACAGAAATACCGGTTGTGTCTGTAAGGAATCTGGTATCAACTTTAATGCAATCCGGGCAGTGGTATTCATAAATCTGGAATAATCAACCTTTGCATAGGAGCATGCATAATAAAATGCAGTTAATGATTTTTCCGTTATTCCGGATAAAAAATGCCCATACAGAAACCGGATGGAATGTGCCGATTCCAATGCCAGTATGGATAGTATCAGCAGAAACAGAGTATCTGCTGTTGGAACAGAAAAAGTTGTTACTGTTCACGCATTGCGCAAACAGCAACGGATTTTGCCGATGCTTCGCATTCCAAATCGGCAAAATCTGCTACTACCACTGTATCATACGGCATTTTCAGTTCAGAAAATGCCTACCCGTGTACAGTAACTGAAAAGAAAAACCACGGGAAGAAAGAAATGGGATTCCTTGCACCTGCGTGGAATAAATGGTATAATGCTCCTCGAAGTAGGAAGCGTGTGCCGGAATTGGTATTTGAGAGCTGAATGTAAGCTCTGCATTTTCTGGCACGCTCGAGAGAAACGAAAGGAAATTTCATGTCTTCAGACAACGAATATGCAATTCAGGTACAAAATGTAAGTAAGATTTATAAACTATATGAGAAGCCGATTGACCGGCTGAAGGAATCTCTTAGCATCACCCATAAGAATTATCACAGGGACTTTTTTGCGCTGAGTGATATTTCTTTTAATGTCAAGAAGGGCGAGACCGTAGGCATCATCGGAACGAACGGATCGGGAAAGTCCACGATCTTAAAGATCATCACCGGTGTTCTGACCCCGACTTCTGGAAATGTGCGCGTCAGCGGAGTGATCTCGGCACTCCTCGAGCTTGGAGCCGGATTCAACATGGATTACACCGGAATCGAGAACGTGTTCATGAATGGAACGATGATGGGATTCACGAGAAAGCAGATGGAGGAGAAACTGCCGGATATTCTGGAATTTGCGGATATCGGGGATTTTGTCTACCAGCCGGTAAAGACTTACTCGAGTGGTATGTTTGTCCGCCTCGCATTTGCGCTCGCGATCAATGTTGAGCCGGAGATTCTGATTGTCGATGAGGCGCTCTCGGTAGGAGATGTCTTCTTCCAGTCAAAGTGTTACCGCAGAATGGAGGAGATTCGCAAGAACGGAACGACGATTCTGATGGTTACGCATGATATGGGAAGTGTCATCAAATACTGTGACAGGGTTGTCCTCTTAAATAAGGGACATTACGTCGCAGAGGGAGCGCCGGGCAAGATGGTCGATCTCTACAAGAAGATCCTTGCGAACCAGATGGGGGCGCTTGAGGAAGAGCTTGCCGAGATGAATGATTTCTCCGGTGGAATCGGGGATGAGGAGAATTCTGCAAAGTCAGGATCAGGAACTTCGGATTCTAAGACCGGAAAGAGTGCAGGTGGTCATCAGAAAACAGTGCATCAGGGCTTGATGCGTGACAAGCTGACGATCAACCCGAGCAAGACCGAGTATGGAAATGGAAAGGCAGAGCTCTATGACTTCGGTCTGTTTGATGAGAGAGGAAACCTCACAAATCTGCTCCTCAAGGGAGAGTATTTTGAGATTCGTGAGCGCATTCATTTCTATGATACGATTCAGGCACCGATCTTTACCTATACAATTAAGGATAAGAAGGGTGCTGATCTGACGGGAACGAATACGATGTTTGAGGGAGCGGATATCCGTCCGGTCAAGGATGGAGATGAGTATGAGGTCTGCTTCCGCCAGAAGATGACGCTTCAGGGCGGAGAATATCTGCTCTCGATGAGCTGTACCGGATTTGAGCAGGGCGAGCACACGGTTTATCATCGTCTGTACGACATTGCCAATATCACGGTCATCTCCAACAAGAACACCGTGGGCGTTTACGATATGGAATCTGAGGTCGAGGCAGTTTTGAAGCCATCGGGCACGCAGGAAGAAAAAGGAAATTAAAAGCATGAAAAAGATTGATGAGGAAATACAGGCACTCTTAAAAGAGCACAAGGGAAATGTCCGGGAAATTCTCGAGCAGAATACGCGCCTGGATTATCTGTATGCGCTCTCCGGGCAGAGAGAGCTTCTGCTTGAGTGGTATGACTTTAAGTCGGACGCTTCTCTGTTGCAGGTTGGTGCGGATTACGGTGCGATGACCGGACTGTTCCGCAGAAGTGTGAGCCGGGTGACGGTTCTTGATGAGAGCAAGAAGGCGCTTGAGACCGTGCAGATGCGGTATCCGGGTGCGCCAAACATTCGCTATGAGGAGGGCACGCTCTCTGATTATGCGCAGAAGCATAAAAAAGAGGCGGAGGATGCCCAGAAATCAGAACAGAAATACGATTACATTGTGTTTGCGGGAACGCTTGAGGCTCCGTATGAGGAGCAGATTCAAACGGCGAAGTCCCTGCTTGCACCGGATGGAGTTTTGATTATTGCAGTTGCAAATACGCTCGGCATGAAGTATTTTGCCGGAAGCAGGGGGGATGAGAATGCACTTTCCAAGAAGCAGATTCTCGAGCTTCTCTATGGAACAGAAAAGACTGTGAGTATGTCCGGTCGGGCAGAGTTTTACTATCCGATGCCGGATTACCGCACACCGGTCAGTATTTATTCCGATCAGTATCTTCCGAAAAAGGGAGATCTGACGCGAGTGACGCCAGCGTATGATTATCCGCCGTATCACATGATGGATATGGGAGAGAAGTTTGATGAGGTCTGCGAGGCAGGTGTCTTTGACTTGTATGCAAACTCCTATCTTGTATTCTGGCAGGCGAACGCAAGCATGCAGGCAAGCGACCGCCGGATTTATATCAAGTACAATAAGACGCGCAGAGAGCAGTTCCAGATCAAGACCTGTATCTGTGAGCGACTGACTGAGCAGAGTGCACCGGCACCGTATGAGAATTTGCAGGAAGTGCAGGTTTCTGCTGGCGCAGGTACAGAGGGCGCAGAGAACGAGCAGTCGGCAAGTGCAAACTTGGCATCGTCATCGGTTCAGAATGCAGGAACTCTGGGTCACGCAAACAAAGTCTGGAAGCGCTATGTTGAGAAGTCGGCTCTGAGCCTTGACGGGGCAGAGCATATCTGGTCATTTGAGAAAAAGTATCAGGCACTGACCAATCAGCACCGTACGCTCAAGGTTGCAAAGGCATTCTGCGAGAAAAACGGAAATTCCGCGTATTTCCCGTATCTGAATGGACAGACCTGGGCGGAGAAACTCGGAGAGCAGATCCAGAACGGACAGGTTCCGGCGATGGCGCTCAAGGAGGCGATGGGGCAGATTTATGACATTGCTCCGGAGTATCGCAGTGCATTTTCAGAGACAGAGGAGTTTGACGAAGTTTTTGGAGTGGGGCTGACCGATGAGGAAAAGGGCGTTCTTGCGAGCGATACCGCCTGCAAGGTTTCCAACATCGATGCTCTGTTTGAAAATATGCTTCTCACAAAGAACGGTATTTTCTGCCTGGATTACGAGTGGGTCTTCCTGTTCCCGGTTCCGGAACATTTTGTGAAATACCGGATTCTGTACTATTTCTATGAGCAGTACCACAGCGTTCTCGGTCAGCTCGATCTCGACAGTGTGCTTGCAATGTTTGAGATCACACCGCAGATGGCGGAGATCTACCGCAAGATGGAAGAAAACTTCCAGAACTATGTGCATGGAGAAAATCAGCAACTCTATCTTGGCAACTACATGGTTTACTCCCGCGGAATCCGCGAGATCCGCCAGACCGAGAGCGATCTTGCGCGTGCGAGAGAGCGCATTGAGCAGATGAAGATTCATAGCCGGGAGAAGGATGTGGAGATCCGCAAGATCACAGAGGTACAGCGTTTGACGAACAACCATGTGACAAACCTTGAGGCAATCATCGCAGCTCTGCGCCATGAGAACGGAGAACTCGGAAAGACGCTCAACTACCTCAACAAGCATGAGGCGATTCTGTTTAAGATCCGCCGGAAACTCGGCGACAAGTTCAATCAGAAATATCCGAGAGGATCGGTGGAGCGCAAACGCCTTTCTTATAAGAAGGAATACCTGATGCATCCGATCCGTTCGATGAAGTTATACTCGACTCCGGAGGGACGTAATCTGCGCGATGGAGATTTCAACATCGGAGAGATCTACCGTCAGCACGGAAAGATTCACTTTGAGAAGGTCGAGAACCCGCAGGTATCGATTGTGATTCCGGTTTACAATCAGATTCACTACACCTATGCGTGCCTGCTCTCGATTCTTGAGCACACGAAGGATGTGACGTATGAGGTGATCATCGCGGATGATGTGTCGACCGATGCAACCTCTCGTCTCGGTGAGTTTGCGGAGGGGCTTGTGATCTGCCGAAACAGCACGAACCAGGGCTTCCTCAGAAACTGCAACAATGCGGCGCGCCATGCCCGTGGTAAGTATGTGATGTTCCTCAACAACGACACGCAGGTGACAGAAGGGTGGCTCTCTTCGCTCGTTCAGCTGATCGAGTCTGACTCGACGATCGGAATGGTAGGATCGAAGCTCGTATACCCGGATGGACGACTTCAGGAGGCAGGTGGAATCATCTGGAGCGATGGTTCCGGCTGGAATTACGGTCGTCTCGATAATCCGGATAAGCCGGAGTACAACTACGTCAAGGATGTCGACTATATCTCGGGAGCGGCGATTTTGCTGTCCGTTGATCTGTGGAAGCAGATCGGAGGTTTTGACACCCGATTTGCACCGGCATATTGCGAGGATTCCGATCTCGCATTTGAGGTCAGAAAAGCCGGATACCGCGTGGTTTATCAGCCACTCTCAAAAGTGATTCATTTCGAGGGCGTTTCCAACGGAACCGATGTGCAGGGAACTGGACTCAAGCGTTATCAGGTTGCAAACTCCAAGAAGCTTAAGGAAAAGTGGGCGGAGGAGTTTAAGAAGCAGTGTGAGAATGATGGCAATCCGGATCCGTTCCGCGCACGTGAGCGCAGTAAGGGCAAGCCGATTATTCTTGTCGTTGACCACTATGTGCCGACCTACGACAAGGATGCCGGTTCCAAGACGACGTTTGAGTATCTGAAGATGTTCATCAAGAAGGGATTTGTCGTAAAATTCCTCGGTGATAACTTCATGCATGAGGAGCCGTACACGACGACGCTTGAGCAGATGGGAATCGAAGTGCTCTACGGACCGGAGTATCAGGTGAAGATCTGGGATTGGCTCAGAGATCACGGCGATGACATTGCAGTCGCTTATCTGAATCGTCCGCATATTGCATCGAAGTATGTCGACTACATTCTCGACAACACGGATATCAAGGTGATTTACTATGGTCATGATCTGCATTTCCTCAGAGAGAGCAGAGAGTACCAGATCACCGGAGATCCGAAGATCCGCGAGAATGCCGAATACTGGAAATCCGTGGAGCTGACGCTGATGAGCAAGGCAGCGGTTTCCTATTACCCGTCCTATGTGGAGCGTGATGCGATCCATGAGATCGATCCGACGATCAATGTCAAGGACATCACAGCTTATGTCTTTGATGAGTTCAAGAGTGATATTCAGGAAGATTTTGCGAAGAGGGAAGGACTGCTCTTTGTTGGAGGTTTCGCACATCCGCCGAACGCTGATGCCGTTCTGTGGTTCGTGAAGGAGATCTATCCGCGGATTCGTGAGAAGATGCAGGCACTCGGTCAGACCCCGCCGGATTTCTATGTGGTCGGATCGAAGGTGACCGATGAAATCAAGGCGCTTGCAGAGCCGGGAAATGGCGTGATCATTAAGGGCTTTGTCTCGGAAGAAGAGCTGAGCGAGCTCTATGCGACGAGTCGAATCGTTGTGGTTCCTCTGCGGTATGGAGCAGGCGTAAAGGGTAAGGTTGTCGAGGCAATCTACAACGGAGCGCCGATCGTCACGACATCTGTCGGAGCTGAGGGAATTCCGAATGTCGAGGATGTGCTTCTCGTCGAGGATGATCCGGAGCAGTTTGCCAAGACGACGGTTCGCCTCTACCAGAATCCGGATGATTGCCGTGCGCTCTGTGAGAAGACTCAGACCTATATCCGCCAGCATTTCAGCATGGATGCGGCGTGGAAGCGGATTGAGGATGATTTTAAGAGATAAGATCTAAATGTGAAAATTTTGGGGGCTCCTCAGGCGGGTAAAGTCATGCAAACGCGCTTTCGCTCCGGGTTCGACGTAATGGTGCATAAGGCTGTAAAAGACACAGCCTAAACACCAACGTCTCACACGGGTTTGCCTGCACTTTCCCGCCATCGGAGCCATAGATGGTTTACAACAGAGATATTGTGATAGTTTGTGTATATAGGATTATATATAGGCTGAAAAAATTTGGAGGATAACCTGCCAGGAAGAGAGACGGATTCCTGGTGGGTTTTTCATTTCTAAAAAAATCTCTTACTTACAGATTTATGAAGTGGGTGGAATCTTTGACAAGAAAATGATATACTGTTCGGGTAGTTAATGGAAACGTGTACGGTTGGACAACCAAAAGAACAATATTTTAGCAATATGGGAGAATGAAAAATGCAGGCAATTTTACTCGCAGGCGGTCTTGGAACGCGTTTACGCAGTGTGGTGAGCGACAGACCAAAGCCAATGGCACTGATACAGGATAAACCATTTATGGAGTATGTGGTTCATGAGCTTGCAAAGCATGGAATCACGGACATCATCTTTGCAGTGGGCTATAAGGGATCAATGGTGGAGGAGTATTTCGGGGATGGAAGCCGTTTTACCGCTCCGGATCAGACTCCGATTAAGATTCAGTATGCCTACGAGAAGGAGCTTCTCGGAACTGCCGGTGCGATCAAGAATGCAGGAAAGCTCGTGACGGAGGATGCCTTCTATGTGTTGAATGCGGATACGTTCTATCAGATCGATTACAGCAGACTTGCGCAGATGCAGGCAGAGAAGGATCTGGATCTGGCTCTTGTGCTCCGGGAAGTTCCGGATATTTCCCGCTACGGCGAGGCGACTCTCGATCAGGGCATGCTCACAGGATTCAATGAGAAGACGAGTGAGGCGCGTCCGGGAACGATCAACGGCGGAATTTATTATATGAAGAGAGAGCTTCTCGACGAGATTCCGGAAGGAAAAGTTTCTCTTGAAAATGAGATGATTCCGAAGTGGCTCGGCGAGAAGCGGAGACTCGGCGGATTTGTACACGATGGCTATTTTATCGACATCGGAATTCCGGAGGCATATTATCAGTTTATGGACGATGTGGAGAAAGGGGTGATCCGATGGTAATTCGAGGGAGAGCACCTCTGCGCGTGAGCTTTGGCGGAGGCGGTACAGATGTAGCACCTTTCTGTGTGGAGCAGGGAGGAGCGATTATCGGCAGTACGATCAATAAGTATGCGTACTGTTCGATTGTGCCGAGAACAGACGATCAGATTATCGTGCACTCGCTTGATTTTGATATGACGGTCAAATACAATACAAGAGAGAACTATGTGTATGACGGCAGACTTGATCTCGTCACTGCGGCACTCAAAGCGATGGAGATCAAGCAGGGCTGTGAGGTTTATTTGCAGTGTGATGCACCGCCAGGATCGGGACTTGGAACATCCTCGACGGTGATGGTGGCACTTCTTGTCGCAATGGCGCGCTGGAAGGGCATTGAGATGGATGGATACCGTCTTGCCGATCTCGCTTATCAGGTAGAGCGCGAGGATCTGAAGATTGCCGGAGGATACCAGGATCAATATGCAGCAGTGTTCGGTGGTTTCAATTTCATTGAGTTTCACGGACGAAACAACGTAGTCGTAAACCCGCTTCGAATCAAGAAAGACATTATTCATGAGTTGCAGTACAACCTGCTTCTGTGCTACACCGGAAATATCCATGTTTCTGCAAATATCATTCAGGACCAGGTCAAGAACTACGAGAAGAAGGATGCGTTTGACGCGATGTGCGAGGTCAAGGCGCTTGCCTATGCGATGAAGGATGAACTTTTGAAGGGAAATCTTCACAGCTTCGGAAAACTTCTCGACTATGGTTGGGAGAGCAAGAAGCGCATGAGCAGTAAGATCACGAACCCGCAGATCGATGCGCTCTATGAGGAGGCAAAGAAGGCGGGCGCACTCGGCGGAAAACTCCTCGGAGCGGGCGGAGGCGGTTATCTTCTGATGTATTGCCCGTACAATGTCAAGCATAAGGTTGCAGAGCGCATGGAGCAGGTCGGCGGTCAGATTGCAGACTGGAACTTTGAGCTTCGCGGTGCCCAGTCATGGATTGCAGATGAGGATCGCTGGGATTACAACGAGGTGAAGGTTCATCTGCCCAACGGGGATTACAAGTTTGAAGTGTAAGTGCTCAGAAAATAAAACAATGAGAGTACTAAGAATAATGAAAACACTAAGAAAACCGTAACAGATCGAACATGGGAGGACAGTCAGGAGACGATGGAGAGAGTGATTTTTCTTGACCGGGATGGCACGTTGAATGAGGAAGTCAACTATCTGCACAGAAAAGAGGATCTCGTGCTTCTGCCCGGAGTCGCAGAGGCACTTGGTGAGCTCAAGCGGGCAGGTTATCGTCTTGTTGTGGTGACGAATCAGGCAGGTGTCGCACGGGGATACTACGGGGAGGATGAGGTAGTCAGTTTGCATGCCTATATGAATGAACTTCTCGCACCGCAGGGTGCGCAGATCGATCACTTCTTTTACTGCCCGCATCACCCGGAACACGGAATCGGTATTTACAAGAAAGCCTGTCACTGCCGGAAACCGGAGACGGGGATGTTTGAGATGGCGGAGCAGTACTATGAGATTGATAAGGAACATTCCTGGATGATCGGAGATAAGAAGATCGATGTGGAAGCCGGGCGTAATTACGGTGTGCACACGATTCTGGTCGGAACCGGTTATGGAGCTGAAGAGAGAGCGGAGGCAGAAGAAAATTTGCACGAGGGAGAGAGCCTTCCGTGGGATTTTTACGCCGACACGCTTCTTGAGGCGGTAGAGGAAATCTTGAAAAGCAATGATCTTGAGAAAGGAACAAAACAGGAGACATGACACAGGGATTATCAGAGAAGGAAGCGAAGATTCTTGATGAGCTGACAGAGCGCTATCCAAAGCTGGAAGCTGTGAAGACGGAGATTTTAAATGCTTATGAACTGCTCAGAACCTGCTATGAGCATGACGGAAAACTTCTGATTGCGGGAAATGGCGGGAGCTGTGCGGATTCCGAGCACATTGTCGGAGAGTTGATGAAGGGATTTGTAAAGCGCAGACCTCTGCCGGATGAGCTTTGGCAGAAGATCTGTCAGGAAAGTCCGGAGCATGGGGAGGAGCTTGCGCGCTCACTTCAGGGTGGACTTATGGCGATTGCACTGACCGGACATGCAGGACTTTCGACTGCATTTGCGAATGATGTCAACGGAGATATGACGTTTGCTCAGCAGGTCTGTGGATATGGCAGAGCGGGAGATGTATTTTTGGCGATTTCCACGTCTGGAAATTCCAAGAACATTGACTATGCGGTGACGACGGCGAAGGCGAAGGGAATTTCCGTGATCGGACTGACCGGAAAGAACGGTGGAATCCTCGGAAAGCGCGCGGATGTCGCAATCATTGTGCCGGAGTCTGAGACGTTTAAGATTCAGGAGCTTCATCTTCCGGTCTATCATGCACTCTGTCTGATGCTTGAGGAGCACTTTTTTAAGGAGTAATGGGAATAATGAATCACATCGATCACACATTTGCGGTCTGTGCGTATAAGGATTCTCCGTATTTGGAGGAGTGTATCCGCTCGCTGAAACGCCAGTCGGAGCCGTCAGAGATTATCCTGTGTACCTCGACGCCGAGCGCGTTTATTGAGGAGATCGCAAAGAAATATGACCTTCCGCTGTTTGTGCGCGAGGGACAGAGCGATATTCAGGAGGACTGGAACTTTGCGTGTGCAAATGCGAAGACACGCCTTGTGACGATCACGCATCAGGATGATGTTTACCACCGGGATTATACGAAGGCAGTGAAAGATTGCTGGGAGCGGTATCCGGATGCTTCGGTATTTACGACAGACTGTGTGATTCTCCGGAATGGAAAGACCGAACAGCCAGGACTGATCCACTTTGTAAAGAAACTTCTGCGTCTGCCCCTGCGTCTGCGCCCGCTTGCGGACAGAACCGGAATCAAGCGGATGGCTCTGATGTTTGGAAATCCGATTATCTGCCCGTCCTGCACCTACAATCTGGAGCTGCTTCAAAGACCGCTCTTTGATTCCCCGTACAAGTTTGCGCTGGACTGGGATATGATGTGGAAGTTTGCGGGACAAGAGGGACGGTTTATCTGTGAGGAACGTCCGCTGATCGGCTACCGGATTCACGACGGGGCGACGACGAAGGCGTGCATCGAGAACAACCGGCGCTCAAAAGAGGAGACAGAGATGTACCAAAAGATCTGGCCCGACTGGATTGTCCGTGTGCTGATGTTTTTTTACCGCGGGGCATATTCTGCCTATGAGAAGTAGGCGAGAATAGAAAATATATTTAGGAGAGTTATCATTTAGGAGAGTTATCATGGAAAGAAAACGTGTACAGAGAAAAGACAGGGAGGGGGAAGATCTCAAGCACAGTTTTGTCAAACGTCAGATTGAGTGGAGGTCAGAGCTTCTGATTGTGTGCCTGCTTGGGGCGTTTGCTTTTTTTGTCAATCGGCATATGGAGATCAAGGGACTTTATATGGATGATCTGTATCAGTGGTACAGTTACAATTCAGAGTCTTTTCTCCAGGCGATCTTCACGTTCGGCGGAAGCAGATGCCGTTTTCTCTATAATTTAGTGGCATGGATCGAGATGGCGATCTTTGGACCGCATGTGGGTTGGTATGTCCCGTTCAATATCCTGTTAAACACTGGTCTTGCATACACACTTTACCGGATGGCGCGCAGTTTCAGCCGAAGCAGATATTTAGGAATTCTGTTTGCGCTGATTTTTTTGATGTCCCGCATGTCCTACTATCAGATTGGACAGGCACTTGGACTGATGGAGACGATGGCACTGTGGCTCGCAATTTCGATTCTTTATCTTCTGTACCAGATTTTGCATGAGCATGACGGAAAGGGAGAACGCCGGATGTTTCTTGCGAGCGGACTCTACTTTGCAGTCTGCTTTGTCCATGAGCGATACATGGTGCTTCTTCCGCTGTTTTTCCTCGTGCTTCTGTTCCGCAAGGAAAAGGATGTGCGCCAGTGGATTGCACCGGCGGTCTCATTTGCAGTCGTTCAGCTGATCCGTTTCTTTGTGATCGGCACGGTTGCACCGGCTGGAACCGGTGGAACAGATGTCGCAGATACGATGTCGGTCAGCTCTGTGATTAAGTTTGCGCTTAGCCAGATTGCCTACCTGTTTGGAATCAATGCGGGACCGGAGCATTTAAACGGTCAGAACTTCCGCGAGGCTCCGCTCTGGGTCCTGATGATGATTGCGATCGCAGATCTGATGCTGATTGTGATGGTTGTTGCGCTGTTTATACGCCTGATTCAGAAAAAGGCGAAGCGCGTGGAGAGAATCCAGACCGTTGTATTGTTTGTGATGTTTATCGGCGCGTGCATTGCCTGCTCAAGTGTGACGATCCGCGTGGAGATGAGATGGGTCTATGTTTCCTATGCGACGGCGCTCTTGTTTATGGCGTGGATTTACGGTGTGCTGACGGAAGGAATGGCAGAAAAAGGAATCTGGCTTCAGGCTTTTCCGTATCTGTCTGTGTTGACGGTCTATGTTGTGTTGATGCTTCCGGTTGAGAATTATTATCGTGGTCTGTACCCGAATTTGTATTACTGGGCAGATCAGGAGAGATACAACTCTCTCGCGGAGGAGACCTACGGCAATTATGGGGTCGGAATCTTCGGGAAAAATATCTTCGTCGTCGGAAAAAATTTTGAGATGGAGGATTTCACCGCGGAAAACTTTTTCCGTGTTTTCGATCCGCTCAAGAGAGAGGAGAGCACACGCGTTGTTCATGTGAGTGATGTGCGTCAGTTCGGTCTTGTCGATGACAACATGCTCGTGATTCAGGAAGACCCGGAGCACAATCGTTTTCAGGATGTGACCCATGTGGTCAAGACGTTCAAGTGCCGTCCGATCTACGGATTTTACGATGATGGATGGATTGATGAGAAATCGAAGGTTCAGGTCATGGCGGGAAAGACAGGAAAGATTCATCTGAGTTTTACTTATCCGCGTGATTTGACGGACGACCAGTGGCTGACGGTCTATGTCAATGACGAGCCGGTCGATTACCTGCACTTTACGGAGACTTCGGTGGAGACAGAGATCGAGGCAGAGCCATATGATGTTGTGACGCTTCGGTTTGAGACGAATTTCTTTGTTCCGAATGCGATGGAGCAGAGAGGAACGACGAAGCTCGCCCTGCTTTTGAAGATGACGGCAGAGTAAAGTAGAGAATATGGAGTACAAAAAACACAGAAGAGTGCAGAGTAGGATAGAGGTTACTGTACAGAAGCAGAAGTACAGAGAAGAGAAAGGAAATACATTTATGAAAGTAGTAATTCTTGCAGGAGGTCTTGGAACGAGAATCAGTGAAGAGAGCCATCTGAAGCCGAAGCCGATGATTGAGATCGGAGGCAGACCGATTCTCTGGCATATCATGAAATATTACTCGGAATTTGGCTTCCATGATTTCGTGATCTGTCTGGGATATAAGCAGTATGTGGTGAAGGAGTTCTTTGCGGATTATTTCCTCCACACCTCAGATGTGACCTTTGATCTTGCAAACAACAAGATGGAAGTCCACAACAACTATGCAGAGCCGTGGAAGGTGACGCTCGTGGACACCGGTCTTCACACGATGACGGGTGGTCGTGTCAAACGGATTCAGCCGTACATCGGCGATGAGCCGTTCATGCTGACTTACGGCGACGGAGTCTGCAACGTCGATCTCGAGGCACTCGTGAAATTCCATAAGAGTCACGGACGCATCGCGACGATCACGACGGTAAACATCGGTCAGCAAAAAGGCGTTCTCGACATCGGACCGGACAATGTGATCCGTTCATTCCGCGAGAAATCCGATTCAGACGGAGCAGTCATCAATGGCGGATTTATGGTGATGAATCCGCAGGTGTTCGATTACCTGAAGGACGATCAGACTGTATTTGAGCAGGAGCCGATGCAGAGACTTGCAAGTGAGGGTGAGCTGATGTCGTTCTACCATGATGGATTCTGGCAGTGCATGGACACGCAGAGAGAGATGAAAA
The DNA here is from genome assembly GCA_020686985.1 of Brotaphodocola catenula. Lineage (GTDB taxonomy): Bacteria > Bacillota > Clostridia > Lachnospirales > Lachnospiraceae > Brotaphodocola > Brotaphodocola catenula. Next base: position 64,236 of record JAJEPU010000010.1, read on the forward strand.
AGTTGGAGGAGCTGTGGCAGTCGAAGCAGGCTCCGTGGAAAATCTGGAAAGATTAGTTAGGCTTAGATAAGATTAGATTAAAAAATTGTAACTGGAAAATCATAATCAAGAAATGCCGAGAGGGCGAAAGTCGAAGAGAGTCGGAGAGAGAAAAGGTGGAGAGGTGGTTGAAGATGAGCAGATACAATCTGGAAGCGTGTGAAAAATTTTATAGAGGAAGACGGATTCTTGTGACCGGTCATACCGGATTTAAGGGTTCGTGGCTTTGCCGGATTCTGACATTGGCAGGGGCAAAGGTGACAGGATTTTCGCTTCAGCCACCGACAGAACCTTCGATGTTTCAGATTCTCGGACTTGAGGATACGATGGATTCGGTGATCGGAGACATCCGTGATTTCAGTGCCATGAAGAAGGTATTTGACCGCGTACAGCCGGAGCTTGTGATTCATCTGGCAGCACAGCCGATCGTAAGAGATTCTTATCGAGATCCGGTTTACACCTACGAGACGAATGTGATGGGAACCGTTCACCTGCTTGAGTGTGCGCGTCAGACGCCTTCAGTGAAGTCGCTTCTCAATGTGACGACCGATAAGGTCTATGAGAACCGCGAGTGGGAATATGGATATCGCGAGTGCGATCCGCTCGATGGATATGATCCATATTCCAACAGCAAATCCTGCTCCGAGCTTGTGACGCACAGCTATCAGAAATCGTTCTTCCAGGATGGACGGTGTGCGATCTCGACGGCCCGTGCCGGAAATGTGATCGGTGGCGGTGATTTTGCGAATGATCGAATTATCCCGGACTGCGTTCGTGCGATGGCAGTCGGAAAGACGATCGGCGTGAGAAATCCGTATTCCACACGCCCGTATCAGCATGTCTTGGAGCCGTTATTTGCTTATCTTGAGATTCTTGAGAGACAGTATGAGGACGGAGCATATGCCGGATACTACAACGTGGGACCGGATGAGTGCGACTGTGTGACGACAGGAGAGCTTGTGACGCTGTTCTGCGATGCCTGGGGCGATCAGGCAGACTGGGAGAACCAGCATGACGGAGGCCCTCACGAGGCGAACTTCCTGAAACTCGATTGTTCTCACATCAAGCATGTCTTCGGATGGCAACCGAGATGGCATATTGCGGAGGCACTTGAAAAGACTGTGGAGTGGTCGAAAGCCTACCTTGACGGCGAGGATATGCTCGAGGTTACCGACTGCCAGATTCGGGAGTTTTAGGGTTGTTGTTTGAGAAAACGTGAAAAATGAAGCGGTGAGAGAAAGGATGGATTGCAAGATGGATAAGAAACAGGAAGAGGCACGCCAGCAGATTCTGGATCTGGTGGCAGACTACTGTGAGAATTACCACATCAAAAATAAAAAAGAGTTTGAGCCGGGAGATAGAATCCCGTATGCATCGAGAGTCTACGATGCAAATGAGATGGTCAACCTTGTGGACAGTGCGTTGGAGTTCTGGCTGACGTCGGGACGCTACACCGATGAGTTTGAGGCAAAGCTGGCAAAGTATCTCGGAGTCAGATATTGCTCGCTTGTCAATTCCGGTTCCTCTGCGAACCTGAATGCGTTTATGGCATTGACTTCTCCGCTTCTCGGAGATCGTCAGATAAAGCGCGGGGATGAGGTCATTACGGTCGCAGCAGGTTTCCCGACGACCGTAACACCGATGATCCAGTATGGCGCTGTTCCGGTCTTTGTCGATGTGACGATTCCGCAGTACAACATCGATGTGACCCGGCTGGAGTCTGCTTATTCCGAGAAGACGAAGGCAGTGATGATTGCACATACGCTTGGAAATCCGTTTGACCTCGGTGCAGTCAAATCCTTCTGCGATCGCCATAACCTGTGGCTGATTGAGGACAACTGTGATGCACTCGGAAGCCGGTATGAGATTGACGGCGAGGAGCGTTTTACCGGAACGATCGGAGACATCGGAACTTCAAGTTTCTATCCGCCTCATCACATGACGATGGGAGAAGGTGGAGCTGTCTACACGGACAATCCGCTGTTAAACAAGATCATCCGCTCGTTCCGCGACTGGGGACGCGACTGTGTCTGCCCGTCCGGACGAGATAATCTCTGCGGTCATCGTTTTGATCGTCAGTACGGAGAGCTTCCTCTCGGTTACGATCACAAATATGTGTACTCCCATTTTGGATATAATTTAAAGGCAACGGATCTTCAGGCATCGATCGGCTGTGCACAGCTTGATAAATTCCCGGGATTTGTGGAGCGCCGCAGACACAATTTCGACCGTTTGAAGACGGCACTTGCCGGAACGGAGGACAGACTGATTCTGCCGGAGGCATGTCCGGGATCACGTCCGAGCTGGTTCGGTTTTCTGATTACCTGCAAGGAGGGTGTTGACCGAAATGCCCTTGTTCAGTATGTGGAGAAGAAGGGTGTGCAGACTCGTATGCTGTTTGCAGGAAACTTAATCAAGCATCCGTGCTTTGACCAGATGCGCGAGAGTGGAACCGGATACCGCGTTGTCGGAGATCTGGCTGTGACCGATCGAATCATGAGAGACACGTTCTGGATTGGCGTTTATCCGGGAATGACGGATGAGATGATCGACTATATGGCAGAGACGGTCAAGGAGGCACTGGACGCACAGAAGTAGAGAAGGGAGCGTAAGGATACGATATGGAATATGATCTGACCAGAGTGCATGAGACAAATCTGAAGATTCTCAAGGAGATCGATCGGATTTGCCGAAAATATAAGATTCGATACATGCTGGATGCGGGCACGCTTCTCGGAGCTGTGCGCCACAAAGGGTTTATCCCGTGGGATGACGATGCCGATGTGGCATTCACGAGAAACAACTATGAGGCATTTATGAAAGTAGTTCGCCGGGAGCTTCCGGACACGATGGAACTTGTGATGCCGTGGAGCTACCGGGACGGAAAAGCATTCTATGATTTTACGGCGAGAATTATTTACAAGAACAGCCGTACCCATGAGGAGTCCGAGGAGATGAAGTTCTACGGCGGAAAGCTCAACCATCTCTGGGTGGATCTGTTCACGATTGACACGCTCCCGGCAAATAAGCTGGATGCGACGGCGACACTTCTGATGCACAAGATGATTTACGGAATGGCGATGGGTCATCGCTATCACCTTGATTTCGGCAAGTACAGCCTGTTCCACAAGCTCGCAGTCGGGGGAATGTCGACAGTCGGAAAGTTCGTTCCGCTTTCCGTACTCTTCCGCTTGCAGAGAATGGTGGCACTTCGGGATCACAAAAAGAAGAGTCCAAAACTTTATTACAGCAATTATCAGCCGGATTACCTCTATGTGACGCTTCAGAAGGAGTGGTGCGAGGATATCGTGGATCTGGACTTCTGCGACACGAAACTTATGGCATCCTCCCACTGGGATGAGGTGTTGACGTGGATTTATGGGGACTATATGAAACTTCCGCCGGAGGACAAGCGGATTCCAAGCCATTCCACAATTGAGATTCAGGTGTTTGATGAGGAAGTTTGATACGGATTTTGACGAGAAAATCGAACAAAAAATCAGACGAAAAAGTCAGACAGAGAACTCAGAAAAAACTTGGACAGAAAACTTAGACAGGAAACTCTGAGACGAGGAAAATGACATGAAGAAAGTATTGTCCGTCGTGGTGTCTGTATACAATGAGGAACAGGCACTTCCGATGTTCTACGAGACAACAAAGCCGATTTTGGAGAGTCTTGACTGGGATTACGAGCTTGTGTTTGTCAATGACGGAAGTAAAGATCGAAGTGCAGAGATTTTGCGGGATCTTGCACAGAATGATCAAAAAGTAAAGGTGATCTATTTTTCAAGAAACTTTGGACATGAGTCCGCGATGATTGCGGGGATTGATTATGCGTCCGGTGATGCGATTGTATGCATGGACGCCGATCTCCAGCATCCACCCCAGTGTCTTCCGGCGATCATTGAGAAGTTGGAGGAGGGCTGTGGGGTCATCAGTATGGTCAGGACGAAAAATCGGTCGGCGGGACTGATCAAAAATATTACCTCCGCAGGCTTCTATGCGCTGATCAATGCGCTCTCCGATGTGAAATTTGAGCCGAATGCCTCCGATTTTTTTGCCGTCTCAAGACAGGCGGGGGATGTGCTTCGGAAAAATTATCGCGAGAAGGTGCGTTTTCTGCGCGGATATGTGCAGAGCATCGGATTTAAGCAGGGAATCATCGAGTACGAGGCGCAGGACCGCGTGGCAGGTCACAGCAAATACAGTCTCAGAAAACTGTTTGCATTTTCGATGAACACGATCATGTGCTTTTCCAACCTGCCATTAAAACTTGGCATGTATGCGGGTGTCGGGGCAGTGTGTTTCGGAATTGCAGTGATGATCTATACCCTGTGCACGAGACAGGGAGCACCGAGCGGATATGCGACGATCGTGATTTTAAATTGTTTTATGTTTGCAGTCCTCTTTGTGATTGTCGGAATCATCGGGGAGTACATGGCGATTCTGTTCAGTGAACTCAAAGACAGACCGATCTATATTGTGGAGAAGACGGATAATCTGAAGAATCCGGAAGAGATGGATTCATAAGATATGGATTTATGGAATCTGGATGAAAAAAGGTAAAAACAAAACTGAAAATTAGGATTAGAAGAAGTGTGGACTGGCTCTTGCGAATCGTGACAGATTGCAAGAGTCAGTCTTTTTTTGTATGATAGGAAATTGCGTCCTGTCATACAAAAACGCTCCGCGAGGATGCGCCAGGGCACATTCTTTTTTTACATGCATCAATGCGGAGAAATCTTAATTTCTGTTTTTCCGGTTTTCCGCTGGGTGTTCGGTTTCGTTTTCTTTCAGGTAGTCGTTTGCATCCTTGAAAAAGCTCGCGAGAATCAGAATGATGATGATTCCGACCGGAAAGGCTGCAATAATTGACACCGTCTGAAGATTTGCCATCGAGTTCTCAGAGAACAGCAGGGCAACCGGGAGCAGAATCAGGAAGATCGCCCAGAACAGGCGAACACGGCGGTCCGGTTCCTGATCGTGATCGAGCTTTTTGTAGGTGTAGGATGAGGCAACCATCGTGATCGAGTCAAATGTCGTTGAGTAGAACGTCACCATGCACAGGACGAGCAGAATCAGGACAAATTTTGATGCGGGAAGCTGACTGAGCAGGGAGATGATCGCCTGATAGAGGTTGCCATCGGAGGCGTAAGCAGTCAGCACATCGATTTTTCCGTGCATCTGAAGCCCGAGACCATAGTTTCCCAGAATAATGAAGGAAGTGAAGGTGCCGGAAAGACCGTAGAGATAACCGCCGAGAATCGTTTGGCGAATCGTTCTGCCCTTGCTGATCGTGCCGATGAAAAATGGGACTGCGACGCACCATACCATCCAGTAAGCCCAGTAGAAGATCGTCCAGGTCTGTGGGAACGAGGAGGTTCTCATCGAATCCGTCCATGTCGCAAGTCCGATGAAATTCTGCGCAAGATTTCCGAGCGCAGTGATGCCGGCTTCCACGATGAAGCGGGTCTCACCGCCGAAAAAGAAGACGTAGGCGAGAAGTCCGAAAAACAGGTAGGTACAGCAGGAAGCGGAGAGCTGTACGCCCTTCATGCCGAAGAAGACTGCAAATGTGTAGATTGCGCAGACAACAATCAGGATCAGGATCGTCAGACCTGTGGTCTGGGGAATTCCGGTCACACGGCTGACTGCAAGAGAAAGCAGAGGAGTCGCGAGGGAGAATGTCGTTGCGGTTCCGGCGAGAAGCGCGAAGACAGCGACGAGGTCGATGATTCGTCCAGCCCAGCCATCCACACGGTTGCCGAGGAGTGGTCGACAGGACTCAGAATATTTCTGTTTTTCCCGGTTGCGGACATGGAGCATGAATCCGAAAGCGACAGAGAGAACCACATAGAATCCCCACGGGATCGGACCCCAGTGAAACAGCGGATAGGTGGAAGCCCAGTCCTGAATCGCGCCCATCTCTGCGATATGTGGATCGGAGGCATAGAGCATCCATTCACAGCAGGAGTAAAACAGAATGTCGGCTGCGAGTCCGGCCGTGAACATCATCGCGCCCCACTGAAAGCCTGAGTACTGCGGTTTTTCGAGGTTGCCGAGTCGGATCTGTCCAAAACGGGAAAATGCCAGGTACAGGGAGCACAGAAAAATACCGAGACCGATCAGCAGGTAGTAACTTCCCATCTCATCGCCGAGAAAACTGCGGATCGAGGAGAGAACCTGTGAGGAGCGCTCCGGACTGACGACGAACCAGATGCACAGAGCAGTGATACACAAAAATGCGAATACGGTATCAAAGAGATCAAGCTGTGCAAGCAAAGGTTTCCTAGAATGTTTTTGATCCATGATAAAATGATCCTCCTTTGGGATGATTCTATGAGCTTTTGAAAAAAGTTCAGAGTTTAGTGTTCAAAAATTTTAAAATACAAATCTTATTGAACATATTACCACCGGGAGCACCAAAATGCAAGCAGAAAAATTCTTTCGGAATTCTAAAGATTTATTCAATTTTATGAAGATTCTGTGGACAGGGTTTTACGAAGGTGCGAACTCTGATAGAATACAAGAGAGGAGTTATATGATTATATAGAGATATAATATAAAGGTATAACAATATAAAGATAAAAGAGGCAGATTGCAATTTATTTGAGACGAAAAAAGTAAAAGTGAGTTAAAAATTAAGTGGATTAAAAAATTCTGCGGAGTTTAGGAGAGAGTCGGAGATGGAGCAGGGAGTGCGTGACAGGGAAATGAGAAGAACGAGAACGAATCAGCGGGGAAAGAGCAGAAAGAGAAAAAGAAGAAATGGAGGGAATCTACTTGCGTTTCTTGTCGCTCTGCTTGCAGTGGGAGTGGTTGGAACAGCAGGTCATCGTCTGGTCAGCGAAGGGATGGAGGCATCTGGGCAGGTCGGACAGGTTCAGGGTCAGGAGAGCGGGAAGCAAGAAGCAGACGAAGTAAATGGAGCTAATGGGGGAAGCGCGGAAAATTCTGGAACAGAGACAGAGGCAGGAACGGAGAACGGGAATTCTGATGGGACAGAAAATCTGAATGTGAGTGGTGAGGGCACTCAGGATACTCAGAGTGCGTCAAATGATCAGGCAGAGCTGATCACAGAGGGGGAAAAGCCTGAGTCGGAGCGGGATACGACACCGCATCTTGGTGGAGCAGAGCTTCGGATGTTGCAGTCCCAGACAAAGGGACAGATGATGTCGTTTCTGTTGAAAACAAAGTCGGGAAAACTGATTGTTGTGGACGGAGGAAGATGGGATGACGGGGATTACCTGATGGAGCAAATTCGGAAAGAAGGTGGTCATGTGAGTGCGTGGTTTCTGACGCACGCTCACACGGATCATGTGGGAGCATTGCTCAAACTTCTGACGAATGAGGCAGATGGGGAGGATACCGGAATCACGATCGATCACATTTACTATAATTTTGCGAGTGCGGAGTGGTATCAAAAGCATGAACTCGGAGATCTCGGAACGGCGATGAGTATTCTTCAGCAGTTGTCTGCACTTCCGGCGGGAGTCTGCCAGACTGTAAAGCGTGGAGATGAGATTAAGGTCGATGATGTGATGATTCAGGTGATGAATGATCGGTATGAGCCGGAGGAAGTCGGGGAGAGAGACGGAAACGATGCTTCGGTCGCCTATCGAATGGTGGTAAATGGAAAATCGATTCTCTTCCTCGGAGATCTTCAGAAGAAGGGTGGAGCACATCTGCTTCAACAGGCTGGAGGCGGGCTGAAATCGGATATGGTTCAGATGGCACATCATGGTCAGAACGGTGTGGAGGAAAATGTCTATGAGGCGATTCAGCCTTCGGTCTGCCTGTGGCCAACTCCACAGTGGCTCTGGGACAATGAGGGTGGAAGCTATACGACACCTGAGACAAAAGCGTGGGTCAAGAAGTTGAATGTGAGTAGAAATTACTGCATGAAGGACGGGGACCAGGTAATTCGCTGATTGGATGATTGGAAGTAAAAAAATGAAACATTCAGATCCGGCAAAGCATGATCTCTCGAAGGAGACGAGGAGGAAAACGGTTTGCCGGATTGTTTGCAAGTTTTATTTTATTTTAATCTTCGACATGGAGACCGCTGTGATAGGAGTAGCTTCCAAGCTCGTCAAGCAGGCGGGAGAGCTCCTGTTTGGAAATCTCCTCATTTCCGACGACAGCAGAATTGATGATCGCGAACACGGAGTTACACTTGGCGAGCGACTGACGGAACAGATCCGGGAAGGATGCTCGGGATGCGAGACGACGATCCCAAGGGTTACACCAGATCTCATGGTCGAGGTTCAGACACTTGCGCGGATTTTTGACTTCGTCCGTGACGAGCTTTTGCGAGGCGATCGGACTCCGGCGAAGCAGGCGTTCAATAAAAGCGATTTTATTTCGCTTGGAGCTGTTGGGGTCTGCGAGTGTCCGGCATCCGAAACGGATTGCAAGGATGGATCGGTAGACCATCGCAGGGGTTACCTGAAAGTTGTTGCTGTAAGTGATCGGATAGTACGCCTCATTGATACATTCGGACAGAAAACGGGAGATAAACTGCATCTCCATTCCATTTAAGCAGATGGAAGCCGCCTGGTTGAACTGGGACGGCTTTTTCTTTTTGTATTTCATGAGCAGGAGCGCGTCAATGTCATTCTCGAGTGCTGCATGAAGACCGTGCGTGTGACTGCTTGGATGTTTGGCATCGTAACCGATTCTTCCATAGACATAGGGGTGGCAGATCGAGTCTCCGATGTAATGGCAGAGGTATCCGCAGAAATATGCCAGTCCCTCCTCGCGTTGCTGTCGGGAAGAAATCTTTGCGAGGTGCTTTAAATAACAGGAAAAGAAATCCTGAATGTGATGCTCATGCATGTAGGAACCGACATTTCGATAGTCGCGGTGGCGCAGAATCGGAATGTTGTAAAAGAAGATATCCGGTCCCTGAAGACCGAGCTGGTAGAGCCATCGGTATTTCGCGACGATGTATTTCAATTGGTTATTGGGGAGGTCGTTGTATGCCTTCATTCCCAAAATATAGTGAGTAGTAAATCCAGGCATAAAAATCCTTCTTTCTCTCAAAAAGTCTGATAAAACGTTCTAAAGATTTATCGGTAAAATATGTCAAGGACGCTTTGGAAACGTGTTTGATCTGCCTTTATCATAGCATATTTTAGGGGGAAATACGAGAGGAATCCATTACCGTTTGTGTAGCAAGTGTTACTGTACACGAGTTGGCATGTTAGTGTGTTGGTGTATTCGCTCGCGTGGCTCCTCAAGAGGGAAAAGCCCTGCAAACACGCTTGCGCTCCGGCTTCAATCAGCGGATGCATCATGCATCACTGGCGCATCCTCGATACGCAAAGCGAACGCAACGGGTTTGCAGTAGCTTTCCCGTCTTCCGTCGCCGTGAAGTCTTGGTCAGTTCTGCTGACATATCCCAATTAGAATTATTACATATTCACTTCTGAGTTCCAAATTCCTGTATATAGTAGGTTGAATTTCGCATATAAATCGCATAGGGATGCAGAAAAGAGCAGAGAAGACCACAAAAGATTCGTGCTGGTTGTGTCAGAAAGCTGTGGTCTCCTTGAGTAAAATAAAATCTGAGATAGGCGGGGATGGGAACTATGCAGGTGATACAAGAGTTGCATTTGATTTTGTGGGGACCGTGGACACTGGTATTGTTTTTGAGTACGGGAATCTGGTTCTTTGTCCGTTCTGGCGGTTTCCCGATTTTTCGGTTTGGATACTGGTGGAATTGCACGATCGGGAGCATTTTGAAGATGACGGGCGAGACGGAGAAAAGCAGAGATGCAATAAGGATTAAGGAGGATGGGGAGAATCAGGATCAGGAACAGATTACGGTCTTTCAGTCGGCATGTACAGCGCTTGCGGCGACGATCGGAACAGGAAATATCGTCGGTGTCGCGACTGCGCTGACGGCAGGCGGAGCCGGAGCACTGTTCTGGATGTGGGTCTGTGCGTTGCTTGGGATGGCAACTGCGTATGCAGAGACAAGTCTGGGACAGAAATTTCGCTTTCGCAGGGAGGATGGGACTTGGATCTGTGGTCCGATGATCTATATGGAGCGGGGGCTTAAAGCCCCTCTTTTGGGCATTTTTTATGCGGGTTCTGCGTGTCTGGCATCTCTTGGAATGGGGAGCATGGTGCAGGCAAACTCGATTCAGGAGACTTTAGAATATGGATTTGGAGTTCCGCCAATCTTGGGCGCAGGGATGATTTCCATATGCTGTGGACTGGTGATTTTCGGCGGAGCGAAGCGGATCGCGAGAGTTTCTGAGCGCTTGATGCCGACGATAGCAGGAATCTATCTTCTGTGTTCGGTGCTTGTGATTGTGCAGTGTTTGCCTGTTCTTCCGGGAGTGATTGGAGAGATTTTCCGCGATGCCTTTTCTTTTCGCTCGGTCGGAGGGGGAATTGCTGGAATCCTGTTTTCTAAAAGTGTGCGCTACGGGATGGCGCGGGGCGTGTTTTCTAACGAAGCGGGGCTTGGAAGTCTGGCAGTGCTTCACGGAGCGACCGAAGAGACGACACCTGAGGAGCAGGGTATGTGGGCGATGTTTGAGGTGTTTTTTGACACGGTGGTCGTCTGCACCTTGACCGCTGTGGTGATTCTCTGCGTGCAGAGGCAGGCGGGGGAAAGTGCAGTCGGAGTCGGGGATGGAGCAGTGCTTGCATCGTGGTGTTTTGGGCGAAAACTTGGGATGGCTGGTGAGTGGATGATGTCAGTCGCGATGATCGTGTTTGCGTTTGCGACAATCATTGCGTGGTATTACATGGGAGAACAGAATGTGGAGTATTTGCGGATGCGTTTAGGTGGAATGTGGGAAGGCAGATCAAAAAACAGAGAGAGAACAACAAAAAACAGAAAATGGGAGAAGCAAGCACAGACAACTGGGAATCTATACCGGATTCTCTATCTGGGGAGTGTGTGTGCGGGAGCATTGTGTCGACTCGACTTAATCTGGGCACTGGCGGATCTTTGTAATGCACTGATGGCATATCCGAATCTGTTGTCGTTGTGGATGCTCTCGGGAAATGTTGTTTTTCCGGGAAAACGAAAATAGTAAATCAAAAAATAAGAAAAAACAGGATAAAGTAGGATAAACAACGAGAAAGGATCTCTCCGCAGCTGAGAGATCCTTTCCACGTATGTTTTGAAGAGGTAAAAAGGGAGGAGAGCTGATTATTCACGTTCGTATCAGCTCAAAAGTATTATGAAAAAAATCTTTTTGGCACTTCATAAACAACTTGTTTTGTTGTTTATGGTTATAGTATATGGGAAAATCGTGAAGAAATCGTGTTGATTATGTAAAAGGTTTTTGAATGATTTATGAATGAAATATGAACAAGGAAAAACGGAAAGTTGAGGGATACGATATACTTTTCACAGAAAATGTGATAGGATGAGGGACAGGCTTGGTTTATACGATTTTTAAATAAAAAATGAGTGGGAACCTGACCAGACCGAAGGGTGATAAAGGAAATATAAGAGAGATAAGAGAAAATAAAAAACGATAGAAAAAAACAGGAGGGAACTATGCATTTGAGGCGGGCAAGACAGGTGATGACGATTGCGATGGCGGTGCTTGTGCTGGCATCTCCGCTTCTGCTGAAAAAGAGTGATGAGAAATTTGCGCTTGACGGGGTGGAGAATACGGCTCAGTTTCCGAAGCTCTCTGCTGAAAAACTGGTGGATGGAAGCGCCCAGTCGGAATTTGAGACCTATGTGCAGCAACATCTTCCGGGAAAGCCATTCATGGTCAGACTGCGCAATGAGATTACATTTTCTGCGCTTCATACTGTGTCGAACATCAATTACAGCATGAACCGGGATCGAAATCTGTTCAGCTGGGAGAATGTGAGTTACTATCTTCAGTATTTTGCGCCGATCAGTGAGGATGGAATGCAGGAACTGATCGGAAAACTTGAGCGTCTTGAGGCATTGCTGGAAGAGCATGGAAAACAGATGTATATTTTTATCACGCCGAACAAGGTGCGCTACATGGAGGATGAGCTTCCATGGGTGGACACGGCGATGGCGCCGAAGAATCAGGAAGCCGGAAACTACGAGAAGCTGACGGCAGGGCTGGCAAAAAGTCATTTGAAATGGTTTGACAGCATCGCTTATATCAACGAACACAGACAGGAATTTGACAGCAGAGTTCCACTGTTTTATCGGACAGGTCTGCACTGGTCGGTCTACGTCGGAAATGTTGTTGGAAATGCGTTTGGCGAGTATTTGGAGGCGGAGAGTGGGTATCAGCTTCCGGAGATGACGGTGTCGGCACAGCCGTGTGAAGAACCGGTCTATCCGGATGCGGATTCATTTGAGGTTTTCAATACGCTCGAAAATCCGTATGATTCCTACTATGAGCCGGTAATAGAGATGAATGACCCGACGACGTCTGCGCCGGGCTTTCTCTGCCGGGGTGGAAGCTTTATGGGACAGAGCCTGTCGGTTTTGATCCGCAATCACTATTTTGGAAAGAATGTCTCGATGGAGAACCGACAGATTTTTACAGATGAATTTGAAAATGTCGTTCCGTTCACGGACTATGAGGCTGTGGATATGAGAGCGTATCTCAGGGACATTGATCTTGTTGTTCTTGAAGTGAATGAGACGGCAGTGTCCGATATGAGTTTTGGGTTTATCGACTATGTGTTGGAACACCCGGAGATTCTGGAGAGTGAGGAGGCTGGCGAGTAAATGGTATTTTCATCACCGGTATTTTTATTTTTGTTTTTGCCGATGACCCTGCTGTGCTATGCGCTTGCGTCGATTCGGCGAGATGTTCGCCTGCGAAATGCAGTTTTACTGATTGCCTCGATTGTCTTTTACGGGTACGGCGGATTTGGCTATCTGGGGCTGTTTTTCGTCTCGATTTTTGTGAACTGGAAAATCGGACTGATTTTGAGTGAGAGCGAAGGGCGGAGGCGTCGCTTGGTATTCTGGGCGGGAATCGCCTGGAATCTCGGAATCCTGATCGTTTTTAAATATTTGAATCTTCTCGGGGAGACATTTGCCTCTCTTGGAGGTTTTCTGTTGCGACGGGAGATCGAAAGCCTGATTCCTCAGATTGTTCTGCCGATCGGAATCTCGTTTTTCACGTTTCAGATCATGTCCTATCTGATTGATGTGTACTGGAATCGTGTCCCTTGCCAGAAGAGTCTCTCACGGCTGGCGCTCTATATTATGCTGTTTCCTCAGCTGATTGCGGGACCGATTGTGCGATACATCGATGTGGAGACGGAGATTGGAAAGCGGGAGAGTCGTCTCGACGATGTCTATGAGGGCGTTTTCCGTTTTATGTGTGGATTTGCGAAGAAGATTCTGCTGGCAAATGCGATGGGAAAGGGAGCGGATCTCGCTTTTGGTCAGAAACCGGGAATGGGAATGATCTATGCGTGGACCGGGATTTTCTGTTACAGTCTTCAGATTTATCTGGATTTCTGGGCATATTCCGATATGGCGATCGGACTCGGACGAATCTTTGGATTTCATTTTCCGGAAAATTTCAATCATCCGTATCTCTCAAAGAGTGTTGCAGAGTTCTGGAGAAGATGGCACATCTCGCTCTCGAGCTGGTTTCGGGATTATGTATACATTCCACTCGGGGGAAGTCGGTGCAGTACAGCGAAAAACTGCCGCAATTACCTGATTGTATTTGCGCTGACGGGAATCTGGCACGGGGCAAGCTGGAATTTTCTGTTCTGGGGGCTCTATTTTGCATGTTTTCTGATTGTGGAACGCCTTGGATTTCGAAAAATTCTTGAGCGGCTGCCCGCGATTTTGCGTCATCTGTATACACTGATTGTTGTCGGAGTCGGTTGGGTGTTTTTCCGTGCGGAGACGTGTTCCCAGGCAATCGGATTTCTGAGAGAGATGTGTTCAATGAAATGGATGGGAAGTCTTGACCGCGAGCTGGCAGAGCTGATGGCAGGACCGAAATTTATTCTGCTGTCTGTGATCTCGATTCTTTGCTGTACGCCGTTTTTCTCCGGTCTGCGCTCGTGGCTGGAGCGTCGCCATCTCGGAATGGTTGCAGATCTGGGAATCACTGTGGTCTTCTTCCTTTCCGTCTGTGAGATGATGGCGAGTGGATATAATCCGTTCATTTATTTCCGGTTCTGATAATTTTCGTTTTGTTGTGGGAGGAGATTTTGTGTTGGAAGGAAGGTTGCGGGAAATTACTTGTTTTACGTATCTTATTCAGTGTGCAGACGGGAGTCTGTACTGTGGCTGGACGAATGATTTGGAAAAACGAGTGAAAGCGCACAATGCGGGACATGGTGCGAAGTACACGAGAAGTCGAAGACCGGTGAAGCTTGTCTATTATGAGACGTTTGCGACAAAGCAGGAGGCGATGAGACGGGAGTGGGAGATCAAGCAGCTCAGAAGGGCAGAAAAGCTGGACTTGATTAACGGAAACAAAAAATATGCTCAGCCACCGGTCGCTTCGTCTGAACAAGTGTCGACTTGAACTCATCAGATCGGTGATGGCCGAGCAATTTCTGTGATTTTGATAAGAAGATGTCAGCAAAGCTGACCAGAATCATGTGCCAGGTCGATGCTTGTGAGCGTCGACCTGAGTGCAGGAACGGCATTCAACTTAAGTCATGCAACAAATGCATACATCATGATATAATGACAGAGACTTCCACCCATCACAAAGAGATGAAAAATCTCATGGGAACCGAAGTTCTTGTGGCGGGAGTTGAAGATCGGAAGTTTCAGTGCATAGATCACACCGCCAACGGTGTAAATGATTCCGCCTGCGAGCAACCAGCCGAAGGCTTCTGCCGGGAGGGCAGAGACAATCTTGCCGAACGCGAAGATGCAGACCCAGCCCATCGCAATGTAGATGATTGAGGAGAACCATTTAGGGCAAGTGATCCAGAGTGCATTGATTACAATTCCGACAATCGCGATCGTCCAGACAGCTCCGAGCAGTGTCCAGCCGGTGTGATCTCCGAGAACGAGGAGGCACACCGGGGTGTAAGTGCCGGCGATCAGGATGAAGATCATCATATGGTCAACTTTGCGAAGCATCTGGTTGACTTTCGGAGAAATGTCAAGTGTGTGATAGATGGTGCTTGCCGCGTACAGCAGAATCATGCTTGTGATGAAAATGGTCAGTGCGAGCACGTGGATGTGGTCCGGAGTGTGGGCAGCTTTGATGATGAGCGGTATGGATGCAAACAGTGCAAGGATCATCGCGATGAAATGAGTCAGGGCACTGCCCGGGTCTTTGATTTTCTGTAACATAAAAATCCCTCCAGTCTGATGAGGTACTCAAAAGAGAAAGAGTACCAAATAAAACAAAATAAACAGATGCGAATAAAACAAAAACTTTAAAAAGTGAAGCGCAGTGAAACAAAGCGGTAAAGCATATTGGAAGAAAACCGTAATAAGCAATAAATGGAATAGTACAATTTTAAAAACTCCATAATGTAGTATTAAAAACTATATGTAAATGTTTTCTATACTATACCACTTGCGCAAAAAAAATACAAGAGGGAGATTAAGGCGGGGGGAAAATTTCTACCCATGTACAGGATCAAAAACATGGAAACTGTGATAGCAAAAGAAAAATAAAAGAGAATTTGGAGGAATGAGCATATGTTGCAGGTGATTTTTGAGGATGAATATCTTCTTGTTGTCTGGAAGCCTGTCGGGATCGAGTCTCAGTCGAGTCGCGGGTTTGGTGCAGATATGGTGAGTGAGGTGCGCAAACACATTTTTAAAACATCGAAGAAACAGGGTGAGCCGTATGTGGGCGTGATTCATCGGCTGGACAAACCGGTCAGCGGAGTGATGGTCTATGCGAAGGATAAAAAGACGGCAGGTGCGCTGAGCCTTCAAGTCACGGAGAGAAAAATGCAGAAGAAGTATCTTGCAGTTCTCTGCGGAAGACCGGAATCAAATGAGGAGACGTTTGTGGATTATCTGAAAAAGGATGAGGCAGGAAATGTTTCTGGAATCGTGGCGAGAGGAACAGAGGGAGCGAAGCGCGCGGAACTGATCTGTCGTGTTGTCGGATTTTGGACTGACCCGGTGTGGGGGGAATTGACGCTTGCGGAGATTGAACTCAAGACCGGACGTCACCACCAGATTCGCGTTCAGATGGCGGGGCATGGACTTCCGCTCTGGGGCGATGGAAAATACAATCCGATGTTTGGAGGCTCTGCGATGCAGATGCCGGAAAGTGCCTCTACCCTGGCGCAGAATGGGAAAAATGAGGAAACAAATAGGAGAAGAGGGGGACAGCCTCAGATTGCACTTTCTTCGTTTTCACTGAGCTTTATTCATCCGGCACTTGGGCGCAGAGTTTCTTTTGAGCATCTGCCATCTGCTGAAATTTTCCGAAATTTTGAAAAACCGGAAAGCTGAGTCATGCATATTTTGGTTTGCTGTGGACACACTAGGAATGTACAAAGGAAGTACAAATCAGAAGCAGGTGAGTCCATGGGTAAACCAGAAAAGAAACTGAAGAAGATATTACGCATTCTGGGAATCACGGGTGCAGTATACGGAGTATTCCGCTTTCTGCTGCCCCTTGTGGTTCCCTTTCTGTTTGCCGTACTGTTTGCAGTGTGGCTTTGGCCGTCCGCACAGAAGATTTCCCGGCATTTGCGGTGGAAAGTTCCCGGCATCAGGAGAGAGCTGATCATTCCGGAGGGCGCAGTTGCGGTGTTCGAGTTGTTGCTCCTCTTTGCGATTTTGATGGGAATTGTCAGCCTTGGAGGAAGAAAACTTTTTCAGGAGTTGGTTCGTCTGTCAGAGCGCCTTCCGCTCTGGGTTCAGGAGATGGATCGCGGGTTGACAAAGCTCTGTCGTCTGACGGAGCAGACCTTTTGTCTCAAAACGGATATGGCGGTGCTTGCGGTGAGAACAATGCTCAAGGAAGGAATTTTCAGCTTAAGACAGAGGGCGATGACATTGTTCGTGAACCATTCTGCCTCCTGCTTGCGCTTTTTCGTCTATATGGGAGTTTTCGGGGCGATCGTTTTGATTGCGACGGGGCTTCTTGTGCAGGAGATGGATTTCTGGAAAAAACGTTTTCGCCAGTCTGAGTTTCATGAGGAGTGGAGCCGGGTCTGCGAGCGTCTTACAAGTGCCGGGACGGCCTACCTTCGCGCACAGGGAATTCTTCTCGTGATTACGACGCTGATCTGCGTTGTCGGATTTTGGCTGATGGGAAATCCCTACTATCTGCTTGTTGGAATTGCAGTGGGGATTCTCGATGCACTTCCTGTATTTGGCGTCGGGACAGTTTTGATTCCGTGGGCGATTCTGATGCTGATTCTGGGAAAATGGGAGAGAGCAATCTGGCTCTTTTTCATCTATGTGATCTGCTATTTCCTGCGGGAGATTCTGGAGGCGAAGCTGATGAGCCGGAAAGTTGGAATGACTCCGTTTGAGACGCTTTTGTCGATGTATGTGGGAGTGCAGCTGTTTGGAATTTTTGGATTTTTGCTTGGACCGGCGGGATTTTTGCTGATCCGTGATTTGAATCAGGTCTGGGGGCACGAGGCCCCCGATAATTGATGATTAATGAGTGATGATTGCTGATTGAGAGTGAGATGAGAGCGCAAGATGGGGCGAGAAAATCGTTGCTGTCTGCACAATGCGTGAACAGTAACAGAAAATCAGAATTTCTCAGGATGTTCCTTGAAGAAACGGATCATCTCGTGGGTCAGGCTTGCGTGATCTTCGTCCTCGAGCGGGATGTCCTCGCGCTCAAACCACTCTGCAAGGGACAATTCTTCCTGATCGAGATGAATCGAATCGTGCTCTGCGAGATCACAGAAAAAACCGGCAAGCAGGGTGTCGGAGAACGACCATGGCTGACTTTTGTAGTAGCGGATATTTGTGACTTTCAGACCGACTTCTTCCATTACTTCGCGGGAGACTGTTTGTTCAAGCGTCTCACCGATCTCGGTGAATCCGGCGAGAAGCGCGTATTTCTTGTAGGTGCGCCCATTGTATTTTGAGAGGAGAAGGCGATTTCCGTCCGTGACAGCGATGATGACAGCGGGGCTGATCTTCGGATACTCCATCTGGTGACAGCGGTCGCAGTACATCATGCGCTCCTTCTCGTGCTTGCGAAGTGGTGCGCCACAGCGTCCACAGTAGCGTCGGCTCTGGTACCAGTTGGATAGCTGATATCCGGTGATTCCGGCAAAGGAGAGAAAGCGCGGGGAAAAATTGCGGAAAATCTGCGTGCTTTCCATAGAAAAGTGGGACGGAGCCGGAATCGTGATGTGTTCAAGCAGATAGAAGTCCTGACCGTCTATCGCAAAGAGGTAGATGCAGTGCTCGTAAATGTCATCGTTTTCCTTCTCAAGATCCCGAAAACGGGGAAAATCGAATTCGCGGGAATCTGAGGTGTTTTTCAAGTGAACGAGGGTCCTGTGTGGTTCAAAGTACAGCGCGTAGCTGTCGGGTGAGGGTTTCGCATCCGGTTGGTAGGCATTGTCATAGTGGTGTGGGGCGATATCCTGAATCATGATTGTTTCTCTTCCTTTCCAGTTTCTTCTTTTTTACTTTTTTTATATCATCTTTTTTGGGGTTTCTGCTCTTCTGGTTTTTGCCCAAATTTGCAGGCATGGCATGTAAGTACAAGTTTGCGATTAATTATAGCAGGAGTTTTTTGCAGGTGCAAGTTTTCACCCGTTTACAGATTGGCGGGATTGACGTATAATAACTCAAAGTGGGTGCAAAGCGCCGGTGGCGCTTGTTCTGCACCGACCGCGGGTCTTTGACACCTCTTTCCTCTAAAAATACCCTGTAAGCCGCATAAATGCTTATATTTTTTTGTCAATTTCGTC
>JAJEPU010000110.1 GCA_020686985.1 Brotaphodocola catenula
ACGCTGGAATACCGCAGGACGGGCAGCACCCGCCGCTACCACCCCGGCTATGAGTGCAAGTGGGCGACCAATACCGTGGTTCATCTGCTGGAAAACCGGGAATATACGGGCTGTCTGGTAAACTTTAAGACCGAGAAGCCGTCCTACAAGCTGAAACACAGCATAGAAAATCCCCCGGAAAAGCAGGCGGTTTTTGAGAACCACCATGAGCCTATCATTGACCGGGAAACGTGGGAACGGGTGCAGGAGTTACGCAAGCAGCGCAAACGCCCCAACCGTTATGACGAAGTGGGCTTGTTCTCCGGCATACTCTTTTGTGCCGACTGCGGCAGCGTCATGTACCAGCAGCGATACCAGACGGACAAGCGCAAGCAGGACTGTTATATCTGCGGAAGCTACAAGAAACGCACCGCCGACTGCACAGCGCACTTTATCCGCACTGACCTCTTGACCGCTGGCGTACTCTCCAATCTGCGGAAAGTTACCAGCTATGCGGCAAAGCATGAAGCCCGGTTTATGAAGCTTTTAATCGAGCAGAATGAGGACGGGGACAGACGCAGGAACGCCGCCAAGAAAAAGGAGCTGGAAGCCGCCGAGAAACGCATAGCCGAGTTATCTGCTATCTTCAAGCGGCTGTATGAGGACAGCGTAACCGGGCGCATATCGGACGAGCGTTTCACAGAGCTGTCGGCAGACTATGAAGCCGAGCAGAAAGAACTGAAAGAACGTGCCGCCAGACTGCGGGAAGAACTTTCCAAAGCGCAGGAAGCCACCGCAAACGCTGAAAAGTTTATGAATGTGGTACGCAGGCACACTACCATTGAAGAACTTACCCCTACTCTGCTGCGGGAGTTTGTGGAGAAAATCGTTGTCCATGAAAGCGTTGCCCTTGACGGGAAACGCCGGGGCAAGTTACGCAGACAGGAAATCGAAATCTATTATTCTTTTGTCGGCAAGGTAGAACTGCCCGACACCTAACCGCCCGACCTATCCGACATACCTCATGTGCCGGATAGGAACGGCAAAATTTTTTACACTTCTATTACTTCTTTATCACACATAAGCAAA
>JAJEPU010000111.1 GCA_020686985.1 Brotaphodocola catenula
ACCTGTTGTGCTATTTCAAACAAATTATTGTAAAGCCTGCAAAAGCGCAGAAAATCCCTGCCGTTACTTTGAAAACAATTTTTTAGAATATCAATTTCTTGATTTTTCCAAGTTCGCAGGCTTCATTAAAAATACTGTTTAATGCAATACAAAGATTGTACGCTAGTACTTTATTGACCAGACGAGTACATAATCCCTGAATACTTTTTGCCAACACTCTTTCCGCATTTAGTTGACCACTTAACTGTGAGAACACAGTTTCTACTCGCCTTCTCAGCTTGAATATTAATTGACGCACAGATTTTGGCCAGTTTTCCTTACTGTTAGAACGCTTCAGGGCAAATAGGCAGATATCCTGTTTCTGCATTTCCTGCATCAGTTTTTCACCTATATAGCCTTTATCCGCTAAAACCGTAAATTTTGAACAACTGTCCATGAGATCTCGCAATCCTTCGCGGTCATCCGTGGAAGCTGGTGTGATTTCAAATGCAGTAATATAGCCTTCTAATGTAATTAACGCATGTACTTTATAACCGAAATAGGTTTCCTTTTTAGAAGCGCATTTTCCATAATCAGCACCGTAATCGCGAAATGTTTTGCAATATCGTGCACGTCCAAATTTACAGACTACAAGCGGAAAACTGTCAATGATGCAATAAGGACTGATTGGTATTGGAAAAGCAGAAATTATTTTTTGACGTAATAATTCTGTTGTCTGCATCAGGGCACGCCTTGTTCTGTTAAAACGGGTTCGGCTACAAAGATGCGGGAAAAGATGCCGGTAGTTCTTTTTTACAAAAGAAAGCCATGCGTTTTCAGAATCAATACCAACTAACTCTCCACAGAGAGCGATCGTAATAATTTCCGAGTCAGATAGCTTTGCATCTAAAACATGGCGACGTTTCTTGACTTCCGGAGGTGCAAAACACTGATACAAGTCATCAATAATAACGTAAGTGGTCAAAATAAAGTCTTCAAAGGTTGCAATAATTGTGGTATCATTATTATGAAACTTCAACATGATGATGCCTCCTTTCGATTTTGTATGTCCTACAAAT
>JAJEPU010000112.1 GCA_020686985.1 Brotaphodocola catenula
TGATACAGGTAGTTCATCGATGGATTATTCCAATCGAATGACCAGCCTGTGTGGGATATGCTTCCCCGGCGATGTAGCGCCATGACTTTTGGCAGGGATGTGGAGGAACCCTGACCGAAACGAGCGTACCAAAGGGAGCGATACGCCGCTGTGAGATTCAGGGGAGGAACGACACCGGGGAGAACTGGCGAACTGACACCGAAATGATACCGAAACACGACAATCTGATAGGGGACAGTCTACCCTATCGCTGATACTTCGGGAGATTTTAGGCGGCTCTATGACCGTAATTTTGCCGAAAATTGCCCTGAAACCATACACTAAAACGGGAGGAAATGCAATATGCCGAGAATGAGTAAAAAGAGGAAGCATGAGCTTTCCTTTTACCTCAATGACCGGGGGCGTGTCACTTACAACGAGTTATGCCGGAAATGCCAGCATGGGTGCAGGCAGAGCTTCCGGGCGGTTGTGATTGACTGCCCTCATTATTTATCCAAACGAGCCAAGAAAAAGGAGGAACACACCGAATGAATTTTGAATTTATGACGATAGACACACCATTGCCGCCCTGTATGCCATTTCCCAGAGTGTTGACAGGATTTCCAGTCAGCAGCACCGCAAAGGTCATGTACTGCCGGATGCTGGACGCTATGCTCTCCAAAGGGCAGGAGGACGAAAACGGAATCCTGTTTGTCTGCTTCCCTGTTACAGCCATTGCCGCAGTCCTGTCCCGCAGTCCCATGACGGTCAAGCGTTCTCTGAATGAACTGGAAACCGCCGGACTTATCATGCGGGTGCGTCAGGGCGTTGGAGAACCAAACAGGATTTATGTGCTGATACCGGGAAAGGAGGACGCTGCCCTTGCCTGATACCTCAAAGCTGGAAAAACTCAATCGGGAGTTGGAGAAAAGCGAAAAGAAACTGCGGAAAGCCATCAATGATGAAAAGGCATTGCAGCACCAGTTAAAGCAGCTTACCCGAAAGGAACGGACGCACCGGCTCTGTACTCG
>JAJEPU010000011.1 GCA_020686985.1 Brotaphodocola catenula
AACGCCGGGCTTTTCGAAGCTCGGCGTTTTGCGGTTGGTACAGAAAAGGAGCTACCGCACGTTAGTGCGACAGCCCCTTGTCATTTCTATAAGGTCACGTTCTGGCTGACCGAGATAAGCTCCTTTTCGAGTCCAGACCTGAACATCCCAGGTCACAGGTTCAGCACCGAGAGAGAAGAGTTCGACGGGTTCTTCTGACTTTGTCAGGCAAATGATCTGGTAAGGCATGATTGCGACTCCCATGCCGGTTGTTGCCATCTGAAAACTTGTGACGTTGCTGGAAAATTCCATTTTGACCGGCGGTCGGATGTGGCTTGCTTTAAACAATTCATTTGTGGCATAGCGAATTCGGTGCTGGGGATGAAGCAGGAAAAATGGAGTGTTTTTGAACGTGCGAAGATCCACGCTGGACGGATGACCGGGCAGACGCTGGCTATCAAGAACATAGCCTTTGCGGGCGACGAGGACAAGCTCCTCCTGATAGAGAGGTTGCATCTCGATTCCAGAAAAAGATTCTCTGCCGTATACCGGAAGAAAGACGAGATCGATCCGTCCCTCTCGCAGTGCTTCGGTCAGTTTGTATCCGCTGTCGGTCAGAATCGTCACTTCGATACCCGGATAACGCTCTGAAAACTGAGGAAGAAGACGCGGGATCATGTGGGATGCTCGTTCTCTGGAGGTTCCAATGCGAAGCGTTCCGGTCATGTGATGCGTAATGTCGCGAAAGACTTTCATCAGCTGATCGTTTTCAAGCAGAATCCGACGTGCAATTTCGATATAGTGTTCCCCGGCAAGCGTTAAAGTCAGCGGTGTCGTGGAGCGGTCAAAAAGCTGAATTCCAAGCTCTTTCTCAGCTTTTTGAATGTAATGGCTCAATGCGGACTGGGAGATAAAGAGTGCGTCGGCAGCCTTGGTGATATTTCGATACTGTGCAACAGTGGTGATATATTGCAACTGTCTGAAGTCCATAAAATTACATTTCTCCTTCCCTAAGTTTTCATTTTCATAGAAATGTCTTAAAAAACAAAAATGCGTAGTCAAAGCATATTCTTTATTTTTTAAATACGATTTCGTTTTATAAAAGTGCCAGTGACATTTGTAAACTAAATTTGTTTCTTTAAAATTGAGAACTACTTGGGGCGCGACGGAGGCTGAGAAGATTACATGCAAACCCGTGTGAGACGTCGGTGTTTAGACTGCGTACTTTGCAGTCTTATGCACCGCTACGTCGAACTCGGAGTGAGAACGAGTTTGCATGAATTTTACTCAGCCGTAGGAGCGCCACTTGTGTATCGCCATCTTATTGACATCATTTTCCGATCTGATTTTATCTATAATTTCAGTGTATCACGAAGCCCTCACGTTTGCAAGAAAATACCATGAGTAAAAGCTCATGACAATCAAGAAAATAATGGCATTTTACAACTGAATGCACACTTGCTATAATCGAATTATCAAATGAGAAATATAAAACCTCGGAGATTTGAAAGTTGAGCGAACATAGCACGGCTGATAGCACATTTCATAGGGCTTTAGTCAGTACCATATTTCATATGTAAAGGAGAAGCGTTATCATGGCTCAGAACTTAACGAGAAAGATTCTTGCGGCGCACCTTGCAAAATCGTCTGATATGATTCCCGGCGAGGAAATCTATCTGAGGGTAGATCAGACTTTAACTCATGACATCAACGCGGTTATGACCTATCTTGCATTTGAGGCGATCGGCATCGACCGCATCGGTGTAGAGAAGGCAGTCAGCTACCTCGATCACAACCTGCTGTATCTGGACTTCAAGACTCCGGATGACCACATCTATTTACAGTCGGCAGCAGAGCGTTTTGGTGTACATGTTTCCCATCCGGGTAACGGAATATGCCATGCCGTTCAGGTATCCCGTTTCGGCGCACCTGGCAAGCTTTCTATGGGTGGTGACAGCCATACTCCTCACGGCGGTGCAATTGGCATGCTGTGTATCGGTGTTGGTGGTATGGACATCGCGACAGCAATGACCGGTGTCCCGATGAGACTGAAAATGCCGAGAGTTATCAAGGTAAACCTGACCGGAGAGCTTCGTCCGGGTGTGAACTCCAAGGAAGTCATTTTTGAGATGCTTCGCCGTGTGACGATCAAGGGTGGTCTTGGAAATGTATATGAGTATGTAGGACCGGGTGCTAAGACTCTTGAAGTTTCCCAGCGTGTGACGATCACGAACATGGGCGCTGAGATGGGTGCAACGACCTCGATCTTCCCGGCAGATGAGCAGGTTCGTAAATTTATGAGATCTCAGGGACGTGAAGATGAGTTCGTAGAGATGCTCCCGGATGAGGGCTGTGAGTACGACGGTGAGATGGAGATCAATTTGAGCGAGCTTGAGCCGTTGATCGCCTGCCCGCATCAGCCGGACAACGTTATCCCGATAAGCGAAGTCGAGAAGAAGCCGGTTCAGCAGGTATTCATCGGAAGCTGTACGAATGCAAGCTACTCCGATATCGCAAAGGCAGCCCTCGTGATGCAGGGTCATCATGTAGCAGAGAATGTAAGCTGTACCTGTGCCGTTTCCACCAAGCAGATCTATCGCAAGCTGATGGAAGACGGATACGCAGAGATGCTTCTTGATGCAGGCGTTCGTTTCCTCGAGGTCGCATGTGGACCGTGCTGTGCAATCGGTCAGTCACCGGCTACGAAGGGCGTTGCAGTTCGTACCTCCAACAGAAACTTCAAGGGACGTGCAGGTAACCCGAACGCAGAGATCTATCTGGTAAGCCCGGAGAGTGCCGCTGCAACCGCAATCGTTGGAACCTTTGCAACCGTAGAGGAAGTGATGGGCGAGGATGTGAAGAAACTCGCTGAGATCAAAGAGCCGGAGATGTTCAAGATCGACGATTCGATGATCATCAGACCGCTTCCGCTTGAGGAGGCAAAGAAGGTTGAGATCAAGCGTGGACCGAACATCGCTCCGCTTCCGGTTCCGGATGCTCCGGAAGATCATCTTGAGGCAAAGATCAGCTTAAAGACCGTGGACAACATTTCAACCGATGACATCACCCCGGCAAGTGCAGAGTTTTCAAGCATGCGTTCCAATATCCCGCTGATGTCGAAGTACTGCTATCACCGTTACGATCCGGAGTTCTCCGAGAGAGCAAAGAGCCTTGGAAAGAGCATCATCGTCGGTGGTGAGAACTACGGTCAGGGTTCTTCGAGAGAGCATGCAGCGATCAACCCGATGTATCTCGGCGTAAAGGCTGTCATTGCAAAGAGCATTGCAAGAATCCACAAGGGTAACCTTGTCAACCACGGAATCATCCCGATGCTGTTTGAAGACCCGGCAGATTACGACAAAATCGATCAGATGGATGAGCTTGAGATCGAGAACCTCAGAGAGCAGATCAAGACGAGAGAAGTTGTGATTAAGGATAAAGATAAAAATGTGACGTTCAAGGCAAAACTGGATCTGTCCGATAGTGAGCTGGAAGTTATCCTCTGCGGTGGTCAGTTAAGATACTTAAAGCATCAGCTTGAAGAGATGAGGAAGGAAGCAAAGTAATAAATTTAGATATAGAGAAGAAAGGGCTATTTACAATGAGTGACAACACCAAGAACATTGAAATAGCACAGGAAAAATTTACAGAGCTGATCAAGTCTGAATTTGAGCGTATCGAGCGCATGAAGCAGGACAACGAGATCAAGGATTTCTCCAAGCAGGAGAAGATCGTCATCGGCGTACTGCCTGGCGATGGCATTGGTCCGATCATCATGGCACAGGCACTCCGCGTTCTGAAGACTCTGATGAAGGATGAGCTGGAATCCGGAAAGGTGGAGATCCGTGAGATCGAAGGCATGACGATTGAGCACCGAGCAGAGACCCTTCAGAGCCTTCCGGATGAGGTTCTGGCAGAGGTTAAGAAGTGTGATGTTATCCTTAAGGGACCGATGGTAACTCCGAGAGCTGGCGATCTGTGGCCGAACCTGTTAAGCGCAAACAGTCTTCTGCGCCGTAACCTGGAGCTGTTCGTCCGATCAGGATTCCGGAGAAGAACATCGACTGGACCTTCTTCCGCGAGAATATCGAGGGCGAGTACATCTGGGGCAACAAGGGTATTCAGGTAAATGATGACCTCGCAGTTGATTTCAAGGTACAGACCCAGCAGGAAACTGAGAGAATCGCCCGTGCAGCCTTTGATTTCGCAAGAAAGAACGGCAAGAAGAACGTGACGATCGTTACCAAGGCAAACATTGTAAAGCTGGCTGATGGAAACTTCATCAAGGGTGTCCGCAAAGTCGGTGAGGAGTATCCGGAGATCGAGATTCAGGAGCGTCTTGTCGATGCAATGTGCGCAAAGATGCTTGATCCGGAGTTCAATAAGGGGATCGAGGTAATCGTACTTCCGAACCTCTACGGAGATATCGTAACCGATGTGGCAGCAGAGCATCAGGGAGGCTTAGGAACTGCTTCCTCTTCCAACATCGGAAATAAGTATCCAATGTTCAAGGCAATTCACGGAACCGCTCCGTTCCTGATCAGCCACGGAAGAGGTCAGTACGCAGATCCGTGTTCCCTGATCCGTGCAGTCGGCATGCTCGTTGCACATATCGGATACGGCGACAGAAAACAGCTTCTTGACCGCGCACTCGACATCTGCACCATCACCGAGCGCAAACTCGTTGTGACGACTGATAAGGACGGTGCAACCGCAGAAGAGTTCACGACTTATCTGGTAGATACGATCAACGGACTGAAATAAAAATCAGTAATTGTTTAAATGAATTTGCACTTTCCCTGAAAATTCCTACCCATGTACAGGAATGAACTGTCTACATATGACCTACGCAAGAAAGACTGCCGTGAGACATCGCCCTGGTGTTTTCCGGCAGTCTTTCTGCTTCTTCGGGGAAAACTTCGCCCGGAAAATGTCCGTCTGTGTACAAAAAATCAAATTCCTATAAAAATAGTAGGAATTTTGACGAGACGACAGGTTTTCCATTGACAATTTCTCATCAAAATTATATAGTGGGAGATAACAGCGCTGAATTATGAAAGGCGATAAGGAAGCCGTTTCGGAGCTTGAGTCATAAACTAGAAGGAAGAACAGGTGAGGTCGAAACAATGATTTTAAAAGATATCTGGCAGGATGTGAAGGCAGTTCAGGAGAGAGATCCTGCGGCACGCAATGCGTTGGAGGTTTTGATTTTGTATCAGGGTGTTCATGCTCTGATCTGGCATCGATTTGCGCATTGGTTTTATAAGCACCACATGTTTTTCATCGCGCGAATGATTTCTCAGATTGCGCGTTTCTTTACGCTGATTGAGATCCATCCGGGAGCAAAGCTCGGACATGGAATCCTGATTGATCACGGTTGCGGGGTCGTGATCGGAGAGACGGCAGAGGTTGGAGATAACTGCACGATCTATCAGGGAGTAACCCTCGGTGGTGTTGGTCTGAACAAGGGCAAGCGTCATCCTACCCTTGGAAATAACGTCACAGTGGGAGCGGGAGCAAAGATTCTCGGAGCATTTGAGGTTGGAGACAACTGTAAGATTGCGGCAAATGCCGTACTCTTGAAACCGCTTGAAAACGATACGACGGCTGTGGGTGTTCCGGCGCGTCCGGTCAAGGTCGGAGGTGTTCCGGTCAGGAAAACAGAAAAGCATGTCTCTGTTGAGACTTACAATCGGATGGAGGAGCGTGTGATCGAGTTAGAACAGGAGCTCAGACGGCTTCAGGCAGAACTCGAGGCTTCTCATGAGCAGTGATAGCGGATTCATATTTCTCAGATTTTCGCATAAATTTATCACAGACAAAAAGGTGATGCAGGCATTGCGATTTGCACAATATATTTGCACAATGTATTTACACGACGTATTTGCATGATGTGCGAATCGCAATCATCAGGCGGGGAGAGAGAAGATGGAGATGTTGGAACTGGTAAGACAACAGATACAGATGAATCGATGGAAAAATCAGGTAGGCACGCAGGTGACGCTCGACGATGATTTTATCATACCGGATACGATGAGCGATGCGGATCAGATGATTCTGAGCGCGGGAGAGATCCAGCTGGAACCGTTAAAAATTCAGGACGGAAGAGTCCTGGTGCGGGGAAAGCTGGATTTTCACGTCTTATACCGGAGAGAAGAGGGCGGAATGCAGACGCTCGGCGGTTCGATTCCATTTGAAGAGCCGGTCAATGTCCCGGATGTGAATGCACAGGATGATGTGAGCGCAGGAGGCTATCTTGAGGATCTGAATGCAGAACTGATTCACTCGAGAAAATTCGGAATCCGCGCAGTCGTCCGTCTTGAGATCAAGGCGGAGACGCGGATGGATACGGAGGTGACAGTTGATGTCGCAGACCGGGAGAATGAGGAGAGCGATGATCCGCCAAAACTTTTGATGCAACACAGAAAACTTGAGGTCGCAGGACTTGTGCTTCACAGAAAAGATACATGGCGGATGAAGGAGGAGCTGACGCTCTCACCGAGTAAACCGGCGATCGGGAGAATGCTCTGGACGCAGGTTGCTCTCGGAAACATGCAGGTTCGACCGGAAGACGGAAGGGCTCATCTCGAGGGTGTCTTGAATGTCTTTGTGATTTACGAGGGGGAAAGCGGAGAGGAGACGATCTCGTGGATGGAGGAGAGCATTCCGTTCTCTGGCGATCTTGAGATGCCGGGATGCAGACCGGATCTGATCCTTGCGGTCAGCCCGAAACTTATTCACCGCGGTGTTGAGGAAAAGCCGGATTACGATGGGGAAATGCGCCAGATCGAGGTCGATGCGATTGCGGAGCTCGATGTTCGTCTGTATGAGGAAAAAGAGCTGGAGCTTCTTGCGGATCTCTATTCGACAAATCGGGAGGTGACTTTAGAGATTGGAAAGGCCTGCTTTGATCAGATTTTGACGCATAATGCGGGCAAATGTCGGGTCGCTGAGAAGCTTGATCTCGGAAAAATTGGAAAAGTGCTTCAAATCTGTCACAGCAGTGGAAGTGTGAAGCTCGATGCCGTCGAGCCGGGCGAGGAGGTACTCTCGATTGATGGAGCACTTGAGGTTCAGCTCCTCTGTCTGACGGATGAGGACGACCGACCGATTCAGTCGGTGACGGAACTTTTTCCGTTCCACTACGATGCGTCTGCGCCGGGAATTCATCCCGACAGTATCTGGTATCTCGACAGCAATACCGAACAGCTGACCGCTGTGATGAACGGGGGAAATCTTGCGGAAATCAAGGCGGTAGTAAATCTGGATGTTCTGATTCTTCAACCGGTGACCTGTCCGGTGATTGAGCGCGTGCAGGTGGAGGAGGCGGACCGCAAAAAAATGCGGGAACTTCCGGGAATCGTCGGTTATCTTGTTCAGGAGGGCGATACGCTCTGGGAGATCGCAAAACGCTTTCACACGACACCGGAGAGCATTGTCGAGGGAAATGGATTAAACAGCGATGAGGTCAGGGCGGGAGACTGCCTGATTCTTGTCAAAGAGATTGATCGGCAGGCAGTCACAACGGCGGGGCGTTCCTCATAGAATGGAATAGGTTGCTGACCGTGCACAATGCGGGCAGGAATCAGAACCGGGCTCCGCATCCGGAGGATGCTTCTCATAGATCAGGGAAACCTGGGGGATGGCAGAGGACTGCGCAGACAATGCCATCTCCTACATAGCCGGGTCCATTGACTTTTTACCCTGCACTGGTATAATTTTCTTAGAATGTTTTTTTAGATATTTGCAGTCAGCCACATGGAAAATCGCATAAAAAAGGTGAGATTAAAGGTGAGATGGCTGTGAGGCAGGGAGGTCAGGGAACGGAGGGAGGCGACCGGATGACGGAACCGCAGTTTCGCAATAAAGTGGTATGGTTTTCTTTTTTTTTCAGTCTTCTTGTCGTGTGGGTGCATTCCTATAACGCGCAGATGTTTCTTGGAATCTGCGGAGAGACGGCGGAGGTCTATCTGACGGAGCACTGGATCGGAGACCGTTTCGGTCAGATTGCAGTGCCGGGATTCTTTATGATATCGGGTTATCTGTTTTATCGGGATTTTGACTGGAATCTGCTTGCGGGCAAGTGGAAGCGCAGAATTTCCAGTGTTCTTGTCCCATACATTCTCTGGAATTTTCTTTACTATATGGGATACGTTGTCGGGAGCCGTTTGACGGGAATTTCAACGATTGTCGGAAAAGGCGTTGTCCCGTTTTCTCTTCCGGCACTCACAGATGCGGTCATCAACTATACCTACAATTATGTGTTCTGGTATCTCTGTCAGCTGATCATGCTGATTTTGTTGGCACCGCTTCTCTATCCGGTTTTGAAATGTCTGTGGAGTCGGATTTTGTTGTTTGCAATTTTGTGGTATGCAGTCTGGAAAAATATTGACCTGATTCCACTGAACTCGGACGCTTTGATTTACTATGCGTTTGCTGGTTCTCTTGCTCTGGATCGCCAGCGAAAGAAGAATCAGAAGAATCAAAAAAATCAAAAGAACGGGCAGAAGAGAGAACCTTTTGTCCCGATTCCTGAACGAAGCTGGAACATTCGGCGTGGGCTTGTCGGTGTGTTGTTTCTCTTCTGGGGAATCTGGTTTTACGGATTCGGACTCAGAACAGCATTTATTCCTGGTTTTGTGATCAGCCGTCTCTTTGCAGTCAGTGGTTTGTGGTTAATGGTTCCGGGCGAGTGGCTTCCGCCTGCCTATCTGTTTATGCATTGCAATTTCTTTCTCTATGCAACGCATTTTGCAGTTGTGCGATTTATCAACAAGGCATCGGCGCTCATTCTTCCTGCGAGCAGGTGGACACCTCTTGTCTTGTATTTGATAATGCCGGTTATCGTGCTTGCGATCTGTGGAACAGCATCGTGGATACTCAAACGTTTTTCGCCTCTGCTGTGGAGAATGCTGAACGGGGGACGGTAGACTTTTGATGGGCTTTTCGATATAATAAAGAGCACGGATGAGAAGAAACATCATGAGAAGATGCGGAAAAATACTTGGAGGAAACTATGATTAAAAATTTCGTTTTTGATATGGGAAAAATCCTGATGGACTATGAGTCGATGCGTGCGTGCAAGGCTTATATCGAGGATGAGGCAGATCAGAAGGAAGTCTGCACGGCACTTTTTGTATCTCCGGAATGGGTACAGCTCGATATGGGAATTATTTCCGAGGAACAGGCTCTGCGCCAGGTGTGCAGTCGTCTGCCACAGCGTCTGCATGAGTCGGCGCGCCTCTGCCTCGAAAACTGGGACAAGAAATGCATGTGGCAGATTGAGGAGATGAAGCCGATTCTGCGCCGTCTGAAACAGGAGGGATTTGGACTCTATATCTGCTCGAATGCGAGTGTGCGTCTGCCTGCAAAGTGGAAGAGCCTGCTTCCGGAGGCAGAGCTTTTTGACGGAGCACTGTTTTCCGCTGAGGTTCTCTGCATGAAACCGCAGAAAGAGATGTATCAGCATTTCTTCTCCCGCTTTTCGCTCAAGCCGGATGAGTGCTTTTTCATCGACGATCTCCGCATAAATATTGAGGGCGCGCGTGCCTGCGGAATGGATGGCTACTGCCATGACGACGGGGATGTGAGCCACCTCGATGCCGTTCTTAAAGAGGTCGAGAAAGTGAACATGCCGGTGGAAAAATAGGGACGGCGGAGAAATCAATCAAACATGAACGGAATGAAAAATCAAAAGTAAAAGAAAAATGGAAACTGGAAAAGAAACAGAAAAAGAAACAAAAAACTGGAAAAGAAACTGGAAAGGAAACATGAAACATGGAATTTACAGAGTCTGTATTTCAGAAGACGACAGGAGAACTTCTGGAATTTTTAAATAACAGCCCGACGAGCTTTCAGGCAGCTGCAAACATGAAAAAAGAGCTGGAGGATGCCGGATGTAAGCGCCTTTTAGAGGGACAGCACTGGAATTTAGAGCCGGGAAAGGGTTACTATGTGACGAGAAATGACTCGGCGCTGATCGCATTTAAGATTCCGAAAAGGGATTTTGTCGGATTTCAGATCATGGCGAGCCACAGCGATTCTCCGGCACTCAAGATCAAGGCGAATGCGGAGATTGAGGTGGACAAGACCTATGTAAAACTCAATGTGGAGAAATATGGTGGACTGCTTCTTGCGCCGTGGCTCGACAAACCGCTCTCTGTCGCAGGTCGAGTTGTCGTTCGCACTGAGCAGGGCGTTGCAAGCCGTCTCGTGAATGTGGACCGTGATCTGATGATCATTCCGAATCTCGCGATTCATATGAACCGCAAGGCAAATGACGGATATGAGTTCAATGCACAGAAGGATATGCTTCCTCTGCTCGCACAGAGCGATGCATCTAGCGCAAGAGAGAAGTTCTGTGCGCTCATCGCAGAATCCGCAGGAGTGAAGGTGGAGGATATTCTTGATATGGATCTCTTCCTCTACAACCGCACGAAGGGAACGGTTGTCGGTCTTGACGGAGAATTTATCTCTGCTCCGCGCCTTGATGATCTCCAGTGTGCATTTTCATCTCTGAAGGGATTTCTGATAGCAGAGCCGACCGAGAGCATTGCGGTGCACTGTGTTCTCGATAACGAGGAAGTCGGAAGCGGGACGAAGCAGGGGGCTGCCTCGACCTTCTTGAAGGATGTTCTGCACCGGATCAACAGTGCGCTTGGACACAGCGAGGAGGATTATCTGACGGCGCTTGCATCGAGCTTCATGGTCTCCGCGGACAATGCGCACAGCGTGCATCCGAATCAGCCGGACAAGGCAGATCCGACGAATCGCCCGTATATGAACAAGGGAATCGTGATTAAGTACAGTGCAAACCAGAAGTACACGACAGATGCAGTATCCGGAGCAATTTTCCGCACGATGTGCAGTCACGCAGGAGTTCCGGTACAGATTTTCCACAACCGTTCCGATATTCTCGGCGGTTCGACACTCGGAAATATCTCCGGCAATCAGGTTGCACTGAATACCGTGGACATTGGACTGGCTCAGCTTGCAATGCATTCCAATTACGAGACGGCGGGAAGCAGGGACACCGCATATCTGATCGAGACGGCGAGAGTGCTGTTCTCCTCCTATATGAAGTCGGAGGGAGATCAGATTGCGATTCATCTGTAATCACAGGCAATCACAGGTAATCACAGATGGGAATTTTCTGACAGGCAGGAAGTTTCTGAACGGAAAATTCTGTGTGATACAGGAGTGGCGGAAGATTTTGCCGAATAAAGGACTTTCTTTTTAGGAAAGTCGGGTATATAATGACATTTGCGAAACAGGGCATGGAGAAGCAGTGACAGGAATAGAAGACGGAAACAGAAATGCTTCGACATGCTCAGAATAACAGAAACACAGGAAAAGAAAAAACAAAAAGAAGAACAGAAATACGAGGAGAATGGATATGACTAAGATTCGTACAAGATATGCACCAAGCCCGACAGGACGTATGCATGTAGGAAATCTGCGTACCGCGCTGTATGCATATCTGATTGCAAAACATGAGGGAGGAGATTTCCTTCTGCGTATTGAGGATACCGACCAGGAGCGTTACGTTGAGGGCGCTACGGAGATCATTTACCGCACTCTGGAAGAGACCGGTCTGATCCATGATGAGGGTCCGGATAAGGACGGCGGTTGCGGTCCGTATGTGCAGAGTGAGCGCCAGAAGTCCGGTATTTACATGGAGTATGCAAAGAAGCTGATCGAAAAAGGAGAGGCTTACTACTGCTTCTGCGATCAGGAGCGTCTGAACTCTTTGAAGCACGTTGTAAACGGCGAGGAGATCATGACCTATGATAAGCACTGCCTGCATCTGTCCAAAGAGGAGATCGAGGCAAATCTGGCAGAGGGCAAGCCATTTGTTATCCGTCAGAACAACCCGACGGAGGGAACCACGACCTTCCACGATGAGATTTACGGAGACATCACGGTTGACAACAGCGAGCTTGATGACATGGTTCTGATCAAGTCTGACGGTTATCCAACCTACAACTTCGCAAACGTTGTGGACGATCATCTGATGGGAATCACCCATGTCGTTCGTGGAAATGAGTATCTGTCTTCTTCTCCGAAGTACAATCGTCTTTACGATGCATTCGGATGGGAAGTTCCGGTATATGTACACTGTCCGCTGATCACCGATGAGAATCACAAGAAGCTGAGCAAGAGAAGCGGTCATTCTTCTTTCGAGGATTTGATTGAGCAGGGATTCGTTGCAGAGGCAGTTGTCAACTATGTGGCACTGCTTGGCTGGTCTCCGGAAGACAATCGTGAGATCTTCTCTCTCGATGAGCTGGTACAGGCATTCAACTATCGCAATATCAGCAAGTCCCCGGCTGTGTTTGATATGACAAAGCTGAAATGGATGAATGGCGAGTACATCAAGGCAATGGATGCAGATCGTTTCTACAAGATGGCAGAGCCGTATATCAAGGCTGTGATCAGGAAGGATCTGGATCTGAAGAAGATTGCGGGAATGGTGAAGACGAGAATCGAGATCTTCCCGGATATCGCAGATCACATTGATTTCTTTGAGGAGCTTCCGGAGTATGATATTGCAATGTACACGCACAAGAAGATGAAGACAAATGCAGAGACTTCGCTGAAGGTTCTGAATGATGTTCTTCCGCTTCTTGAGGCACAGGAGGATTACAGCAACGACGCACTGTATGAGGCACTGTCCAAGTATGTGGCAGACACCGGTGTGAAGACAGGTTTTGTAATGTGGCCGATCCGTACCGCTGTTTCTGGAAAGCAGATGACACCGGCAGGCGCAACGGAGATCATGGAAGTACTCGGAAAAGAGGAGTCTCTGGCGCGTATCCGCAAGGGAATTGAGAAGCTGAGCAACCTGTAAGAAGAGAAAGATTGCTGAATGACGGTGAGATTGTTTTTGGGCGACTGGTAGTATATCTGGATTCCTAGATTGGATTTAAGGTGTGTCTAAGGGCGACGACAGCGGAAGAAAGTCATGCAAACGCGCTCGCGCTCCGGGTTCAACGTAGCGGTGCATAAGGTTGCAAAATACGCAACCTAAGCACCGACGTTTCACACGGGTTTGCCTGTACTTTCCCGCCTTACGTCGCCGGCAATAAAACGGCTTCAGCAATGAAAAACCAAGGTGTTTTAGCAATACAAGTACATTTGTAAATTGGCGAGACTGCCATAAGACAGTGAGAAGAGAATATCCTGTTTTGTGGCAGTCTTTTTTCTTCTGTAAAAACCCTCCTTTGTTTTTTGGGGGTAGATGTTGACGAAAAGGACAACAGATAAGTAGAGTAGATACGTACAGAAAATTATTTCTAGGATTAAGAAAGGACAGCAGGAATGGCATTTCACGAGTCACAGATCGAGGCGATTCATCACTTTGAGGGACCGATGATGGTGCTTGCAGGTCCGGGATCGGGCAAGACAACGGTGATCACGCACCGGGTTCGCTGTCTGATTGAGGAGCATGGGGTGAATCCATCAAACATTCTGGTGATCACGTTTACGCGCTCGGCAGCGGAGGAGATGAAGCAGAGATTCTGGAAGTTGATGGAGACTTCATCGAAACAGGCAGAAGAAAACATGCAGGGGCGAAGAAGCGTTGAATGTGGAAGCGGGGGGCATCCTCCGGTAAATTTTGGCACGTTTCATGCTGTGTTTTTTAACATTCTTCGCCATGCTTATCGTTATGACGCCTCCTGTATTATACGGGAGGAGGAGCGGACGGAGATCCTCCGAAAAATGATTGAAAGACTGCACCTTGAGTTGGAGGATGAGAAAGAATTCATCTCCTCGATTTTGTCGGAGATCGGTGTTGTCAAAGGCGAGATGATGAGCCTTGATTATTATTACTCAAAAAACTGCTCGGAGGAGATTTTTCGCAGGCTTTATCAGGGATACCAGTCAGAGCTTGAGCGGAGTGGCAAAATTGATTTCGAGGATATGCTTGTAATGTGCTATGAGCTGTTTACCCAGAGAAAGGATATTTTGAGTGCGTGGCAGAGAAAGTTTCAATTTATTCTGATCGATGAATTTCAGGATATCAATCGGGTGCAGTATGAGATCGTGAAAATGCTTGCGCTTCCCCAGAATAATCTCTTTATTGTTGGAGATGATGATCAGTCAATCTATCGCTTTCGCGGGGCTAAGCCGGAGATCATGCTTGGATTTTGAAAGGACTATCCACAGTGCAGACAGGTACTTTTGGGGATTAATTATCGGTCAACGTCCGAGATTGTGGATGCGTCGGAGAGGCTGATTTCTCATAATAAGACGCGTTTTCCGAAGGAGATTCATGCAAATCGTGGAGCGGGACATCCGGTGACGACAACAGGATGGTTGGATGCGCAGGCGGAGACGAGAGGAATTGTGCGGGAGATTCAGGATTATGTGCGGATGGGGTATCAGCTGTCGGATATTGCCGTGCTCTATCGGACGAGTATGGAACCGCGTCTGCTGATGGAACGTCTGATGGAGTACAACATCCCATTTCAGATGCGGGATGCCCTGCCGAATTTGTATGAGCACTGGATTGCAAAAGATATTCTTGCTTATCTGAGAATCGGGCACAGTGAACTCTGCGCGAGACGTCAGGCAAAGCGCGAGGATGCTTTGCGGATTGCGAATCGCCCGAAGCGTTACATCAGTCGGGAAGCACTTGAGGGAGGTGTGATTTCGTGGGATCAGGTACAGTCCTGGTATCAGGATAAGGACTGGATGATGGATCGGATCGATGATCTTTGCAGTGACTTGAAAATGATTGGCAGGATGGCCCCGGCACCGGCGATCAATTACATCCGAAAGGCAGTCGGATACGATGAGTATCTCAGGGAGTATGCTGAGTTTCGCAGAATGAATCCGGAGGAACTTTTTGAGGTCGCGGATCAGATTCAGGAGAGTGCGAGTGGGTATCAGACGCTTGAGGCATGGGAGGAGCACCAGAGAGAGTATGCAGAAAAACTCAAAACACAGGCGCTGGCGCACGGAAGAGAGAATGGACAGAAAATGGACTGTGTGACCTTAATGACGATGCATAGTTCAAAAGGACTGGAATTTCCGATCGTGTACATTTTAGATGCAAATGAGAGAATTATACCCCATCACAAGGCAGTGCTTGAGGCAGATCTCGAGGAGGAACGGCGCATGTTCTATGTCGCAATGACAAGGGCGAAAGATCGACTTCACGTCTGCTTTGCAAGACAGCGATACGGGAAAATTCAGGAGCCGTCGCGTTTTCTTGCAGAGTACAGAAATGTAGAAACGGGAAAAACAGATAAGGGAAATAAGCAAAATACGATAAATTAGGACAGGAGGCTTTTGATTTATGAGGGGATGCGTTCACATTTATTGTGGGGATGGAAAAGGAAAGACATCATCGGCAGTCGGTCTTGCGGTTCGTGCATCGGGGCGTGGAAAAAAGGTTCTGATTGTGCGTTTCCTGAAAACAGAGGATTCCGGTGAGGTTGAGGTACTCAGAAAGATTCCGGGTATTACCGTCACACCGTGCGATCGGACATTTGGATTTGTATTTCGGATGAATGAGGAGCAGAAGCGCGAGGCGGGAGCGTATTTTCAGAGCCGGTTTGAGAACGCAGTGAAGACAGCCGTGGAGGATGGAGTTGATCTGCTCGTGCTCGATGAGATTCTGGCATCCTGCAATTATGGAATGGTCAGAGAGGACGATGTTGCAGAGTTTCTGAGAAATCGTCCGGCGGAGATGGAGGTGGTTTTGACCGGAAGAGATCCGTCAGATCGCCTGATCGCGCTTGCCGATTATGTGTCTGAGATCAAAATGGTCAAACATCCCTACACGCAGGGAATCGGGGCGCGCGAGGGGATTGAGTATTAGGTTATCATTTGGGACTCAAATACTGCTTGATTTTGGTGTCCCATTCTGATAAAGTGAAACTATAAAATAAAAAAGATGTTTCGGAGTATGTCAGATGCATATCCTGAAACAAAAGAGAGGAACAGACATGGCAAATAATCAGAACGATAACAACATGGATATGGAGCAGGAGGAGATGACTGTCACCCTGACTCTGGACGACGGAAGTGAGCTGGAGTGTGTAGTACTCACCATCTTCGAGGCTGGAAACCGTGATTACATTGCACTTCTGCCGAGCGAGGGCATTGAGGCTGAGGAAGGCGAAGTATATCTGTACCGTTACAGCGAGGATGCAGACGGCAACCCGAATCTGGACAACATTGAGGACGACGAGGAGTACGAGATCGTTTCTGACGCTTTCGATGAGCTGTTAGACGATCAGGAATTTGATGAACTCGTAAGCGAAGAGGATCTTGAGGACTAAGATTTAGGACGCTTTTTGAGCGTTGATTGAAATGAGACTGCCGCAATCCCACTGGTTTCAGACAATGGGTAGTTCACATTTATTGATTTCCTGGAGTTACCAGAGCATTTTGGTGATTCTGAGATGGTAAGAGAGACATGACAGAATGATCCGTCAGAGTACATTTTTCAGAGAGAGAATGTATTCTGGCGGTTTTGTGTTGTTGTATATCTGTGTATATGAAGGAGATAATCGTGCGCCTACTCCATTGATCTGTTTTGTCTGTGCAAGTGTGTATTTCAGAAAGGAATTGATTCAAATTATCATGTGTTTTAAAAAGAAAATGATTGCGTTTATAAAAGAAAATCTGAGATTGATGTCGAAGGAGCTGACCTGGAGCAAGGTGATGGCGATTGTGGTCGGAACGGCGATTGCATCGTTTGGAATCTACAACATTCACCGCCAGTCGGGAATCACTGAGGGCGGTGTGCTTGGAATGATTCTTGTGCTGAATCACTGGTTCGGTGTTTCCAACTCCATTCTGACTTCGCTTCTCGATCTGACCTGTTATGCGTTGGCGTTCAAATACCTGGGTGGAAAGTTCATCCGGATCTCGATTGTGTCAACATTCAGCATGTCTGCATTTTTCCGGCTCTGGGAACAGTTCCCACCGGTTCTACCGAATCTGAGCGAAAATCCGTTTCTCGCAAGTGTGCTCGGCGGAATTTTTGTCGGAATCGGAGTCGGGATTGTCGTGCGTCAGGGAGGATCGAGCGGTGGCGATGATGCGCTTGCCTTAACGATTTCTCATCTGACCAAATGGAGACTTTCGAGAACGTATATGTTTACGGATTTTACTGTGCTTGCACTCTCACTGACCTACATTCCGGTGCATCGAATCCTGTTTTCCGTGATGACGACAATCATTTCTTCCAACCTGATTGACTGGATCAAGGAACTTTCCGTTGCAGAACTTCCATTTGTCGGAGGTCTTGTGGAAGCGGAAAAATAAATTTGTCCAAGTGGGAATTTTGGGTCATTTAAACGAAACAGAAATTGTACAAATTCACAAATTATGTCTACAATATAGAGAACCGAAAGAAAATCGTCAGAATGTGTAAGCAGAAATTCGTTGACGCTGTATCGGGCAGAACGTATAATAAATCCAGAACAGATAACTCAAAACACGGAGTCGCTAATTGAGAAAGATCAGAATAAAAGGAGACGATAGAGATGAAGAAATCATGGATGAAAGTGGCAGTTCTGACACTTGCAATGTCCGCAATGTCTGTGACAGCAAGTTTTGCAGGAGAGTGGGGAAAAGTTGGTCAGAGATATTTTTACTATCAGGAGGACGGCACGGTTGCGAAGAACCAGTGGATCGAGTCTGCTGATGGAACTGGAAAATACTGGGTCGGTGTGGACGGTGTGATGGCAGCCGGTCAGTGGGTGAATACCGATGATGCCTGGTACTATGTGGGCGAGGATGGACTGTGTCTGACGAACCAGATGCTCAAGCAGAACTCCGACCTTTACTGGCTCAAGGAAGATGGAAAGATGGCAGTTAACGAGTGGGTTCAGAATGAAGAAGGTAAGTGGTATTACATGCAGGCAAATGGTCGTGCGATCAAGAATGGCTGGAAGCTGATTGATGGAGATTATTATTATTTCCTGAAAAACGGAGTTATGGCAGTGGATGCACTTGTTCCGGGTGGTTACCGGGTTGGTGCAGATGGAAAATGGGTGCAGAACTAAATTCTTCTTGTTTGTATGACATTGATGAGTAAGAACAGCAACAGGAGAGCATGAAATCCGATAAAGAGGGATGTAGATGAGAGGAAAGAGACGGTCAGCGGGACTGACAATACTGACGGTGGTATTTTTTCTTATAGTGACGGTTCCGGCATATGCGAAGACCGGCTGGGTCTATAATGGTTCTGCGTGGAATTATTACAGCGCAGACGGGACACTTGCGCAGGATCAGTGGCTCAAGGATGGGGACTCCCTGTTCTGGATTCAGGGAGACGGGACAATGCTTGTCAGCGAGTGGCATCAGGATGGAAAGACCTGGTACTGGTTTGATGCGAGTGGCTGTGCAGTCACCGGTTGGCAGCAGATTAATGGAAAATGGTATTATTTTTTTGAGGATCACACAATGGCAGTGAGCCAGTACATCAACAGCTACTATGTCGGCAAGGATGGTGCCTGGATTCAACAGTAAGATTCAGCAGGAAAATTTAAAGGAACAGTAAATTTGCGGGTCGAGACACACAGAAATACAAAAAGAACTGCAAAAAGAATTACAAGAAGAATTGTGAGAAGAAAACCGGCAGGATTGTGGGGACAGAGATCTCCACGGATCCTGCCTTTTTTTGTATGATAGGAAATTGCATTCTATCATATTATGGCAAATCAGATTGATCGGATCCTGTGAGATTTTGGGAAAATAGGACGTTTCTTGGCGCATTTCCATAACTTGAAATTATGCAGTCAATTCCAATCTCGTATGGATTTTCTGGAATAAATTCGGGGGAGAGAGTTGAAAAAAGCCATCAAATGCGTTAATATGGGAAGAAACGACGCAACTCAAATATCTGCTGGCGTCGACTTGAAAATAGTTCACAAACGGAGAAATAGAGGGAGAAAAGCCATGGACTGTAAGATTGTAACGATTCCTGGAGATGGAATTGGACCGGAGATTGTTCGAGAGGCATGCAAGGTACTGGACCGTGTCGGCGAGGTATACGGACATAAATTTAATTATACAGAGATCCTGATGGGAGGCTGTTCCATTGATGCATATGGAGTTCCGCTGACCGAGGAGGCACTGAATACAGCAAAACAGAGCGATGCAGTCCTGCTTGGAGCAGTTGGCGGTAACGTGGGAAATTCAAGATGGTACGATGTAGCACCGAATCTGAGACCGGAGGCCGGACTTCTGGCAATCCGTAAGGGGCTGAATCTGTTTGCAAACATTCGCCCGGCTTACCTCTATAAGGAGCTTGCAGAGGCATGTCCGTTGAAGAAAGAGATCATCGGAGACGGATTTGATATGGTCATTATGAGAGAGCTGACCGGCGGTCTCTACTTCGGAGAGCGTCACACCGAGGAAGTAGACGGATGTCTTCAGGCAACCGATACCCTGACCTACAATGAGAAGGAGATCCGTCGAATTGCAGTCAAGGCATTTGACATTGCCATGAAGCGCAGAAAGAGCGTAATCAGCGTAGATAAGGCAAACGTCTTAGACTCTTCCAGACTTTGGAGAAAAGTTGTCGAGGAGGTTGCAAAGGATTATCCGGAAGTAACACTGAGCCATATGCTTGTCGACAACTGTGCAATGCAGCTTGTCATGAACCCGGGTCAGTTTGACGTAATTCTGACTGAGAACATGTTTGGAGACATCCTCTCTGATGAGGCGAGCATGATTACCGGTTCGATCGGAATGCTCTCTTCCGCAAGCCTGAATGAGACGAAGTTCGGTCTCTACGAGCCGAGCCACGGATCTGCACCGGATATCGCAGGAAAGGACATTGCAAACCCGATCGCGACGATTCTCTCCGCAGCAATGATGCTGAGATATTCCTTCGATCTTGACGAGGAGGCGGATGCAATCGAGAAGGCAGTACAGAAGGTCCTGACAGACGGATACCGCACCGCTGACATTATGGCAGATGGATGCAAGAAAGTAGGAACTACCGAGATGGGCGATCTGGTAGCAGAAAATATCGAGAAATAAAAAGAGTGAAAGCTAATTGGGTTATTTGATTAGAAATCAGAAATTCAGAAATTCACATACAGTACAGGAGGAGTCAAAAATGAGAAGTGATAACGCAAAAGCTGGAATGCAACAGGCACCGGCACGTTCCCTGTTCCGCGCGTTGGGACTGACGGACGAAGAATTAGAGAGACCGTTAATCGGTATTGTGAGCTCCTACAATGAGATTGTACCGGGACATATGAACCTGGATAAGATTGTAGACGCCGTTAAGCAGGGTGTGGCAATGGCAGGAGGCGTTCCGATCGTGTTCCCGGCAATCGCAGTATGTGATGGTATTGCAATGGGACATGTGGGAATGAAGTACTCTCTGGTGACGAGAGATCTGATCGCAGATTCCACCGAGTGTATGGCAATGGCTCATCAGTTTGATGCCCTTGTCATGGTTCCGAACTGTGATAAGAACGTTCCGGGACTTCTGATGGCAGCAGCTCGTTTAAACATCCCGACCGTATTTGTCAGTGGTGGTCCGATGCTTGCAGGTCATGTGAAAGGACGCAAGCGCAGTCTTTCCAGCATGTTTGAGGCAGTTGGCTCCTACGCAGCAGGTACGATGACTGAGGAGGATGTAAAAGAGTACGAGTGCAAGGTTTGTCCGACCTGTGGTTCCTGCTCCGGTATGTACACCGCAAACAGCATGAACTGTCTGACAGAGGTTCTCGGAATGGGTCTTCGCGGAAACGGCACGATCCCGGCTGTATATTCCGAGCGTCTTGTTCTTGCAAAGCATGCCGGCATGGCAGTTATGGATATGCTCAAGAAGAATATCCGCCCGCGTGACATCATGACCGAGCAGGCGTTCCGCAATGCTCTGACGATGGATATGGCACTTGGATGCAGTACGAACAGCATGCTTCATCTGCCGGCAATCGCACACGAGGCTGGTGTTGAGCTGAACGTTGACATCGCAAACGAGATCAGTGCAAAGACCCCGAACCTGTGTCACCTTGCACCGGCAGGTCCGACCTACATGGAGGATTTGAACGAGGCAGGCGGTATCTATGCCGTTATGAAAGAGATAAGCAAGCTCGGACTTCTGAACCTCGATTGTATGACCGTAACCGGAAAGACTGTTGGCGAGAACATCAAGAATGCTGTCAACCATAATCCGGAAGTCATCCGCACAATTGACAATCCGTATTCCAGGACCGGTGGTATCGCTGTTCTTCGCGGAAACCTTGCACCGGATTCCTGCGTGGTAAAACGTTCTGCTGTTGTTCCGGAGATGCTTGTGCATGAGGGAC
Source organism: Brotaphodocola catenula (assembly GCA_020686985.1). Classification (GTDB taxonomy): domain Bacteria; phylum Bacillota; class Clostridia; order Lachnospirales; family Lachnospiraceae; genus Brotaphodocola; species Brotaphodocola catenula. The sequence continues at coordinate 21,273 of JAJEPU010000011.1, forward strand.
CGGCCCGCGTCTTCGACTGCGAGGATGATGCGATTGTCGCAATCAAGAGCGGTAAGATCGTGGCTGGTGATGTCGTTGTCATCCGTTACGAGGGACCGAAGGGAGGCCCGGGAATGAGAGAGATGCTCAACCCGACTTCCGCAATCGCAGGAATGGGACTTGGCTCTTCCGTAGCACTGATCACAGACGGACGTTTCTCCGGAGCATCCAGAGGAGCATCCATCGGACATGTATGCCCGGAGGCGGCAGCAGGTGGTCCGATCGGTCTGGTAGAGGAAGGCGACATGATCGCAATCGACATCAATGCGAATACGATCACGCTGAAAGTATCCGATGAGGAACTGGCAAGACGTCGTGCAAACTGGACTCCTAAGAAGAAAGAGGTTACCGGATATCTGAAGCGTTACGCACAGCTCGTGACAAGCGCAGACAAGGGAGCAGTATTGCAGGGAAATTAATGTGAGATAAAGGGGAGTGTTTGCTATGGCGGAGACGAGAGTACTCAATGGCTCGGAGATCGTGATTGAATGCCTGAAGGAGCAGGGTGTCAAGACGGTATTCGGTTATCCGGGCGGAGCAATTTTAAATATTTATGATGCGCTTTACAAGCATCAGGATGAGATTCATCACATTCTGACCTCACATGAGCAGGGCGCAGCACATGCAGCAGACGGCTATGCGCGTGCAACCGGAAAAGTCGGTGTCTGCTTTGCAACTTCCGGACCGGGTGCAACAAACCTGGTTACCGGTATTGCAACTGCATACATGGATTCTATCCCGATTGTTGCGATCACCTGTAACGTTGGTGTGAGCCTGCTTGGACGCGACAGTTTTCAGGAGATCGACATCACCGGCGTGACGATGCCGATCACAAAATATAACTTCATCGTGAAGGATGTCAGCAAGCTCGCAGACGTTGTCCGCAGAGCATTCAAGATTGCTCAGAGCGGACGTCCGGGTCCGGTTCTGATCGATATCACGAAGGATGTGACCGCAGCAGAATATCCGTATGAGCCGAAGACTCCGGAGCCGATCGTTCCTCAGACAGACACGATCCGCGAGGAGGACATCGAGACTGCACTTGACCTGATTCGCAACGCAAAGAAGCCGTTTATCTTTGTCGGCGGTGGTGCAGTTCTGTCAAATGCATCCGAGGAGCTTCGCACTCTGGCACATCGGATTCAGGCTCCGGTTGCCGATTCCCTGATGGGAAAAGGCGCATTCGACGCAACTGACGAGCTCTACACTGGTATGGTCGGCATGCACGGAACAAAGACTTCCAACTTCGGAATCACCGAGTGTGATCTGCTGATTGTTGCGGGCGCACGTTTCAGTGACCGTGTAACCGGAAATGCATCCAAGTTCGCAAAGAATGCAAAGATTCTTCAGATCGATGTCGATGCGGCAGAGATCAACAAGAACATTCGCACCCATGCGAGCGTTGTCGGAGATTTAAAGACGGTTCTGAGAAAACTCAATGCCCGTCTTGACCCGATCAACCATGAGGAGTGGCTTGCTCATATTGAGCGTCTGAAAGATATGTATCCGCTTCGCTACGACAAGAGCCAGCTGACCGGTCCGTTTATCATGGAGACGATCAGCGAGCTGACACAGGGAAATGCAATCATCGCAACTGAGGTTGGCCAGCATCAGATGTGGGCTGCCCAGTATTACAAATACAGAAAACCGAGAACCCTTCTGACGTCCGGCGGTCTCGGCACGATGGGCTACGGCCTTGGTGCTGCGATGGGCGCGAAGATGGGATGTGGAGATATGGGATGTCCGGATACTCCGGTCTTCAATATTGCCGGTGACGGATGCTTCCGCATGAACTTAAATGAGCTTGCGACGGCTTCCCGTTACAACATTCCGGTGATTGAAGTGGTCATCAACAACCACGTTCTCGGCATGGTGCGCCAGTGGCAGACGCTGTTCTACGGAAAGCGTTATTCCGCGACGGTGCTTGACGATCAGGTTGACTTTGTGAAGACCGCAGAGGGACTTGGTGTCAAGGCATACCGCGTGACCGGAAAGGACGACTTAAAGGGCGTTCTTGAGGAAGCGATGGCTCATCAGGGTCCGGTTGTGATTGACTGTCAGATAAATTGTGACGACAAGGTATATCCGATGGTATCCCCGGGCGCTCCGATTCAGGACGCCTTTGATGATACAGATTTAAAGATTAATTAGTAACCAACAACCGAATAGCGAGAGAGTCCGTCTGAAAAACATCAACAGGGTTTTTCAGATATACTCGGAAACATGTCAAACTGCATGCGGGAGTCTGCTCCCGCATATGTAGTGGTAGTGCTTCTATTTACAGAATGGTTTGTCATTTTATTTGCATCATTCTGTGGATGAAACATGAAGGAAAACTCCAAGAGAGAATAGAGAGAGGGAGGAACAAACGTGGGAAGAGTGTATAATTTTTCGGCTGGCCCGGCTGTACTGCCGGAGGAAGTTCTGAGAGAGGCAGCAGAGGAGATGCTGGACTATAAGGGAACCGGTATGTCCGTGATGGAGATGAGTCATCGCTCCAAGGCGTTTGAGACGATCATTCAGGAGGCAGAGCAGGATCTGCGTGATCTGATGAACATTCCGGATAACTACAAGGTTCTGTTTTTACAGGGTGGTGCACATTTACAGTTTTCAGCGATTCCAATGAACCTGATGAAGAATCGCGTTGCTGACTACATCATCACGGGTCAGTGGGCGAAGAAGGCGTACAAAGAGGCTCAGAAATACGGAAAGGCAGTTGCGGTTGCGTCAAGTGAAGACAAGACGTTCAGCTACATTCCGGATTGCTCCGATCTGCCGATCGATGAAGATGCCGATTACGTTTACATCTGTGAGAACAACACGATTTACGGAACGAAGTTCAAGACTTTGCCGAACACGAAAGGAAAACCGCTTGTATCTGATATCTCTTCCTGTTTCCTGTCTGAGCCGGTTGATGTGACGAAATACGGTCTGCTCTACGGTGGTGCTCAGAAAAATGTGGGACCGGCAGGTGTTGTCATTGTGATTGTCAGAGAGGATCTTGTGACCGAGGATGTGCTTGACGGAACTCCGACGATCTGCATGTACAAGACTCAGGCAGATGCAAAATCCCTTTACAATACTCCGCCGGCATATGGCATTTATATCTGCGGAAAGGTCTTCAAGTGGATCAAGAAGCAGGGTGGTCTTGAGGCGATGAAGGAGTACAACGAGAAAAAGGCAAAGATTCTCTACGATTTCCTTGACCAGAGCAAGCTGTTCCACGGAACGGTTGCAAAGGAAGATCGTTCTCTGATGAATGTTCCGTTTGTAACCGGTGATCCGGATCTTGATGCAGAGTTTGTAAAGGAGGCAGCTTCTGCTGGATTTGTGAACTTAAAGGGACATCGCACGGTTGGCGGTATGCGTGCAAGTATCTACAACGCAATGCCGATCGAGGGCGTACAGAAACTGGTAGAATTCATGAAGAAGTTTGAGGAGGAACATCAGGCATGAGAAAAATTCACTGCTTAAATGCAATTTCCAAGCATGGCACCGACCTGCTGACAGCTGACTATGAGCTGACTGACAATGTGAAGGAGGCAGAGGGCATTCTTGTCCGCAGTGCATCTCTTCATGAGATGGAGTTCCCGAACTCTCTGCTGGCAGTTGCCCGCGCCGGCGCAGGTGTCAACAACATCCCGCTTGACGCTTGTGCACAGGAAGGTATTGTTGTATTCAATACTCCGGGTGCAAATGCAAATGCAGTAAAAGAGCTGGTAATCGGCGCTTTGATGCTGGCTTCCCGCGATATTCTCGGAGGAATCAACTGGTGCATCGACAATGCAGAGGATGCAAATATTGCAAAGTCTGTTGAGAAAGCGAAGAAGGCCTTTGCCGGATGCGAGATCCGCGGAAAGAAACTAGGCGTGATCGGTCTTGGTGCGATCGGTGCAGAGGTTGCAAATGCCTGCGCCGGTCTCGGCATGGAAGTATATGGCTACGATCCGTTTATCTCGGTTCAGGCAGCATGGATGCTTTCAAGAGATGTCAAGCACACGACGAGCCTCGACACGATTTTCCAGGAGTGCGATTACATCACGCTTCATGTGCCGGCACTTGACAGCACAAAGGGTATGATCAACAAGAATGCCCTTGAGCAGATGAAGGATGGCGTTGTCGTTCTGAATTTTGCTCGTGACCTTCTCGTTGACGAGGACGCAATGGCAGAGGCACTTGCATCTGGAAAAGTAAAGCACTACATGACCGATTTCCCGAACACGAAGTCTGTACATATGAAGGGAGCAATTGTTACCCCGCATATCGGTGCATCCACGGCAGAGTCTGAGGACAACTGTGCAAAGATGGCAGTGAAGGAGATCATGGACTATATCGAGAACGGAAATATCCGCAATTCCGTAAATTATCCGGCATGCGATATGGGTGTGAAGAAGACCGTTGCCCGTGTGGCAGTTCTGCATCTGAATATTCCGAACATGATCGGTCAGATTACCGGTGTCCTCGCAGGTGGCGGAATCAACATTTCCGACATGACGAACAAGAGCCGTGATAAATATGCATACACGCTGATGGATCTCGAGTCCGTTCCGGATGACATTCTTGTTCAGAAGCTGAACGCCATTCAGGGGGTTCTGCGCGTGCGCGTTCTGTAAATATAATGCGCAGTGATTCTGATTAGAAGATGTCAGCAGAGCTGACCAGAATTACGCGCCAAGTCGATGACTGCATCGTCTTAAATCTATTATTCCAAGAGCCGTTTGAGATCGAGTCTTCCCCAGCCCTGCTGGTTGTGGGAGAGCCCGAGATCGACGGCTCTTTCTCTTAGGCGGAGCTTTACATCGCGGTTTGACATTTCCGGATATTTTTCGAGAAGCAGGGCAATCGCGCCGGTGACGAGAGGGGTCGCCATGCTTGTTCCGCTCTTTGCAATATATCCCTGTGACGAGGTGCAGCAGCTTGTGATCGAAGCGCCCGGGGCGATGATGTCCGGTTTGCAGATACAGGCACAGGTAGGTCCGCGTCCTGAGTAGTGAACCATGCGATTTCCCATAATCAGGATCTCTTTCTCATCATCGGAACAGCCAACCGTGATGACTTTTCGGCTGATCCCCGGAGTTGTGATCGAACTGCGTTCAGGTCCACGGTTTCCGGCGGCGACAACGACGACAAGTCCAGCATCCCAGGCGGTATCGACTCCGCGGACGAGGACGGAATTTTCGCCCATATTTCTTCGGGAAAACGAGCCGACAGAGATATTGACGATCCGAATGCCAAATTGTTTCTGATGCTGGCGAATCCAGCGCAGACCGGCGAGGACATCCGAGGCGCGACCGCTTCCCTGACGATCGAGCACTTTGACAGGAATCAGCGTGCATCCGGGGGCAATTCCGCGAAAACGCCCATCGGAAAGACTGCCATTTCCCGCAATAATTCCGCAGACGTGGGTGCCATGTCCATTGTCGTCATAGGGCAGAACTCTGTGCCCTAGAATATCGCAGAAAGCCCCGATCTGACCGCTAAGATCCGGGTGGGGAGCACAGCCGGTATCAAGAACAGCGACTCCGATGCCGGCTCCGGTCAAATTACAGTCGTCATTTCCGTTTATGAGAAGTCTTGCATGATCCATGAGAATCCAATTTCCCGGACACACCTGAGCGTGTGTCTGAAATGCCTTTCGTTGTTATTATAGGATATTCAGAAAAAAGAGTCCTGACATCGAAAATTGATCGAGAGGATTACCGGAAATAATCTTAATAATTTCTTCAGAATCTATTTAAACAATATACATTTTTTTACGAAAATGATGTGTTATACTAAAGCCATAATAAATGCAGGAAACAATCCTTAGTCCTTTTGAAATCGGAATTCCTAACACGAACAAGCACCCTGTGTCCCCCATCACGACACAGGGTGTTTGTGACAGCAGGTTTTTAAATAAGTCTTTGTAAAGTTCATAAATTTTTATCTGTTTTACTCATGGCGCATCGCCGGAGATTCATAATTTATTATAAGTATTTCATTCATAAAGTTTTTTGTATACAAGATAATCGAATAATCCTTTTTTGCAATATAATTTTTATAAATGTATGAGAGAAGGTGAAAATAAAGAGAACAGGCTCTGACGGCGGGAAAGATTCTGCAAATCCGTGTGAGACGTTGGTGTTTAGACCGCGTAGTTTGCGGTCTTATGCACCATTACGTCGAACTCGGAGCGCGAGCGTATTTGCAGGACTTTATCCGCCGGACAGAGCCGTAAGAAAAAGAAAAAACAGTTGACAGAATCTAAAGATTATACTATGATTATAAGCAAAGAAAGAACGTATGTTCGCATGGAGGAAGACATGAATAAAGATGATAAGCTGAAAGCATTGGATGCGGCGATTACACAGATTGAGAAGTCCTACGGCAAGGGATCGATCATGAAACTTGGAGATTCCGGAGCAAATATGAATATCGAGACGACTCCGACCGGCTCGATCAGTCTGGACATTGCACTCGGACTGGGCGGTGTGCCGAAGGGACGTGTGATTGAGATTTACGGACCAGAGTCGAGTGGTAAGACGACGGTTGCACTTCATATGGTGGCAGAGGTACAGAAGAGAGGAGGAATTGCCGGATTCATCGATGCAGAGCATGCCCTTGATCCGGTTTACGCGAAGAACATCGGTGTCGACATTGACAATCTCTACATTTCCCAGCCGGACAACGGAGAACAGGGTCTTGAGATCACCGAGACGATGGTGCGCTCCGGTGCAGTGGACATCGTGATTGTCGATTCCGTTGCAGCCCTTGTTCCGAAGGCGGAGATCGACGGCGAGATGGGTGACTCTCATGTAGGTCTTCAGGCACGTCTGATGTCTCAGGCTTTGCGTAAGCTGACCGGTATCATCAGCAAGTCGAACTGTTCCGTGATTTTTATCAATCAGCTCCGTGAGAAGGTTGGTATCATGTTCGGAAACCCGGAGACGACGACTGGTGGACGTGCGCTGAAGTTCTATTCTTCCGTTCGTCTGGATGTGCGCCGTGTCGAGGCAATCAAGCAGGGCGGTGAGGTTGTCGGAAACCATGTCCGCGTCAAGGTTGTCAAGAACAAGATCGCTCCGCCATTCCGTGAGGCAGAGTTTGACATCATGTTTGGTCAGGGCATCTCGAGAGAGGGCGACATCATTGATCTGGCGGTGAAGGACAATGTAGTTGAGAAGAGCGGTGCCTGGTATGCCTACAATGGAGCAAAGATCGGTCAGGGTCGTGAGAACGCGAAGGCTTATTTGAAGGTGCATCCGGAAGTATTTGCGGAGGTCGAGCAGAAAGTCCGTGAGATCCACGGTCTTCAGGGAAGTCCGGTGATTGCAGAGTCTGCAAAGACCGCAGATGAGGCAGAGACTGACGGTGAGGAGTAGGAATAGAGGCTGGAGCGGTGTGGGTCTCAAAGAGGATGTAAGCTCGGAATATGGTTTCAGTAACAGCAATAGTCTTAGCCCGAACGCAGGTGCAGGTACAGGTAACAGTACAAAAACAGATACCGGCACGAAAGGTACAAGGTCACGCAGTCGCGAGAAGAGAAGTGCCAGAGAGAGCGCACTCGCTCTTCTCGAGTATCGGGATCGCACGGAGCAGGAGCTGAGACAGAAACTTTTAGATCGGGAATATTCGAAGGACGAGATCGAAGAGACCGTTCGCTTTTTGAGAGAATACCGTTATCTCGATGACGAAGCCTATGCGATGCGGTTTATCCGCTCCCAGTCCGGGAAAAAGAGCGCGCGTCAGATCCGTGCGGTCTTAGAGCGAAAAGGCGTGAGCCGGGAGATCATCGCCTCCTGTCTCGAGGAGGAGCCGGTTGATGAGGAGAGTCAGGTTCGTGTCTTCCTTGAGAAGAAGGGATACCGCGCAGGAGAGAAACTTGAGGCGGATGTCTATCGCAAACTGACCGCATCGCTTGCAAGGCGTGGTTTTTCCTGGAATGTGATCCGCCGAACAATGGACGAGATGAAGGTGGATTTTGACGAGAAATAAGCGGATTTTTGCGGAAATAAAAGTTACATAGAGGGTTGGCGCAGACCCCTGTTACGCTTGACATAATGCATAAAACAGTTTAAAATTGTAGTGTTGTATTGGTGTACAATGAAAACTAAATAAGGAGGTGCTCCTGTGTCATGATAGTAATAGCGGTTATACTAACACTGTGTGTTGTGGCGCCTATTAGCTGGTTTTTGGCAGTTGCGAATCGGAAGAAGACTTACGAAGCAAAGATCGGGACTGCGGAAGAAAAAGCCAGAGAGATAATAGATGAAGCGTTAAAGACGGCAGAGACAAAGAAGCGAGAAGCTCTCCTGGAGGCGAAGGAAGAGTCTTTAAAGACGAAGAATGAGCTGGATAAAGAGACAAAGGAAAGAAGAGCGGAACTTCAGCGCTATGAGAGGCGTGTACTGAGCAAGGAAGAGAATCTGGACAAGAAATCAGAGAACATGGAGAAGCGGGAATCAGCCCTCGCAGCCCGTGAGGAGGCTTTAAACCGGCGCAACGCCGAGACGGAAGCCCTCTATGAGAAGGGAATCGAGGAACTGGAGCGAATCTCTGGACTGACAACGGAGCAGGCAAAGGAATATCTTCTCCGATCTGTTGAGGCGGAGGTCAAGCATGACACTGCCAAGATGATTAAGGAGATGGAGAACAAGGCAAAGGAAGAAGCCGATAAGAAGGCCAAAGACTATGTGGTTACTGCAATTCAGAGATGTGCGGCAGATCATGTGGCTGAGAGCACGGTATCGGTGGTACAGCTTCCGAATGACGAGATGAAGGGCCGAATCATTGGACGTGAGGGTCGTAATATCCGTACCTTAGAGACCCTGACTGGCGTAGAGTTGATCATCGATGATACCCCGGAGGCAGTTGTTCTTTCTGGTTTTGATCCGATCCGCCGTGAGGTGGCAAGGATTGCTCTGGAACGCCTGATTGTGGATGGACGTATTCATCCGGCAAGAATCGAGGAGATGGTGGAGAAAGCACAGCGCGAAGTGGAGTCGAACATGCGTGAGGACGGTGAGTCCGCTACGCTCGAAGTTGGAATCCATGGAATCCATCCGGAGCTCGTGAAACTGCTTGGAAAGATGAAATTCCGTACCAGTTATGGACAGAACGCACTGAAACATTCTATCGAGGTCGCTCAGCTCTGCGGACTTCTTGCAGCCGAGGTCGGCGTGGACGTTCGTATGGCAAAGCGTGCAGGTCTTCTGCATGATATCGGCAAATCCGTCGATCACGAGATGGAAGGCTCTCATGTACAGCTTGGTGCAGAACTGTGCCGGAAGTATAAGGAGTCCCCGACTGTGATCAATGCGGTGGAGTCCCATCATGGAGATGTAGAACCTCAGAGCCTGATTGCATGTCTGGTACAGGCGGCAGATACGATTTCCGCTGCAAGACCGGGTGCAAGACGAGAGACTCTTGAGACGTATACAAACCGTCTGAAACAGCTTGAGGATATCACGAACTCTTTCAAGGGAGTAGACAAGTCTTTTGCGATTCAGGCAGGTCGTGAGGTGCGTATCATGGTTGTTCCGGAACAGGTTTCCGACGATGATATGGTGCTGATGGCACGCGAGATTTCCAAGCGCATCGAGGATGAGCTGGAATATCCGGGACAGATCAAGGTGAATGTGATCCGTGAGTCTCGTGCAACTGATTACGCGAAATAAATGAGCTATAAAATGATAGATGATAGACAGAATATCACTATCATAGAGTACAAAAAGATCGAGGATGTATGTGGCAGAAATGCCCGTACATCTCCGGTCTTTTTCATTTTATGGGCGATGGCGTCTGATTCAATTTAAAGCTTTGCAGGGACAGGCTTATTGATCATAATACTTAGCTTTTTTCTTACGATTTTGCTTTAAAGTTTACGAATCAGGGAAGTCGCTTGACAGGAGAGTTTTCGTGTAATACAGTGAAGGCAAAAAAGGTGTTACTGTATACGTGTGAACAGTAACGAAGTGGTCTGAGAAATACCAGAAATCAGCATATGGAGATGGAGGGGGAACAAGTGAGAAAGACAAAGACAGCCGCAAAAATCGCAGGATTGCTGACGCTCGGATGTCTGTTTGCAGGGCTGGTAGCGATGCCGGTTTTTGGAGCGAGCAGAAAGAGAATCAGTTCTGTGAATATTGAGGTGGAGGCAGAGATTCAGCCGGAGACGCGAATCGGAGAAGAGACCATTGATGTGAGCGTCAAGGGAGGAAAATACTACTACGATTACTACGATGTGGAGAATGACGGTTTCGAGTGGGAGGAAAATGACATCCCGAAGATCAGCATCTATCTGAGGGCTGAAGCCGGATACTATTTCTCACTGACAAAGGCAAGCTCTGTGAGGCTCTCCGGTGCAACCTATGTCAAGGCGACGAAGGAGGATTCCTCGGAGACGCTTAAGCTCACGGTGAAACTGCCGTCGCTCGCAGAGACGGTCGGAGATCAGTCAGATGTGATGCTGACAAATAATGGATATGCAATCTGGAAGGAAGTTCGAGGCGCAGGAAGTTATGAAGTGCGACTGTACCGGAATGGCGAGGGCGTTGGAGCGACGATGCTTACGACGACAGATTCTCATTACAATTTCCAGAGTGCAATGACGAAACCGGGAGATTATCAGGTTAAGGTACGCCCGGTCAACAAGGTCAACCAGGACAACAAGGGAACCTGGAAGGAGTCTACCGTCATCACCCTGAGCTCTGAGGACGCCACAAGAATCCGAAATGGAGAAGGTGGAGGAATGCCAGTGACCGGAGAGTGGGTATCGGATCAGATCGGCTGGTGGTATAAGCACAGCGATAAGACCTACACCAGGAATGGCTGGGAAGAAATTGATGGCAAGTGGTATTTCTTCGGTGAGGACGGTTACATGAAGACCGGATGGATCGATTGGAACGGAAAGAGATATTACTGCGACAAGAATGGTGTGATGCTTACGAATACGATGACACCGGATGGAACGATCCTCGGATATGATGGAACGCCGAAGACGGACTAAGTTAATTGATCGGAGAGCGTATAATAACAAACAGCAAAAAAGATCTGGCTGAAGAATTTCAATAGCCAGATCTTTTTCTTTACAGATCCAGAATCTCCTCATCGTTCGGTACATAGACATTTCCGTGGAAATATTTGCGGGCTTCGGCGGTGTAGAGCTCCTTGCGGGTGGCAAGGGTCTTGTCCTCCGTGTGCCACAGTACAAGGTTTGCGACACCGAGACGTTCTGCCAGTTCGCTTGCATCTTTTGCGGTGCTGTGATGTTTCTCGTAGGGCTTGAATCGCTCGCGGTCCTCGTAGAGACAGAATGCCTCATGGAGAAGCCAGTCACTGCCGGCGACGTATTTCTCACACAGATCATTGTACGGCTCGTCTCCGGCACAGGTCAAACGCTTTCTGTTCTTGAGTCTCATCGTGAATCCGTACTGCTTTGCCTTCGTGGAATGAATGTCGAAGAAAGTTACATCACTTTCAAGAATATGGAGGGTCTCACCATCGTGGACAGCGGTCAGGTGAATCCGGTCACCGATTAGACGGTAAAGTTTGCCCTGAAGTGTCAGACGGCAGAATGTGTCGATCGTGGAGACGAGATCCTCGTGGCAGTAGATATGAAAATCGCCCTCATAGCTTCCGTTCAGGATGCGGGTTGCGACAAAGCGAACCATCCACACGACACCGAGAATGTGATCGGTGTGCTCGTGAGTCACGAAGAGATGATGGATCTGCTCGTAGCGGACATTCATATCTTCGAGAATGCGAAGAATTCCATTTCCGCCTCCGGCATCAACCATGAAGAACTGATCATCCTGCCTGATCGCAAAACAGGTGTTGTAGCAACGGGTGACAGCGGCATTTCCGGTTCCAAAAACATATAATTGTTCCATGTGTATTCCTCCAGTTTTAACAACCTGATACATAATTCAGAGTGACTTTCTCCTCAGTAAGGATTTGACCCCAACATTACTTTATGCTACTATAATTCTATAAAAAAAGCAATGTTTACTGGCAGGGAAAGTTGTAGTTTTACAGTTTTGTGTTACTGTACACGGGTAGGCATCTTCTGAACGGAAAATGCCGAATGATACAGTGGTGGTAGCAGATTTTGCCGACTTAGAATGGAAAGCACCGGCAAAATCCGTTACTGTTTATGCAACACAGAAACAGTAACATGTTGCGGAGCGGGAGAAGATGTATTATGAGAGATTTGGAATATCTGAGGCTGTTGGCGAGAGAATATCCGAGTGTCAAGGCGGCTTCGAGTGAGATCATCAACTTAAAGGCAATCTGTGGTCTGCCGAAGGGAACCGAGTATTTCTTCAGTGACCTTCACGGAGAGTATGAGGCATTCGTTTACCTGCTTCGGAGTGCGTCCGGAATTATCCGTGAGAAAATTCGTGAGACATTTGGTCACATTATTCCGGAGGATGAGCAGGTTGAACTGGCGAATCTGATCTATTATCCGGACCGCAATCTGGCGCGTTTGATTGCGGAGGATCGATGCACGGAGGATTGGCAGAGAATCACGATCTATCGTCTTGTGGAGATCTGCAAGGTCGTGGCATCAAAATACACCCGCTCCAAAGTCAGAAAAAAGATGCCGAAGGAGTTTGCCTACGTCATCGACGAATTGCTTCATGTGGATTATAATGATGAGAATAAACGGGTATATTATGGGGAAATCATTCGTGCGATCATTGACACGAAGGTTGCAGACAAGTTCATTTCTGCAATCTGTGAGCTGATCCAGAACCTGACGATTGACAATCTGCACATCATCGGAGACATCTTTGATCGAGGACCGCGCGCGGACATCATCATGAATGAGCTGATGCAGTTCCACGATGTCGACATTCAGTGGGGAAATCATGACATCTCCTGGATGGGTGCGGCAACCGGCAATCCGGCGTGTGTCTGCAACGTTCTGAGAATTGCGATCAGCTACAACAGCTTTGATGTGCTTGAGGATGGATATGGAATTAATCTGCGTCCGCTCTCGATGTTTGCGGCGAAGGTTTACCGTGATGATCCGTGTACCCGTTTTACGCCGAAGATTCTCGACCAGAACATTTACGATGCGGTTGATCCGGGACTTGCGGCAAAGATGCACAAGGCGATTGCAGTGCTCCAGTTCAAGGTGGAGGGTCAGATTATCCGTCGTCATCCGGGATACAAGATGGATGATCGAATCTTGCTCGAGCAGGTGGATTACAATGCAGGAACCGTGACGATCGGCGGAAAGAGCTACCCGCTTCTTGACACGAATTTCCCGACAATCGATCCGGCACATCCGCTCAAGCTCTCGAAGGAGGAGGAAGAACTTCTCCACACGCTCGTGCTCTCATTTAAGCACAGTGAGCTTCTGCACCGCCACATCCGTTTCCTCTATGCGAGAGGAGAGCTTTACAAGTGCTGTAATGGCAACCTGATGTATCACGGATGTATCCCGATGAAGGAGGATGGCAGTTTCGAGGAGATGATCTGCGACGGCGAACCGCTGTCCGGTCGTGCGCTGATGGATTATATCAGTGGTCAGATCCGTCAGGCTTACTTCCTGAACGATGGAGAGCCGGGCAAGGAGCGCGCGAAAGATTTCATGTGGTATCTGTGGTGCGGAGCGAAATCACCGGTATTTGGAAAAGATAAGATGACGACATTTGAGCATTACTTTGTTGCAGACAAGGCACTTCAGCGAGAACACATGAATCCGTACTACAAGTTGAGTCAGAAAGAGGAGGTCTGCGACCGGATTTTTGAGGAATTCGGACTGTCGAAACAGGGCTCTCATATCATCAACGGTCATGTGCCGGTGAAGATCAAGGATGGAGAGACACCGGTGAAGGCAAACGGAAAACTCTTTGTCATTGATGGAGGTCTGTCAAAGGCTTATCAGAAATACACCGGAATTGCGGGCTACACTCTGATTTACAATTCCAATCATCTGGCACTTGCGGAGCACAAGCCGTTTAATCCGGATGTGGAGAGCACTCCGCGCGTCTCCATCGTTGAGAAGATGAAGAGCAGGGTGATGGTTGGAAATACCGACAAGGGAAAAGAACTGAAGGCGATGATTGAGGATCTGACCGAGCTTGTGGCAGCATTTAGAAGAGGTGACATCAAGGAACAGAATGATTAAGAAATGAGAAAATAAAATTTGACAAGGACGGTCAGAAAAACAAAGTCATAGAGATTGGAATAAAGGCAGAAAAACAAAGCGAAAGAAATAACACCAGAGAAGTAAAGCTAAAGAAATACAGCCAGAGAAATAGAGGCAGAGAAATACAGCGAGAAAAACTGGGACAGACAAATGTAGACAGATATAGGAAGTCGGATGAGAACGGAATGAGAGGAAGACAGAGAAGACGATGAATAAGACAGAATTTTTACAGGGATTGCAGTCAGCTCTTTCTGGAAATGTACCACCTGAGACTGTGCGGGAAAATCTGCGCTATTACAGCGATTATATCCGCTCAGAGGTGCAGAAGGGGAGATCCGAGAGGGATGTGATGGAAGAACTCGGAGATCCGCGTCTGATTGCGAGAACAATTATGGATGCAACGCCGGGAGCGGGAGAAGGAATGTTTGAGGAGTATCGCTCCTTCATTCCATTCGGATCTGCGGGTGCTGCGGATGGCGGATATGCAGGTGACGGCGAATCACAGGGACAGCAGGGAAATATTTTTACGGGCAATTCCAGTGTGCACTATTACGATTTGAATAAGTGGTACTGGAAGCTCGGAGCAGTTCTTGTCGCTATCTTGGTGGTGACGCTGATCATCACGATTGTGGGAGGAATTTTGAGTGTTCTGATTCCGCTTCTTCCGATCATTTTCCTCGTGATGTTAGTGATGTGGTTTGTGAAGGGACGGTAGAGAGATAGCCGGCGGTGAAGAGGCGAAGCCAATTGCGCCTTAGCTTGATTGCTATGAGAGTCGAATGGGAGAATCGAATAAGTCAATAGTGACAAAAAAACAGAGAAAACTGCGCAGGAAACCGTCACAAAATATTAATAAAATGTAAACAATGGTCCAAAAAACTTGACGCGCCCAATCTGAATATGTATAATAACGATGTAACATATTTAATAATTATGTAATAATTACGGTGCCGGAAGAGAGCTGGAAGCTGTAAAACGGTGGAAGCCCTCTCCGGCATCGGTTTGAGAACATAGAAATAACAAACAACGTAAATACAAATTCTGGATTGGAGTGGATGTAGGAAATGAATAAATCGGTACTTTATATAGCCACAGCAGTGCTGGCAACGGGTTCTGTATTCTGGACAAGCCCTATGGTATCCCGCGCAGAGACCTCAACAAAGGCAATTAAAATCTCTGAGGCATTGAATCTCCCAGAGCTTGAGATTCCGGAAATCGAGAACGTGGCAGGGGTTGTCGAGGAAGCCGTTCAGATTGAGGAAGAAGAGGTAGCAGATGCCGAGGCAGAGGTTATCGATATGCAGGCTGGTCCGGATATCGCTGTTCAGAAAGCTCTCGCAGAGAAGAAGGCAGCTGAGGAAACAAAGGCAGCCGAGGAAGCAGCAGTTCAGGCAAAGGCAGATGCTCGCCAGAATGTTGTAGCTTACGCACTTCAGTTTGTAGGCGGAAAGTACCGTGCAGGTGGAAATGACCCACATACCGGAGCTGATTGTTCCGGATTTGTAAAATATGTTATGGAGCATGCAGCAGGAATCTCCATGAATCGTTCTTCAAGCTCTCAGGCAACACAGGGACACAAGATTAGTTCAAATGATATGCAGCCGGGAGATCTGATCTTCTACGGAAGTGGCTCCAGCATCAGCCATGTAGCGATGTACATTGGAGATGGCAAGATCGTTCACGCATCCACAGAGCGTACCGGTATCAAAGTTTCCAAGTGGAACTACCGCACACCGATCAAGATTGTCAGTGTATTCTAATCGATTCTGATTTTCACTTATCTGTCAGACCAGAATCAGTTAAAAATGAGAAATAGAGAAATTGAATAGGACAGCAGGAAAATACATAAAATAAAAAGACGGGATGAGGCGTTGTATGGCCTTTTGCCGTCTTTTTTGTATGATAGAAAATTGTGTCCTATCATATAAAAAAACTTTGATAGAATGCGCCAAGGCATATTTTTTTATCTTCAAAATTATCTCCTCAAAAATGGAAAATGGAGAAAGAGCCGGGACAGGGGAGCTGTTCCGACTCTTTCTGAGGGGAGTATAAAATAATTAATAAGGCTGAAGAAAATGATTTTAAGGGAAATCGATTTTCTTCGAGTTTATTATACGTTATACGTCAAAAAATTGCAAGAGATTAACTGGAAACCAGAATCTTCCGGTATGGATTCGACAGGGAAGGATCATACTAATCCTGCATCAAAAAATTAGGATGTTCAGGAGGAAAATCACATGAGAGATTCTTACAGCGACAACCAGAATAACAGTCAGAACAACAGACAGAACAGCAATCAGAACAGCATGAGAAACAACAGTAAAAACAGCACCAGAAACGAGAATAACAGCAGAAACAATGCGAGAAATTACAGCCGTGATTCCTACTCGAACCGCAGTGAGAACAACACCGGGGATTATGAGGATTACCAGAATTACCGCGAGAAAAATTATGAGAGAAATTCCTCTCGCAACAAGATGAACAACCAGAGCAACCGGCACGAGCAGTAAAAACTCTGGAAATTCTCAGAGGGTCTCCGCTTTGTTTCCCAGTTTCTTTTGAAGGTTTTGGGACAAAGTGGGAGACCGTTACATATGCTGATAAAAAGAGGACAATAGAGGGTTTTGCATGTGGTGTCTGATCGGAAGTAGAGATCTGGAACGCTATCTTGACGAAGGAAGAGAGATCTTTTTGGCAGATCTGCGGGAGCGCCGGGATTATGAGATGGGTCATATTTGCGGGGCGATCAATTTTCCAGGAGATTCCTGGCGTCTGCGGATCTCAGAGTTTCCAGGAGACCGTCTGATTGTTCTTTACTGTTATCATGGTCCGAACAGCCTTCTGGTGGCAAGAGCGTTGTCTGCGATGGGATTTCAGACAGCGGATCTGTATGGAGGAATCGAGGGATACCGCGGAAAGTATCTCACTGGGTAGGGGCTCATGGGTCTTTCAGTTATTTGCGCAACGCGTGAACAGTGACGTCTTTCGTTGACAACTATCTGGTGAGGTTATAAAATATTATGTAACAATCAGGGGACGAGATGCCCCGAAAACAAGGGAAGGAGAATGGTTGACTTTTTCTGACATTTTCTGACAGAGAAGTTTGCGAAAGCGACAAGAGCGCGGAAGGCGTGAACAAAACGCAAGGATAAAACGCGAGAACAAAAGAAAAATATGAGAATAAAACACTCTGGATGGAAAAGGGCAACTGTGAGGAGAAAACGATGATGAAGAAATATATGTTTGCATCAGATGTTCATGGATCTGCGTGGTATTGCAGAAAGATGCTGGAGGCTTATGACCGTTCCGGCGCAGAGCGTCTGATTTTGCTTGGTGATCTTTTGTATCACGGACCGAGAAATGATCTTCCGAAGGAGTATGCGCCGAAGGAAGTGATTGCAATGCTCAATGAGCGCAAGAATGAGATCTGTACCGTCCGCGGAAACTGTGAGGCGGAGGTCGACCAGATGGTTTTGAATTTCCCGGTGATGGCAGATTATGCTCTGCTTGAGCTCAACGATCTCACTTTTTTTGCGACACATGGACATATTTTCAATGAGGAGCATATGCCACCGTTAAAGGCAGGAGATATCCTTGTTCACGGTCACACCCATCTGCTTCGTGCGGACAAGGTAGGGGAGAACTACATCCTCAATCCGGGTTCCGTGTCAATTCCGAAGGGCGGAAATCCGGCAACTTATGCGATTTTGGATGGAAAGACGTTCCGGATCATTGATTTTGACGGCAATATCGTGAAAGGGATCACCTTTTAAAAAAACTTAAAAAGAACTTAGAAAGAACAGCGATCATCGAAGATGATGATCGAGCAGGAGAAAAGAAAACATATGGCGATAAAAACCTACGAACTGATTGCACCTTGCCACTTTGGACTGGAAGCGGTGCTCAAGAGAGAGATTCTGGATCTGGGATATGAGATTTCCCGAGTGGAAGATGGAAAGGTGACATTCATCGGAGACGCAGAGGCGATATGCAGAGCAAACGTCTTTCTGCGGACAGCGGAGAGAGTGCTGTTGAAAGTCGGAGAATTCCGGGCGGTGACGTTTGATGAGCTGTTTGAGAAGACGAAGGCACTTCCGTGGGAGGAGTACATTCCGGTAGACGGAAAATTCTGGGTCAAGAAGGCAAACTCGATCAAGAGTAAGCTGTTCAGCCCGTCCGATATCCAGTCGATTATGAAAAAGGCGATGGTCGACCGCATGAAGCGCGCATACGGCGTGGATGTGATTCCGGAGACCGGTGCTTCCTATCCGATCCGTGTGGCATTTTACAAGGATGTGATCACCGTGGCACTCGATACGACCGGAGAGTCCCTGCACAAGCGCGGATACCGCAAACTGACGAGCAAGGCACCGATCTCGGAGACCCTTGCAGCGGCATTGATTATGCTGACTCCGTGGAACAAGGACAGAATCCTCGTTGACCCGTTCTGCGGAAGTGGAACGTTTCCGATTGAGGCGGCAATGATCGCTGCCAACATCGCACCGGGAATGAATCGTTCCTTCCTTTCAGAGGACTGGAAGAACCTGATTCCGCGCAAGTGCTGGTATGAGGCGATGGACGAGGCCGAAGAGCTTGTCGATGACAGTGTGAGCGTTGACATTCAGGGATACGATGTGGATGGTGACATCATCAAGTTCGCAAGAGCAAATGCGGAATCCGCGGGTGTGGCGCACCTGATTCATTTCCAACAGCGCCCGGTGAGTCAGCTCAGCCACCCGAAGAAATACGGTTTTCTGATCACGAACCCGCCTTACGGAGAGCGTATTGAGGACAAGAAGAATCTTCCGGAACTGTACAGCCAGATCGGAGAGCGTTTTGCATCTCTTGACAGCTGGTCAGCATTTATCATCACCTCGTATGAGGAGGTCGAGCGATATATGGGACGAAAGGCAGACCGCAACCGTAAGATCTACAACGGCATGATGAAGACGTATTTCTATCAGTTCCTCGGGCCGAAGCCACCGAAGCGCAAACCGGAGCATGAGGAGAAGTAGAAGCAGAGCAGGACTTGGGAAGAGCAGACGGGGGTGTTGTTTTTTCATCGTTTTGATGGTAGTTTCCCTGACTTCCGGCTGTGGGAGATTCCGGTGGGAGAGCGAAGACTCAAACGTAAATTCAAAAGGGAATCGTCAGACTACAGAGCAGGAAGAGCTTGCAGATCAAGAAAACACCACAGAGCAGGAAAGTACAGCGGATCAGGGACAGGCTCAGAGTGAGTCAAAAGGTGCGGAAAGCATGAAAGAGCCTCTTCCGAGATTCTATGATGCGAGACAGGACGGCAGAACATCTATGGTCAAGGATCAGGGAGAGAAGGGAACCTGTTGGGCGTTTGCGTCGATGCAGGCGCTTGAAAGCTCTCTGCTTCCGGAGGAGTCCTATGATTTCTCGGAGGACCATATGGTGCACGATCCGGACTTTATTCTGAACTCGGAAGAAGGCGGGGACTACGTGATGGCGATGGCGTATCTTCTGTCATGGCGGGGTCCGGTATTGGAGTCTCAGGACCCTTATGGAGATGGGATCTCGCCGGACGGACTCTTACCGGTAAAACACGTTCAGGAGATCCGTCTCTTGCCTGAGGGAGACCGTGAGGCGATCAAGCGCGCGGTCTATACGACCGGAGGTGTGCAGAGTTCGCTTTACACGGCACTTCAGAAGGCAGGGGCGGATACTGCCTATTACAATCAGGAGACTCAGGCTTACTGTTATCAGGGAGAGGAGGTTCCAAACCACGATGTCGTGATTGTGGGCTGGGACGATGATTTTCCGGCAGAGAACTTCACAACGAAGGTTCCGGGAAATGGGGCGTATCTCTGTGAGAACAGTTGGGGAACTCAGTTTGGAGAGGCGGGATACTTTTATGTATCCTATTATGACCGGAATCTCGGAAAGACAAACCTGGTCTATTCGCGGACAGAGGACCCGGACAATTACAGCCGGATTTATCAGAGTGATCTGTGTGGATGGCTCGGCCAGATTGGCTACGGGGAGGAGACGGTCTGGGCGACAAATGTGTATCGTTCCGGGGAGAGCGCGGAGACACTCTGCGCGGTTGGATTTTATGCGACAGACCGGGACACAGAGTATGAGGTCTATGTGATTCCGAAGGTTCCGGAAAATCAGGAGTCGGTGATCGCGAAACTCTCTGCGGGGGGAGCAAAGAAGACAAAGCTGTCCCGCGCAAAAGGGAAACTTGAGGATGCCGGTTATTATACGATTTCTCTTGACCAGTCGGTGCGCATCCCGCCTCAGACACGATTTGCGGTCATGGTGCGATTGAAGACACTGGGGGCAGTTCATCCCGCCGCAGTCGAGTATGACACCGGAGACGGGCGTTTCCGCGTGGATTTGAGCGATGGAGAGGGATATGTGAGCCCGGATGGAGGCCAGTGGGAGCGGACGGAGGAAGCTCAGAACTGCAATCTGTGTCTGAAAGCATATACGAGGATTGAAAAAAAGAGCGGGTGAGCGAGCCTGAGCCTTGGCTTGAATTCAAGGAATCAATTGCAGGTTGTAATGGAATAGAAATGAGATAGCGCTGTGATTGAAATGAGATAGAGAAAAAATATTTGACAGGGAGAAAAAGAGGGAGAGAGAAATAAATGAAACACAGAATTGTATTTGCAACCGGAAATGCCGGAAAAATGAGGGAGATTCGGGAGATTCTCGGGGATCTCGGCTGTGAGATTTTATCGATGAAGGAAGCGGGAGCAACACCGGAAATCGAGGAAAATGGAAAGAGCTTTGCTGAAAATGCAGAGATCAAGGCGCGCGCAGTCTGGAACTGCACGGGGGGCATCGTCCTTGCGGATGATTCCGGACTTGTCGTGGATTATATTGGAGGAGAGCCGGGAATTCTTTCCGCGCGCTATCTCGGTGAGGATACCTCCTATGAGATCAAGAATCAGGCGATCATTGACCGTCTCAAAGATGCGGAGGACGGGGAGCGTTCTGCGCGTTTTGTCTGCAACATTGCAGGTGTGCTTCCGGATGGTCGTGTGATTCACACGGAGGCGACGATGGAAGGTCTGATCGCCAAAGAACCGGCAGGCTGTGGTGGATTCGGTTACGATCCGATTCTGTATCTTCCTGAATTTGGAAAGACATCCGCAGAGATCACGATGGAGCAGAAAAATCAGATCAGCCATCGGGGAAAAGCGCTCTCAGCGATGAAGGAAGAATTGCGAAAAGTTCTCGGGGAGGAAAATAAATAGATGAAAATTCTGATTGTGAGTGATACGCATCGGAAGGATGAAAATCTGAAGTGGGTTCTGAAGGAAGAAGCTCCGCTCGATATGCTGATCCATCTCGGGGACTCGGAGGGAAGCGAAGTGGAGATTCCGAAGTGGGTCAACGAGGGCTGTGAGATCGTCATGGTTCGCGGAAACAACGACTTTTTCTCATCACTTGAACGGGAGATCGAGCTTGAGCTTGGACCGCACCGGATTCTCCTGACCCACGGTCACTACTACAACGTTTCTCTCGGTGTTGAGACACTTGAGCAGGAGGCGATCGAGCGAGGCTGTGACATCGCAATGTACGGTCATACGCACCGCCCTTATCTGGAGATCGGCGATCAGGTGACGATTCTGAATCCGGGCAGTCTTTCTTACCCGAGACAGGAGGGACGCCGTCCGTCCTACATGATTATGGATATGGAGGACGATGGTCGCGTGCATTTCCACACGTACTACCTGTAAGAGATTATCTGAATTTTCCTGTTTTTGATAGATAGGAGGATAGGTGGGAGATTCGGAAAATTACAAGATTTCGCAGAGGGGTGCTAATACCCTTCTAAGAGATCTGCTCTGATTTTCCTTGGAAAAACGGGCAAAATAAAAAAATAAAAAAGTTTTGCAAAAAGTGTTGACAAATACCGATGTGTGTTTTATAATGATACTCGCGTTGTTCGACAGCGGTTGGAACGAAAACAGAGCTGGAACAAGCGATTTCAAAAACATCCGGGGTGTGGCTCAGCTTGGCTAGAGCGCCTGGTTTGGGACCAGGAAGTCGCAGGTTCGAATCCTGTCACCCCGACTGTATGAGACAACACATAAAAAGTAGATTGTAATGATCTGCGGGCGTAGTTCAATGGTAGAACACCAGCCTTCCAAGCTGGATACGTGGGTTCGATTCCCATCGCCCGCTTCCGAAAAACTTTTGTTTTTCGAGAATGAGTCTGTAGCTCAGCTGGATAGAGCAACGGCCTTCTAAGCCGTGGGTCGGGGGTTCGAATCCCTTCAGGCTCATTACATACCGAAAGGTATGGAAAAATGATATATGGTGGGTATAGCGCAGTTGGTTAGCGCGCCAGATTGTGGCTCTGGAGGCCAAGGGTTCGAATCCCTTTATCCACCCTGAGAAATCCCTTCACGGGATTTTTTTTGTATGACAGGAAATTGCGTCCTATCATACAAAAACGCTCCGCGAGGATGCGCACTCGGCGCAGAGGAAGAGGGTTGCTGAAGCAACCGCGCCTCGGCGCGAGAATGTGCCAGGGCACATTCTTTATATGACAGGAAATTGCGAAAGCGGGCGTGGCGGAATGGCAGACGCACCAGCCTTAGGAGCTGGCGGGTAACCGTGCAGGTTCAAGTCCTGTCGCCCGCATTGAAAAAATGGCTTAAAATCAAGGATTTTCAGAAGTCGAGTTGCATTTTGTGTTGCAAATTCCTTGATTATAAGGTATAATTACCTCCTATGGTAAAAATGATATGATTATTGGGCTATCGCCAAGCGGTAAGGCACAGGACTTTGACTCCTGCACTCGCGGGTTCGAATCCCGCTGGCCCAGCTAAATAATGAAAGATAGTATAGTATGATTGATGCCATATGGAGAATGAGAGAGTACAGGAATCAGCTTTCCTGTGCTCTTTTTCTCTTTATAGGTTTAAGTCTCCGCGAGCGTCGACTTGAATGTTGCTTCCTTTATGTATGGCTATGATGTATGGCTATGCATGGCATGAGATATTTTGTGTGAAGGAGATGCGTTATAGTTCGTTGTAAGACCTGAGGGATTTAGAGATTCAGTTAGAGGATGTTTAGATAACAAAAAAGCTGATACAGAACTCTGTACCAGCTTTTCTCACTTTGATGACCTCATCGGGAATCGAACCCGAGTTTACGCCGTGAGAGGGCGTCGTCTTAACCGCTTGACCATGAGGCCGAAGTCGAGGCGACAAGATTTGAACTTGCGACCTCTGCGTCCCGAACGCAGCGCTCTACCAAACTGAGCCACGCCTCGATTTCTCTTCGTTTCTGAGCTTTTGTTTTGTGCTCTCGAATCGAACTCCTATATACTATCATGGATTTCGCCTTTCGTCAAGCAAAAAAATAAAAAAAATTAAAAAAATTTCAAAATTCCCGAAAAACCTTGAAAAACCGTTGTTTTTCGCAGGAGTTTCCTGCTTAAAAACCTTGAAATCTTTAGGAATCTCTGGAAATCCCCCAAAAATTCCCGAAAAAAATTAAAAATCGGTTCGTATAAATAATTATAAATGAATCACAGTTGCGCCGAGTGCTTCTGCATCTTCTGCCTGATGGGTGGAGATCAGGAGCACTTTTTGTTTTGCAAAAGGTTTCAGAAATTCGATTACTTCCAATCGGGTCTTTTCATCGAGTCCGGTGAATGGCTCGTCCATTAAAAGAATCGACGACGGGGCGAGAAGTGCCCGACAGAGCGCAACACGCCGTTTCTGACCGCCACTTAGTGTCGAGATGGGGCGAAGTATTGCTTCTGGCGGAAGAAGGGCACAGAGCGCCGTATACGCGTTCTGATAGGAAAAGGTGTTGTGGGAGACAAGCATCACGTTGTCGAGAGCACAAAATTCCTCGCAGAGTCGATCTTCCTGAAAGACAGCGGAGAAGCGGGGCAGAGCATCGGAATGGGATCGTGTTTTTCTTGTTTCAAGCTGTGTGTCTGAGGCTTTTATTGGTATGCCTGGGATTTGTGTGCCTATTGTTTGCATATCCAAGGTTTGTGTATCTGTGATTTGTGTGTGCAGGTTCACATTTCCACTGTCAGCAGAGTCAAGACCGAGAAGAATCCGAAACAGAGTTGTTTTTCCACTTCCCGATGGAGCCATGAGACAGAAAATATTTCCCGATCGGAGATTCAGCGAGAGATTTGAGAGAATCGTCTGATCCCCGAAGGATTTGCAGAGATTCTGAATCTCAAGAGAAAATGCCTCGTTTTGGAATGAGTCATTTTGAAATAAGTCGTTTTGGATTGCAGATATTGCAGAAGTTGTGAATCTGCGGGCAGTGAGCTTGTGGAGATCATGAAGATTGTGAACCCTGCGAAAATCATGAAGCCCATGAAGTTTGTGAAGCTCGTGGAGATTGCGATGGTGACAGTGCCGATTGATTTTTTCCGTAAGACCCAGGATCCCTAAAAAAATCTGTTCCGTCAGGAGACAGATCAGGATGATCATCAGCGTCCATGCAAAGAGATCTGCAGTTGCCAGATAAATCTTTGACATGTAGAGGTGCTCGCCGACGGTGTGGGAGGGAACTCCGATGACTTCTCCTGCAATTCCGGATTTCCAGCCCATTCCAAGTGCAATCCGGCAACCATTTGAAAGATATGGGAAGAGTGCCGGAAGGTAGAGAAAACGGATGCGGTTCGGGAGAGAGAGGTGAAAGACCTTCGCCATCTCAAGCAGTTTTGGATTGGTACTTGCAAGACCGGAGCGTGTATTGACATAAATGATCGGAAACACAACAAAAAAGGAGATAAAAATCGAAAGATTTTCCGAGCCTGCCCAGATCAGTGCAAGAATCACAAATGATGCAACCGGCACGGATTTCATCAGTAAGAGCGGGGGATCGAGGATCTCGCCAAGAAGCGGGAAGCGGAAGGAGAGACTTCCGAGCAAGATTCCCGCAAAAAAGGCGAGTAGAAATCCGCCCATGATTTTTGAGAAGGACATCGCGATCGAAAGCCAGAAGTCCGAGGTGAAAATTTGCATAAAAAGGGAGCGGATCACGTCCGCCGGCCCCGCAAGAAGAATGTCGTTTGCGACGATGGCTGCTGTGATCTGCCAGATGGCAAGCCACGCGAGCACAATCGCCAAAGTTCTCAGAGATAACCGGTGATGCATGAAAACCGCTCCTTTTGTTTGAAATTTTTTCTGTGATTGTCTACGGCTCTGCGACCGTTTGGTTTGTTTTAGTTCTGCTTGGACAGATAGTAAAAATCATCTGCCGGAAGTGCTCCTCCTACGGAAGTCGGGTCCTGATCATACAGAACCTCAAGATAACCGCTCAGTGCAGTCTTCATCTCCTCGCCGGTGAGACAGGTGATGTTGCAGAACGGAAGTGCTTTCTGTGCGACCGGTGCTTTCTCGATGATGCCTGCATTTACGATCAGATCTGCGGTCTCATCCGGATTCTCATTTGCAAATGCAGCGGAAGCACTGTGATCATTTAAGAAAGTTTCAACCTCTTCCGGATGCTCCTCGAGGAACGGGGTGCGGACAACGGTGACACCGGTTACAAGCTGGCTTCCGTTTTCACCCTGGACATTCTGCCACTGCTCCGTCAGATCGAGAACGATCTTTAAGGCCTCATTCTGCATACAGGTTGCGGTGACAAACGGCTGAGGAAGGACGCCTATTGCGTCTGCATTCTCTTTCAGAACAGCGGAAACCTCAGCAGGCTCAGACTTGAATTCGAGGGTGACATCGCTGTCGCTGAGTCCATTTGCGCTCAGCAGGTAATGAAAAACGTAGTCCGGGGTCGTTCCCTTTCCGGTCATGTAGATCGTCTTGCCCTTTAAGTCCGCGATTGACTGGATCGAATCGTCGGAAGCAACGACGTCGAGGACACCAAGGGTATTGATGTCAATGACGGAGATACCGCCCTTTGTCTTGTTGTAGAGAACGCTTGCGGTGTTTGCCGGAATCAGGGCGATGTCGAGATCGCCGGAAGCAATCTTGCCGAGAAGCTCATCGGCTGCGGTGACCATTGTGAACTCGTAATTTCTGCCGGCTTCTCCGTTCTCATTCTCATCCATCAGATGAACAAGACCCATAGAGGTCGGTCCTTTCAAAGAGCCGACGCGGACAATACCGTCTGCGCTGTCGGTCGTTTCTGCGGATTCCTGAGATTCGGACTCAGAGGCAGATTCTGCGGACTCAGAAGTCTCGGAAGCAGATGCTGCGCTGGATTCTACTGCCTCGGAAGGTGCGGTCGTCTCAGCAGTCTTCTGACCGGAACATCCGGCAAGGACTGCTCCTGTTGCCAATGCCAAAAGAAATGGTGCGTATTTTTTCATAATGTTTCTCCTCCTTGTAGAAAATGTACTTGCGAAATCTCTCTTGCACTTGCCTTAAAAGCAGGAACAAAGAGATTTCGCGAGCACATAAAACAAATATCTGCGCCCATTATAGCATTTTTTAAAATGTGTGTACAGAATACAGGATCGAAAAACATGAGAAAAAATGATTATTGGTTATATAAATATCTTAAGAATGTCTCCGATCGTGGAGTTTTTCGGCCGGAAGGTTTTCACTCAAAAACTCCCAGAGTGCATCCGCCGACACAGTTGCCTGACTGTCCGGGAGCAGAAATGCCTGACGCTCGGAGGAATAAAAATAGATCGCTCCTTTTACCCGCCATGCGCCTGAGAGGTTGCTCCAGTTCAAGCGGAGTGTGCCCTCGGAAGTGTTTGGGGAGGTCACTGTGATGCCGTCCTCTGCACGGGTGAAATTCAGTGTGTAGACGAGGCGAGGCGGGTCGAGTTTCAGTTTTTTTGCCTGTGCCCGCACAGAGAGATAGAAGTTGAGCAGGTATCCGACGGGGAGCAGAATGCCGATGCCAAGAAGGACATTTCCCATGAGAACCGCCTGATCGGCGTGAGCACGAAAGACGTAGCAGATCAGAGCAAAAAATCCCATGATACAGAAAAAGATGATCGGTGAGCGGAGCCGTTTCTGGCGGATCAGGGTGTCAAACATTGCAAAGTCGCGAAACATCGTCGGTCCGACGCGACAGGGGATTGTGATGATTTCTTCGGATTGATCCGGGGTGGAAGTGTTTTTGTTCATAATAAAAAGTCCTTTCTTCTGAAAATTTTGAAATCTTTAAATCTCTGAAATTGGAGTCTGCAACTCAAATGACAGTTTATGTATGACACAAACGATGCCCAAATTTGACTTGCGTTTTTCATTTCTTTCCCATCATATCGCAAAGTGTAGAAAACAACAATGAAAATAGAAAAAATATTCGTCATAAATACAAAATAAATACTAATATATTAGTTGACCAATGCCAAAAACCATAGTATAATAGGGCTAACAAAAGAAAAGACACACATAAACGAACAAAACAAGAAACATGTACCACGCAATACAGGATATGCAACAAACAACAAAGAAATCTATAAGAATGTGTAAGGAGGAAATGAACAATGAAGATGACATTTCGCTGGTATGGAGAAGGCAATGACCCGATCTCTTTAAAGCAGATCAAACAGATCCCGGGAATGAGCGGTCTGATGGGACTGCTTGACTACAAGGCAGCAGGTGAGGTTTGGACCGAGGAGGAGATCAAGCCGTACATGGAGTACGTTCATGAGGCTGGTCTTGAGTGTGAGGTTATCGAGAGTGTGAATGTCCATGAGGACATCAAGATGGGACTGCCGACCCGTGACGAGTACATCGCAAACTACATCACCACGATCCGCAATCTGGCAAAGTATGGCGTAAAGGTTATTGTATACAACTTCATGCCGGTATTTGACTGGCTTCGTACCGATCTGGCTCGCCTGATTCCGGAGGATGGTTCTAACAGCCTGTACTTCGATGAGAAAGAGCTTGGAGAGATGACTCCGCTTGATCTGGTAAAGAAGACCGCTGAGGACAGCAACGGCTTTACTCTTCCGGGCTGGGAGCCGGAGCGTCTGGCTGAGCTTGAGAAGACCTTAAAGCAGTATGAGAGCATCACTCCGGACGATCTGCGTGCAAACTACAAGTATTTCCTGGATGCGATCATCCCGGTATGTGAGGAAGTTGGCGTGAAGATGGCTTGTCATCCGGATGATCCGGCATGGTCGATCTTTGGTCTTCCGCGTATCGCACACAGCCAGGAGGACTACGACAAGATCTGTGCTCTTCATGAGTCTCCGGCAAACGGACTGTGCCTGTGCACCGGTTCCTTAGGTTCTAACCCGGACAACGATATTCCGGCAATCATCCGTCACTTCGGTGAGAAGAACCGCATCAATGCAATGCATGTCCGCAACGTAAAATACCTTGGTTATCATAAGTTCCGTGAGGCAAGCCACCTGTCTTCTGACGGCGATCTGGATATGTTTGCAATCATGAAGGCAATCTATGACACCTGCCCGGATACCTACATTCGTCCGGACCACGGAAGAATGATCTGGGATGAGGTTGGTCGTCCGGGATATGGTCTGTATGACCGTGCACTCGGAGCAACCTATCTGAATGGCCTGTGGGAAGCCATTGACAAGATGAGCAAAAACGGAGACAAGTAATAAGTAAGAGAAAAACAAACGCAGACTGCTGTCAGGAAAAGGGGGAGTTCGGTATGAAGATTGTAGACCGCCATCCAAGGGAAAATGGAAGAGATTATGCGATGCGAGTCATTCGTGACGGCATTATCAGTCTGGAATTGGAGCCGGGATCTGTGATCAGTGACAGGGAACTCGCGACCGAGATGAACCTTTCCCGGACTCCGGTCCGCGAGGCACTTCTTGAGCTGGCGAAGGTCAAGATCGTGGAGATTTATCCGCAGAGGGGAAGCATTGTGGCGCTGATCGATTACAATCTAGTTGAGGAGGCGCAGTTTATCAGGAGCGTGCTGGAGACGGCGGTGGTACCGCTTGTCTGCCAGAAAGCGACTCCGGATGACATGAAGGCACTTCAGGAAAATATGGATCTTCAGGATTTTTATCATGAGCACAACGGCGAGGAGAAACTTCTTGAGCTTGACAACGAGTTTCACCGGATGCTGTTTCAGATTGCAGGGCGGATGCAGGCATACGAGATGATGCAGAGCATGACGGTTCATTTTGACCGTGTGCGCAGTATGGCAGTTGCCTCTGTGAAGGAACAGCACTGGATTGAGGATCATCGCCAGATCTTAAAGGAGATTCGGGAGAATCATCCGGAGAAAGCGAAAAAGTGGATGGAAAAGCATCTGAGTCGTTATCAGGTTGATGAGACAGATGTGCGGGCAAAATATCCGCAGTTTTTCAAATAGTTTTGAAATGGGTTTCAAACAAATAGGTTTTAAATAAATTTCAAACAGGTTTCGAGTATTCTATTTAGAGGAGAAGTAAGAAATGAAACTGACACTGGAAGGATTAAAAGAGAAGAGCAGTTGGGAAGCAGTCGGTGTGGCACTCCCATCCTATGATGTAGCATCTGTTGCAGAAGAGACAAAGAAAGCGCCAGTATGGGTACATTTTGGAGCAGGAAATATTTTCCGTATCTTCATTGGCGGACTGGCTGACAAGCTGATCTCCGAGGGCGAGATGAACAAGGGAATTACCTGCGTGGAGACCTTTGACTTTGACGTGATTGACAAGATTTATCGTCCATATGACAACCTGGTTCTCGGTGTTACGTTGAAGGCAGACGGTTCTACCGACAAACAGGTGATCGGTTCTCTGACTGAGGCAATCAAGGCACAGGCTTCTGACGAGGCTGAGTGGAATCGCCTGAAAGAGATTTTTGTAAACCCGGTTCTTCAGATGATTTCCTTCACAATCACAGAGAAGGGTTATGCGCTGAAGAATGCAGAAGGTCAGTACTTCCCGTTCATTCAGGCTGATATTGACAACGGTCCGCAGAAGCCGGGCTCTGCAATGGCAGTTGTATGTGCCCTGCTGTTTGAGCGTTACAAGGCAGGAAAGTATCCGTTAGCAGTCGTATCGATGGATAACTGCTCTCACAACGGTGAGAAGCTGATGAGCTCGATTCTGACGATGGCAAACGAGTGGGAGAAGAAGGGCTTTGTCGATGCAGGTTTCGTAGCATATCTGTCCGATGAGAAGCAGGTTGCATTCCCGTGGAGCATGATCGACAAGATCACCCCACGTCCGGCTGAGTCTGTATGTGAGGAGCTTAAGAAGGCCGGCATCGAGGACATGGACCCGGTGATCACCTCCAAGCGCACCTACATCGCTCCGTTTGTAAATGCAGAGGGACCGCAGTACCTTGTCATTGAGGATAAGTTCCCGAACGGTCGTCCGGCACTGGAGAAGGCTGGCGTGTACATGACCGATCGTGACACCGTAAACAAGGTAGAGCGCATGAAGGTAACGACCTGCTTAAATCCGCTTCATACCGCTCTGGCAGTATACGGCTGTGTTCTCGGTTACACCCTGATTGCAGACGAGATGAAGGATGCAGAGCTGAACCGCCTTGTTCATGAGATCGGACCAGTTGAGGGAATGCCGGTTGTAACAGACCCGGGTATCCTCTCCCCGAAGGATTTCGTTGATGAGGTTATCAATATCCGTATCCCGAACCCGTTCATGCCGGATACGCCACAGCGTATCGCAACAGATACATCCCAGAAGGTAGGCATCCGTTACGGCGAGACAATCAAGTCCTATGTTGCAAAATACGGCGAT
The DNA here is from genome assembly GCA_020686985.1 of Brotaphodocola catenula. Taxonomy (GTDB): domain Bacteria; phylum Bacillota; class Clostridia; order Lachnospirales; family Lachnospiraceae; genus Brotaphodocola; species Brotaphodocola catenula. The sequence continues at coordinate 52,079 of JAJEPU010000011.1, forward strand.
GCAAAGAAGCTGACTGCAATCCCGTTAGCAATTGCTGGTTGGTGCCGTTACCTGCTCGGTGTTCAGGATGATGGCGAGAAGTTTGAGCTGTCCGCAGATCCGATGGCAGGAGATCTGACCGCAGAGCTGGCAGGCATCGAGGTAGGAAAGCCGGAGACCTATACCGGTCAGCTGAAGGCAATCCTCTCCAACGCAAACATCTTTGGAATTGATCTGTATGAGGCTGGAATCGGTGAGAAGATTGAGGAGATGTTCAAAGAGGAGATCGCAGGAACTGGTGCAGTTCGTGCAACTCTGAAGAAGTATCTGGCGTAAAGCGTGCAGAGGTTTGAGTGGAATGATAGAATGAGTGAAACAGTTCTTTGAGTTTCTGTTTTTATGTTAAAAAAGTCGGGATAAAATCTATTGTGTGGATTTTATCCCGACTTTTTGCTGTACCATAATAAGGAAATGGTGTTATCGCTGAATATATTGTTCGTTGCATCGATAAATTTTTGCACAAAAATAACCGCCATGGCAAGTAGCGATTACTTTTGTTAATTTCCATACAGGGACAAGATATAGTCATTTATCTATGACATATATAGTTATATAAAATATATGATTATATGTTAAGTGTTCCCTGAGCATATGAATCTCGCTTTGTTAGTTAAAAATAAATCCGCATGGTTCATCACAGGTTTATTTCTGCTCTGTCTGCGGGACGATTTTCAGGAATTCCCGAACGGCAAGTGGCTGGTAGCGGTTTCGGCGGTAATAGAAATAGACGTCGCGGGAAGCATTCTGATTGTCGAGTTTGTAGAAAAGAAGAGACTCCTCTTCTGGTACATGGTGGATCAGAATGTCACCACAGAAGGAGACGCCCATCCCGTAGCGGGAGAGGTTGTAGGCAGTGATCTGCTGTTCGGCCTCCAGCTTGATTTTCGGGATGAAATGACCGCTGTTTAAGCAGATTTTTTCGGCGCGGGTGCGGGTGTCATTTCCGCTCTTTAGAAGGAGAAACGGGGCATCCTCAAACGTCTTCAGCGGAACCGGAGGAATCCGGGAACTCAAATGGCGATTTTCCCGAATATCCGAGGCGGTCAGAGCATAATTGCGGACATGCTCGTTTTGCGGGAAACGGGCGGGAACGGCGAGAAGCAGATGCTCCTCACAGAAAAATTCACTTCCGTAGATGGAGGCATCAAGTGCCTGATTGTCGATCAGCAGATCAAGCGTTCCGGTATAGAGTTTCTCTGTCAGCTCCGCGGTAGATGCCTCAACGAGATCAATGTGAATCGCCGGAAATTTCTCGGTAAATCGGGACAGAATCGGCGGAAGTACATAGGAGGCAAAGAGATTTGTACCTCCGATTGAGAGAGAACCGCTCTTTAATTCCTGCATGTCATTGATATAATTTTGAAATCCGTTTTCCACATCCATAATTGTCTCGACTGCGCGGATGTATTCCCGACCGAGTTCAGTCAGCTGGATCGGATTGCAACTCCGGTCAAAGATCGGAAATCCAATCTGTTTTTCTTCTTTTTTGACAGCCGCGCTCAGTGAGGGTTGGCTAATATAAAGGTTTCGTGCCGCTTTTGAAAAATTCATTTCTTTGTATACTTCGTAAACATATCGCATTCCGAGAAAAGTCATAAAAGTCTCCCAATATCCATGATGTACAAATTTTATAGATGAATATATTATAGACAAATATCTATATAAATTATCCTATTATAAGTATTTGAAAATATTGTAAGCAGATTTTATACTGATGTCAAGGGCAGAGGTAAAATGGGGATCTCTGGTCAGATAGAAAAAAGACAGAGAAGAAATTAAAAAAGAAATTAAAAAGAAGATTAAAAAGGAAATTAAAGAAGACAGACAAGAAGAGAGATAAGGGAGAGACATAAGATGAAAGACGAGCAGATCAAATATAGATTGGAGCATGATTCGATCGGAGAAAAGGAAGTTCCGGAGAATGCGTATTATGGCGTGCAGACGCTCCGCGCCCATGAAAACTTTTCAATCACGGGACTTAAAATGCATCCGGAACTGATCAACAGTGTGGCGCAGATCAAGAAGGCGGCAGCGATCACAAATTTTGAGGTTGGGGAGCTGGACAAGAAACGCGCAAATGCGATTGTGCAGGCATGTGATGAAATCATTGCGGGAAAACTGCATGATCAGTTTATCGTAGATCCGATTCAGGGCGGTGCGGGAACTTCCCTGAATATGAATGCGAATGAGGTGATTGCAAACAGAGCGATTGAGATTCTCGGTGGAAAGAAGGGCGATTATTCGATCGTCAATCCGAATGATCATGTCAACTTCGGTCAGTCGACGAACGATGTCTTCCCGTCCTGTGGAAAGATGGCAGCGCTCAAGCTGATTACGAATGCACAGGAACAGCTCAAGCGTCTTGATGAGGCACTGACGGCGAAATCCAAGGAATTTGACTCAGTGATTAAGATGGGAAGAACTCAGCTTCAGGATGCCGTTCCGATCCGTCTCGGTCAGGAGTTTCACGCATATGCATCCGCAATCAAGAGAGACATCCGACGGTTTGAGAATGCGAAAGAAGAGATCCGTTGCCTGAATCTTGGCGGTACGGCAATCGGAACCGGACTCAACGCAGATGTGCAGTATTATCGCCGTGTCGTAAAAAATATGTCGGCACTGACTGGAGAGGATCTCGTGCAGTCCTATGATATGATTGATGCGACCCAGAATCTTGACAGCTATGCATCGGTGTCCGGAATCGTGAAGAACTGTGCAGTCAACCTCTCGAAGATGTGCAACGATCTGCGCCTGATGTCGTCCGGTCCGCGCACCGGATTTGGAGAGATCAACTTGCCGGCAAGACAGAATGGATCGTCAATCATGCCGGGAAAGATCAATCCGGTTATCCCAGAAGTTGTAAACCAGGTTGCATTTAACATTATCGGAAATGATATGACAATCACGATGGCAGCGGAGGCAGGACAGCTCGAGTTGAACGCATTTGAGCCGATCATTTTCTATAACCTGTTCCAGTCGATTGAGACGCTGACATCCGCAGTCAGAACGCTTGTGGACAACTGCATTGTGGGAATCACGGCAAACCGGGAGCACTGCAAGGAGATGGTGGAAAACAGCATCGGAATTATCACGGCAATCTGCCCGTATGTGGGATATGAGACGGCAGCCAATATCGCAAAAGAGGCGCTGAGAACGAATCAGTCGGTCAAGAAACTGATTCTTGAGAGGGGACTCATGGATGAAGATCAGTTGAAGACAGTTCTCGATCCGTTCACGATGACGGAGCCGGGAATCTCTGGAAAAGATCCTCTTGAGCAGTTGAAAAATTAAAAATCAGGATGTTGAGAGTAAAATAAAAAGATTGATTGCGAATGATGAAATCAGAACCACAGTCATAAAAAGCAATGAAATCTGAATCGAATCATAAAAAATAGTTCCATAAAAATGGTCATGGGAGCGAAAATTTCGTATTTTCCATGACCATTTCTTTTTATCTTATTGCGTTGTGAATGGATCAGTCAGAATTACTTAGAGGCTGATCGGTTGAAGCAATTAATAATCGAGTAATCAACTGAATAATTGGACTTATTATACGGTCTCAGCGATCTCGTACAGCAGACGCTCAGAATCATCCCAACCTAAGCACGGGTCGGTGATGGACTTGCCGTAGCAGTGCTCACCAATCTTCTGGTTGCCCGGCTCGATGTAGCTCTCGATCATAACGCCCTTTACGAAGTTTGCCAGATCCTCGGAGTGACGACGGCTGTGCATAACTTCTTTGACGATTCTGATCTGTTCCTTGTACTGCTTGTTGGAGTTGGAGTGGTTGGCATCGACGATGCATGCCGGATTCTGTAAGTTACGCTCCATGTAGAGCTTGTGCAGAAGAATCAGATCCTCATAGTGATAGTTTGGCAGGCACTGACCATGCTTGTTGACAGCACCGCGCAGGATTGTGTGAGTCCATGGGTTTCCGTCGGTCTTTACTTCCCAGTCGCGCATGATGAACTCGTGACCGTGCTGAGCTGCCTGAACGGAGTTGAGCATAACGGAGAGGTCTCCACTTGTCGGGTTCTTCATTCCTACCGGAACGTGGCAGCCACTGGAAACAAGACGATGCTGCTGGTTCTCAACGGAACGTGCGCCCACTGCGATATAGGACATGATGTCGTCGAGGTAGGAAACGTTATCCGGGTAGAGCATCTCATCTGCGGTGGAGAATCCGGTCTCTTTCAGGACACGCATGTGAAGGTGACGGATCGCATGAAGACCGTCAGCCATGCTCGGGCGCTTCTCCGGGTCTGGCTGATGAAGCATGCCCTTGTAGCCCTCACCGGTGGTTCTGGGCTTGTTGGTGTAAACGCGCGGAACAATCAGCAGTTTGTCCTTGGTTGCTTCCTGAACTTTCACAAGACGGTTGGTGTAGTCGAGCACAGATTCCTCGTTGTCAGCGGAACACGGTCCGATAATGACAAGAAACTTGTCGCTTTTTCCTGCAATGATATTTTTTACTTCCTCATCGCGCTGTGCCTTGGTGGCAATGCAGGACGCCGGTAATGGGAACTGCTCTTTGATTTCTGCCGGAGTCGGCAGTTTGTTGATGAATTCGAATGCCATAATTTTCTCCTCGTCTTCCGATACATTTTCGCGAAAAGTGTCGCGCTTGTGTTTCATTATAATATGCAGAAAATGAAAATGCAATGAAAAGCGAAAAAAGCCGACAATTTTCGCAAATCTCTCGTTCCTGTATCGAATATACAAAAGCAGGTATTTGATAAACAAGTATTGGATAAATAAATATCTGAAGCAAGCATCTGAAACAAATATCTAGGAAACGCGTGCTCTCTGTTTTTTTTTGCGTCCGAGAGGGCTGAACACCAGATAATAGATCAAAAACAGGATCGTGGTGCACACCCAGGTCAGCGGATAGCTGAACATGATGGTGTATATATTCCTGTGAATCGGGACGATTGCAATGATCCAGAAGACGCGCAGAACGCAGACTCCGAAGGCGCACAGAACCATAGGGATGAAACTGTCGCCGACACCGCGCAGGGCACCGGAGAGGATCTCAATCGCGACGTAAGTCGTATAGAACGGGGAGAGATAGCGCATCATGCGAATTCCGATCTCGATAACCTCCTGATCGGTTGTGAAGAGTGCGTAAGCGTAAATTCCAAGGAAGTACACGAGGGCAGAGATCATGATGGAGGAAATGATTGTCATTCCCATGCAGACGCGCACTCCGCGGTGGATGCGTTCATGTTTGTCTGCACCGTAATTCTGACCGACGAATGTCGTGATTGCGATTCCGAAAGAGTTGATGATCATCCAGAAAATCGAGTCGATCTTTCCGTAGGCAGCCCAGGAGGCGACGGTGTTTGTACCGAGCGAATTGATGCCTGCCTGAATGATGACGTTTGACAGACCGTACATCACGGATTGGAGTCCGGCGGGGAGACCGATGCGGATCATGCGCCTGAGCATCCGCGTGTCAATGCCGATCTGGGTAATATGGACGCGGTACATATCTGAGCTTCGGCAGAGACACGAGAGGACGAGGAGGGCGCTGAGAATCTGGGAGCAGACCGTTGCGATTCCGGCTCCGCGGACTCCAAGTCGGAGAATGACGACAAAGAGCAGGTCAAGCACGATGTTCGTCATACAGCTGACAATCAGGAAATACAGCGGTCGGCGGGAGTCTCCAACTGCGCGTAGAATTGACGATCCCGTGTTGTACAGCAGGTTGGGGATCATGCCGAGAAAATAGATTCTCAGGTATAAAATTGAGAGATCCATGATATCCTCCGGTGTGCTCATTGCACCGAGCATCCGCGGTGCGAGAATAATTCCGATGATCATAATAAAGGCACCGGAGAGCAGGCTGAATGCGACCGAGGTGTGGACGGCGTAACCGACCATCTCAGGGCGTTTTGCACCGTAATATTGGGAGATGATAACTCCACATCCGGCGGAAAGACCGACGAAGAAGCCGACGATCATCTGGGTCAGCATACCGGCAGATCCGCTGACGGCTGACAGAGCTTCTTTTCCGACAAACCGACCGACGATCATCGCGTCAGCCGTGTTGTAGAGTTGTTGAAAAAAGGTTCCCATCAGGATCGGGAAAAAGAAGAGAAGGAGTTGTTCCCAGATCACGCCCTCGGTGATCCGATTGGTTGTTTTTTGTGTCGAGGAGGTGCTAGTGGAGTTTCCGCCAGGTTGTGTTTTTTTCAAGGTTTGCATGTGAGGTCTCCTTTGTTTTAGTTGTTTTAAGTTTCTGTATTGTTGTTTTATGGATGTATTTAAAAATATAATTTTACTTTTTTACTTTGGATTTTGAGGTTATTTTAGGTTTAGTTTATATCATGATTATAGCACAGGAAATGGGGTGGGCGAAAGGGGAACGCTGAAATCGTAAAGGGGGCATTACAGCAGAATTTGGAATGGCGTGTAATTGGAATAGATGCTTGGAGAAAGATTGACATGACAGAGAACGAAAGTTGCGCTATACTGAAACAAGAAATCCCTTCCTGAAAATAATTTTTTAGGAGTGGATAAAAATTGATTCAAACAAGGAGACGAGAAGGATGAAAACACGGGTTGAAGAAACGATTGGTCGTCATGACAAGGGATATAACTGTGCACAGGCAGTTGCATGTACCTACTGTGATCTGGTAGGAGTCGATGAGGAGACGATGTTCAAGATGACGGAAGCTCTTGGACTTGGAATGGGCGGTATGGAAGGAACCTGCGGCGCAATTACAGGCGCTTGTGTGCTTGCCGGAATGAAGAACAGCACAGGCAATCTTGAGAAGCCGAACAGCAAGGGTGCTTCCTATAAATTGTCCCGTCAGATTGTGGAGGAATTCAAGAATCAGAACGGAGCGACTCAGTGCCGGGAACTCAAGGGTGTGGATACCGGGAAAGTTCTGCGTGCCTGCCCGGATTGTATTCGAGATGCAGCTCGCATTGCGGAGAGTGTGCTGTTTGCAGATCAGGAGAAATAAGACAAAAGAGTGCGCTGTTGTGACAGGACGCAGATTTCTATAAGTATAAAATAGTAAAAAAGCTGGGAGAAGAAGACGTTTAAAAACGTCCGCCTCGTCCCAGCTTTTTCATATGTGTGAGAAGGTACTGCGCGCAGTGACCGGTAAAGAATCCGCTGATAATGCCGGAGACCATCAGAACCGGAAGATACCAGAGAATTTCCGGGGTTCCGGTGATCGCGATGGCAATGCCGATCTGCCCGATGTTGTGGAAAATTGCTCCGATCACGCTCAGAAGCCAGAGCCGTTTTAACGGAAACAGCGGGAAGAGCAGGGCACAGACCAGAAAGCAGAGAAGACCTCCGCTTAAGCTGTATGGAAGTGTCATGATCTGACCGCTTGCGAAGGCACCGAGTACGACACGGGTGAGAAGAACCATCAGGGCATCTTTTCGCCCATACAGGTAAAAAACAGAGAGGGTGACGATGTTGGCAAGTCCCATTTTCACTCCGGGAACGGAGGTCAGAGGCGGGATGTTTGCCTCGATCACAAAGATGATGAGGGCGACCGTTGTCAGGAGTGCAAGCTGAGTCAGACGGGTCGTTGCCGAACTGCGCCCGCTCATCGTCCGGTCACCGCATCCAGTGCCTGATTGTCATCAGTCCCTTCCGATCTGTCCGAGGACTCTGTGGAGTCTTTGAAACGGATACTCAATTTGTGTGGAAGACAGACGATCGGTTCCGGTCCGTGGGAGCGGATGCCCTGTTTGACACAGATCTGATCGCGACAGTCTGCTTCGATAACTCCGATGCCGTCCGGGGAAATCTGAATCGTGTTCTGCGCCCCGGGTTCGCCGACAGTGAACGTTTCCGTCTCCTTAACCGAAGAGAGGTCAACCGTGCGGATCAGTTCACCCTGATAAACGATTTCCGCAAGGTTCTGGGAGTTGCCTTTCTGGCGCAGAATCATCCATGCGCCGAGGAGTCCGATGCAGAGAACGGCAAGGGCGAGGGTGATCAGGAGGTTTGTCTTTTTTCTCAAGAAATCACCCGAACCTTTCCGCCATTTGTGACTTTACAGCGGTCTGCAAGTCCGGAAGTCACAAGAACCTCGCCGTTTTCTGTCATCATGATCGCTTCAAACTTGTCACGATGATTCTGCCAGAAAGCGGAGGCATCATCCGGTCCCATGATGAAGAGAGAGGTTGAAAGTGCATCTGCGAGTGTGCCGTCCGGGCTGATGATCGTCACGGAAGTCAGTCCGCTCTCTGCCGGGTAGCCGGTGCGTGGATCGATGATGTGGTGATAGTGAACTCCATTTTCTTCAAAGTAACGCTGATAAGCGCCGGAGGTGATGACTGCCTCGTCGGAGACTTCCACGACGGCAAACATTGCGTTTAAGTCATTCGGATCCTGAATGCCGACGCGCCAGAGCTTTTCGTCCGGTTTGGTTCCGAGTGTCTGGACATTTCCACCGAGGGAGATGATGCCGGAAGTCACACCGCTGTTTTTGAAGACTTCCATCACGCGCGCGGAGGTGAAGCCCTTTGCGATACCGCCAAGGTCGAGCTTGACATCTTCGGGAAGCGTGACGTGATTGCCGGATAAGGTCACAGTTGAGGCATCGACATGGGAGAGAAGTTCCGCAAGTTCAGAGTCAGACGGAATGCGGTAATTCTTTGTGGTAAATCCCCAGGCTTCCATGACCGGTTCGATCGTGCAGTCAAAAATGCCGTTGGTGTCTTTTCCGTACTCGAGTGCACTTGCGAGAAGACTTCTCGTGTCCTCGGAGAGATCTCCCTCACCATCTCTGTTTACACGGTAAATATCGCCGGTCTCGCTCGAGATCGAGAACAGCTTGTCGAGGCGCTGAATCTCAGCACTTGCAGAGTCGAGTGCCTCGCGGGCGTGAGAGCCGTAGGCAGTCAGGGACATTACCGTATCCATTGCGTAGAGTTCACTGCTCTCGCTCTCATTTGCCTTTGGATCAGGAGTTTCATTATTGCTGTTTTCTGAAACAGACTGGTCGGATTCCTGAGAATTTTGAGAATCTGATGAAGTGTTCTCTGTGACAGCATGATTTTCTGCTTGGCTGGAATCCGCAGATTCAGAGGCGGATACGGTGGACTCAGAAGCAGAGACGGCAGAAGTGTCTGCGGTCTGATTTTTGGAATCTCCTGCACAGCCGGATGAGAGAAGGGCGGTGCAGAGTAAGGTTGCAGTAAGTGTTTTTCTTATGATTTTCACAAAATTAATCCTCGGTTTCTTTCGCGTATCACTCAAAGTGGATGTCGCCCTCTTCTATAAGTGGGGGATTGCAAACTTTTTCAGAAGGTGAATATCCGCTTTTGAGTCATACGATTTGTAATCATACGGTTCATATTAACATCGGCTAACTGGCTTGTCAAGCGCGAGAAATCAGTCAAAATCAGTAAAAAAAGAGAAAAAAATGATAAAGAAAGCCATGAAAAAAATTAATGAGAAAAATAGACGAATAGGCATGATTGGTATTCGTTGACAGAAGAGTTTGCTATTGCTAACATGGGAGATACAAATGCAGTTAGATACAACTAACTACTTAGTGGCTATTTTAAGCTATTTTAATAGTTATCTGACTGCATCACGACGCAGGGATAAGCAATTGAGAACCGTGACTGGGAATGGGATTTGGACACGTTTCAAACTGTGGATGGACAATAGACAAAGGAGGGCGACATGAAAAAAGCACTGAAAAAGCAGGCGGTATTTATGATGCTTTCGACGGCGGTTGCAGTACAGACCGGATTTCCGGGATATGCACAGACGGCTGTCACAGGAAACTGGGCAAACGAAGATGGTGGATGGAAGTTTTACAATTCCGATCATCAGGCATATACGGGTTGGGTAAAGACCGAGAGCGGATGGTATTATCTGAATCCGGCGGATGGAAAAATGGTGACCGGATGGCAGAAGATTGATGGTTTTTGGTACTATTTTGAGACTGCACAGGAAGGCATTGAGGGACGGATGCATACCGGATGGTACAAGTCCGCAGAAAATACCTGGTATTTCTTTGAGAATGGCGCAAGAACGGCAACGGAGGGTCATATGGTGACCGGATGGCAGTGGATTGATGGATACTGCTACTATTTCTCCGCAGAATCTTCCGATCAGCCGGGCGTTCAGGGATCAATGTATGCAGGACGGCGCACGCCGGATGATTATCCGACAAATGCAGATGGTCAGTGGACGCAGGAAGATCAGGCAGTTTATCGTCCGGGTCTCGGATTCGGCACAAAGACGAGTTCTTCCTCTGGAAGCAGCGCCAATCCGAGTCATTCAGGCGGTGGAAGCAGTTCCGGTGGAAGTTCCAGTGGTGGCAGTAGTTCAGGTGGAAGCTCCAACGGTGGCTCAAATAGTGGTTCTGACAACAATGGCTCGAATAATGGCAATAATGGTTCTAATTCCGGCGACAATGGATCAAATGAGAATCCAAGCACTCCGGACAAACCGAGCACGCCAGATACTCCGGACAAACCGGATCAGCCAGACAAACCAGATACTCCAGATCAGCCGGATACCCCGGATCAGGAGGAGTACCAGTACCTGCTGATGAATATTCCGTATGAGGCATTCTACGAGGCGGAGATCGAGGAAAATGAGATGCCGGTCGATAGTGTTTCCTCTGCGACGAAGACAAAGACGAGAACAGGAAGCCTTGTAGGTGGTTCTTACCATGTAAACAGCGATGGAACAGACATCAGCGGTGTGATCTTCCCGGTTAAGGTTGCAAAGAATGCAGATCTGAGCAAATTTAAGCAGATCACGGATAGCGATTCTGTGAGCATCACGGTAACGAACCGCGGACAGACAAACACGACGGAGTACAAGGGCAAGGATGCATTGTTTGAGAACTCAGATTACTCCTACTATGTTCTTTCTGAGACTCCGGATTATTACAAAGAGCTGACGATTGACGAGAATGGAAGTCTTTCGTTCGGCGAGGTTCAGGGCGAGAAGAAGAGCGTTTCAAGTGGTGTGAGTGCAACCCTTTCTACCGAGAGCAACTACGGTGACTATCAGCTGAGCTTTACCGGACTTCCGTCCGCAATCAACAATGACACGACCGTTTACGGTGTCGTTCTTCACACCGATAAGGGGGAGGACTACGGTCTGCGTCATCTTGAGAACATTTGGCTGAGAACAAACCTTGCATGGTCCGCAGGTGTTGTGACGACGACACATGGAAATACGCTTGCACCGGAGCATTACAAGTCGATGATGGGTAAGACAATCACCGGACTGACCTACTACACAAGCAATGGAATTTTGGAGATCACACTTGACGATGAGCTCTATGTACCGTTCAAGTTTGCTCATGCGGAGTTTGGCGTTGCAGGTGCGACCGTTGACGCTGGAAAGACGGCGATCACCGGACTTGACGCAATTCCGGAGGACTATGAGGCAGAGTACACGATCACCGATCCGAACGGAAACATCGCAGATGGATTTACGGTTGAAAACGGCGAGCTTGTGTGGAGCGGAAACGCAGTCGCAGGAACTTACAAGCTGACCGCAAAGGACAAGAGTGGCAAATATGCAGACCTGACTGCAAGTTTTGTTCTGACCGAAAGCGAAGTTCCGAAGCCGGAGGGAACGGTCGTTGAGGGATCGGCAACCGTAGAGACGTTCGGATACGAGGCGAAGGTAAAAGTAACCTATGATTCCGAGTCCGGCAAGATCATCAAGGTAGAGGACAATGGAACCGATCCGGGTAATTCGATGAACGAATCGTTCTGGAAGAATGCAATCAACGGAATTCTCTCGAGATTTATCGGAAGAACGAGAGACGAAGTTGGAAGCGTCGATAAGGTTTCCGGTGCAACCCTCTCCTCCAATGCAATCAAGAAAGCCGTTCAGAATGCTCTGCCGGAGCCAGAGAAGCCGGAAGACACGAACATGAGCGTGATGAAGTTCGTTGTGGACGGAGTGGAGCATACCTACTACTATGCAACCTATGTACCGCTTGAGACGCCTACGCTGATTGTAAATGGCGAGGATGTCACGAAGAAGGCAAAGACCATTCGTGCAAATTACAGCGGAAAGGCTTACTACTATGTAGAGGATGACCAGAAGCTGACCGGAACGATTTACGGTCTTGCAGATGTGCCGTATGCAGAGTTCTATGCAGGAGAGAAAACCGGTTATACCGGACCGTGGACTTCCTCCGAGGATATCAGCACAGGCGAGCATATGTACAACACGGTGATGCGTAACGGCGGATACGATGCGATCAGTTCTGCGACAACCGCAAAGTACGGTCTGTATACAGAGGCTTCCTACGGGGAGGAGACAGACAATGGATACAAGATCAACGGTGTTCAGACGAACATTGGAATCAGTGCAGACCTCTTTGTGAGAGCGAGAATTCTCTCAGAGGTGGGCGTGAGCAGTCAGGGAAATACGTTCAGCATTTTGAACAGCATGACGAACAATGGTCGTGATCTGACCGCCAAGGAGCCGGCTTCTTACAAGACAATGTACTACGATGGAATGCTTTCCAAGATGCAGTACAGCGCAGATGCACCGGAGCTTAACACGGACGGAATCACGGCAACGCTGAAAGATAAGAGCCGTTATGGTCATTATAAGATCGATGTGGAGAACCTGCCGTCTGAGATCAAGGGCGACACAAACGTGCTCGGAGTTCTCGTGAAGACCGGCAACCGGATGGCAGATATTTATGGCCTTGAGCATCTGGAGAATATCTGGAAGAATGCAAATGAACTTGCACTTGCAGTGAAAGATGGGGTGGTATCCCACGGCAACAAGATCAGCTATGAGCGTTATTCTAAGCTGGAAGGTCAGACAATCGAGAGCATTGTTTACCTGCTTAGCGATTATCAGCCTGTGGAGATTCCGGTAAATCTCTACTGCCCGAAACTTCTTGCTGACAATCAGGGTATCGAGGCAGAGAGTGTTTCCTATCAGGCAGATGCCGATATGAGCGTTTCAATCAAGCTGAATCTTCCGTCTGATTATGATCCGCAGATTGACAGCGTGATGATTGGAAGCAAGGAACTTGATGCAGATGCTTATCACTACGCAGACGGTATCCTGACTCTGAAAGAGGGCATGGTGACACCGGGTGCTTATACCATAAGGATTCGCGATGGAGAGGCAGGAAACAAGGGATACCAGAGTGTTCAGGCAGTCTTTGCAGTGAACAGTGCGCTTCAGGCAGAAGACGTGAAGTTCTCGAACAATCGTCTCGTGATTTCTGGAAACAGCGGAGTGACGGTTGATGAGTACCGAAAGGCAATCACGGCAGTCTATGTAGATGGAAAAGAGATGAAGAATGTTCCGGCTGAGCAACTGATTCTTGAGGATGGTTCGATCAACTTTGATCTGGAATACCAGAGAAAAGGCAAGACGATCAAGGTATTTAAGAATGGCGCAGAGGGAACCTACAAACTCAAACTTGAGGCAGACGGTTATCCGGCGATTGAGGCGGAAGTTGGTTCTGGAAGTGTGCTGGAGAATACACTGGCAGATGGTGTCTGGTACGGAACGGCAACGGAGAGTTTCTACTACGAGATGAATGGCCCGGATACAATCAAGGCAGTTATTAAGGATGGCAAGATTGAATCCGTAGAGTCCGTGCTTTATAAGGAGGATAACGTTGACCAGTATCGCAAAGGAATAAAGATTCTTGATTTTGCAGTTGGACTCAGCGATATCAGTGATCTGAAACAGCAGCTGACGAATCGAAGCGGTTCTGGTTACGATGCAGTCAGTGGAGCAACACAGACGGCAAAGAGCCAGATGAGTGCGCTTGAGAATGCGCTTGAGCGTTCTGCAAAGTATCAGAGGGATGGTATTGAGCAGAACATCAACTACATGGAATTTGAGACGCGCCCGAAGACATGGTCCACTACCACGACTCTGGATCTGAGCGATTCCGTCCTGAAAGTACATCTGAAGAATGGAACTACAAAATATGTGAAATTTGATGAGTTTGAGGAGTATGGAATCACGACGAATCCTACAAATGGAACTGAGATTCCGCAGAATGGACAGACAATCGAGATTAAGTTCCAGAATGAGGACGGTCTGATTACAATTCCGGCATACGTTTATGCGAAAGAGAAACTTGTTTATCGCTATCCGACCCGCATGCAGATAACTTACTCCGACCAGAGCACGCAGGATATCAAACTGGATCAGGACGAATTCCGTTACAAGATGAGCGCTGAAAAGACGATCAGGTCGGTAGATCTCTATGATGGCGACGAGAAGATTGTTTCCGGTGTATTTGATTCGGTATCGAGTGAGTGGAGAATGGAACTTGATGCAGTGAATGCAGGTGCAGAGTATACTGGTGGTTGGAAGTACAGCCTGTATAAGCTCGTTGTTCAGATGGTCGCAGACAACTCTGCAATTGTCAGCGCAAGCATTGATGTGGATTCTGCGAAGACCTCCTATATGTTAGGCGAGGAGTTGGATCTGAGCGGAGTGAGTGCCGTTGTCAAGACAGAAAAGGGAAATGAGAAGACTCTGTCTTCCTGGAGTGAACTTCAGAAGAATGGTTTCACTTCCAGTCTGAACAATGGATATGAGTTTACCTCAGATGATATTGGAACAAAGACAATCACGATCTCGATTGTGATCAACGGCGAGACGATCAAAGAGAGCTTTGAGATTGAGGTCGCAGAGAAAGAAGTTGACGCGGATGCACAGATCCCGGCAAAGATTGTTCTGTACAGTGGCGACAGAATGGTAAAAGAGATTGAGGTCGACAGAGATACCTTTGTTGAGAGACAGGGCTATCTGATTCTGAAAAATGAAGTGATTTCTTCGGATTACAAGGATACCTGGAAAGAGTTTACTGCTGAGGTATTTAACAAGAGCGGTGACTTGCTGAACATCAATGTTGTTCCGAGATCAAACAATCTTCGCATTGAACTTCCGGACTACAAGGATTACGAGCCGGAGTATGGTGGTTACATCATGATTGTCTTCTCAGCAACCGGCGATCCGCTTGAGCCAGAGGAGATCAACCAGACACCGGCAAGAGTGGTATTCTCCGTAGATAGAGAGGATCTTGCGGAAGTCACGATTTCCGAGGAAGATCTTAAAAATGGTGGCGGATATGTAAGAAAGAGCGGTGTAGAACTGCCGGAGACTTACAAGGGCAACCTCGATAAGCTCACCGTTACGGTTTACAATGAGGATGATGATATCCTTGAGAGAACGATCGGAAGTGTCCGTGCATTTTACATGCAGATTCAATTCCCGGAGTATACAGAGTATGACTCAGAGGGAGGAGCTCTCACGGTTGTATTCAGCTTTGTGAGTGCGGAAGATGAGAATGCACTTGAAAGCGATGTGATCGATGCGGCTGACGAGGCAACTGATGAAGTTACAGATGAGGCACAGGAGAGCAAGTCTGATAAGTCAGATTCCGAGAAATCAGAGGATGTTGTTGAGACAGACGAAGATGATGAGATCGCTGATACGGATTTGGTAACTGACAAGGTGGCAGATGAGGTTGAGGATGATTCTGAGGAGTCTTCCGACACCGATCAGGATGAAAAGTCTGAGGATTTCGAAAAAGAATCAGAGGATGAAATTGTAGCAGACGATGTGGATGCAGATGAAGAGGTTCAGGACGATAAGGAGAAGGATTTCGAGGAGAAAGTTTCTTCTGAAAATGATACAGAAGATGATTCTGAGATCTAAGTCGTCATAAAAAATTAAATTTAAAAAATTTTAGAGAAACCAGAGATTTCGCGGGTTCACCTGAAAGGGAGCGGACCTACGGAATCTCTGGTTTCTTTTATTTTGCGGAAGTCACTGAAAAACCATCGAAAAAGCCATAAGCCATCGAATTGGAAAATCGGGCTCGCAGAGAATTCTGAAAAAAAGAAAAGTAATGCAAAATACAACAAAAAAACAGATCAATAATGAGAAGAGAAAGACATTGATAAAAATAGTCAACAATAAACTGTAAAGAAGTTGACAAAGAAGGTTTACTATTGCTAACATAAAAGCCATAAAGGCAGTTAGTATCAACTAACTATTTGTGGCAAAAGGAGGAAAACATGAAAAAAGCACTGAAAAAGCAGGCAGCATTTGTCATGCTTTCGGCAGCGGTTGCAGTTCAGACCGGATTTCCGGGATATGCAGCGACCTCTGTTACAGGAAGCTGGGCAAATGAAGATGGCGGATGGAAGTTCTATAATTCCGATCATCAGGCTTATACCGGTTGGGTAAAGACTGAGAACGGATGGTATTATCTGAATCCGGCGGACGGAAAGATGGTAACTGGATGGCAGAAGATCGATGGCTTCTGGTACTATTTTGAGACCGCACAGGAAGGCATTGAGGGACGGATGCATACCGGATGGTATAAAACCGCAGAAAATACCTGGTATTTCTTTGAGAATGGTTCTGGAAGCGCTACCGAGGGTCATATGGTGACCGGATGGCAGTGGATTGATGGATATTGCTATTATTTTTCCGCTCAGCCGGGTATTCAGGGTGCTATGTACGCAGGACGACGCACACCGGATGATTATCTGACAAATGCGGATGGTCAGTGGACGCAGGATGGTCAGGCAGTTTATCGTCCGGGTCTCGGATTCAGCACGAAAACGAGTTCTTCCTCTGGCAGTAGTTCAAGTGGAAGTTCCAGTTCGGGAAGCCATTCTGGTGGTGGAAGTTCCAACAGTGGCAATAACGGATCAAATGAGAATCCGAGTACCCCGGACACTCCGGATACCCCGGACAAGCCGGACACTCCAGATAAACCAGACACTCCGGATACTCCGGAGCAGGAGGAATACCAATATCTGCTGATGAATATTCCGTATGCAGAGTTCTATAAGGCAGAGATCGAGGGTAACGATGAGGAAGTCGATGCCGTTACCTCGGCAACAAAGGCAAAACCGAGAACAGGAACTCTTGTTGCAGGTTCCTACCATGTCAACAGTGACGGAACTGACATCAGTGGTGTAACCTATCCGGTTAAGATCAAGAAGGATGTGGATCTGAGCAAGTTTAAGCAGATCACAGACAGTGACTCTCTGACAATCACTGTGACAAACCGTGGTAAGGAAGTGACGACAACTTACGAAGGCAAGGAGGCTCTGTTTGAGAGTGCAGACTACTCTTACTATGTTCTTTCAGAGATCCCGTCTTACTACAAGGAAGTATCTATCGATGCAGATGGAAATCTGAGTTTTGGCAAGACTGAAGGCACAGAAAAGAACGTTGAGGGTGTTTCAGCAAAACTTTCCACAACAAGCAATTATGGTGACTATCAGCTGAGCTTTGATGGAATGCCGGATGTGAGTGCAGATACCATCTACGGTGTTGTTCTTCACACTGAGGAAGACGAGGACTATGGTCTGCGTCATCTTGAGAATATCTGGCTAAGAACCCAGCTTGCATGGTCAGTTGGATTTACAACTGCATCTCATGGAAGCCCGTTGAAGTTTGAGCATTATCAGTCGATGATGGGCAAGAAGCTGACTGGAATGACTTACTACACAAGTGCAGGAATTCTGGAGATTCCGTTTGCAGAAAATGTGTATGTTCCGGTGAAACTGGCATCTGGTCTGAGGATTGAGAACGGCGCAGTTGATGCAGGTGAAACTGGAATTACCGTTAGTGGAGCAGAACTCCCGGCTGATTTTGATGTTGAGTATGTAGTAAAGAATTCCCTCGGCGAGAGCGCCCCTGTTCAGTATGATGCCGAGAGCGGAAAGCTGACGTGGGAAGGAAAACTGAGTGCAGGAAGCTACACGCTGACTGTGACCGACAAGTCCAGTAAGTATGCACCGTTAACCGGAAGTTTTGTTCTTGAGACCGAGGCAGTTGCGGCGGTATTTACGCTGACTGAGGATGGCTGGAAGCTCACAAAGGCTGACGATGCTTCTGATGAGGAGTTCCGTGCTTACCTGTCCGCAATCACGAGCGTAAAAGTTGGTGAGAAGAGTTACTCAGCAAGTGGACGTGGATCTGTGAAGATCATCGACACGATGACCGGAGAGATTGACTTCACTGCAAAATCAAACAATGAGGCAATCTTTACCACCGGAGAGACGTATGAGCTTGAGATCACAGCAACCGGATACAAGAAGAATGTAGTCGGAACCGTAACTGCTGAGGAGAAGAAGCCGACAACAACCGCAAAAGAGGGCGAGGCAACTGTTGAGTCAGAAAGTGGCAAGCCGGTAGCAGGAACATATCAGGCAAAGGTTCTCGTAACAACCGATGCAGATGGCAAGATCGTTTCGATCAAGGATAACGGAACAGAGCCGGGAGCGAACAGCACGTTCTGGAACAATGCGACAGAGATCTTTAAGAGATTTGCAGGAAAGACTGTCGATGAGGTTGATGGTGTCGAGGCGATCAGCGGAGCAACCGTTTCCTCAAATGCAATCAAGCAGGCGGTCAAGAATGCACTCAAGAAGAGCGATGTTTCCGACGAATATCAGTATGTACTGATGAACATCCCATATGAGGCATTTTATGAGGCAGAGATCGAGGGCAATGAGATGCCGGTCGATGGCGTTTCCTCCGCAACCAAGACAAAGACAAGAACCGGAAGCCTTGTAGGTGGTTCTTACCATGTAAACAGCGATGGAACTGACATCAGCGGTGTGATTTTCCCGGTTAGAGTTGCAAAGGATGCAGATCTGAGCAAGTTTAAGCAGATCACCGACAGCGATTCTCTGACGATCACTGTGACGAACCGTGGTCAGATAAATACAACTACATATGAAGGCAAGGATGCTTTGTTTGAGAGTGCAGACTACTCTTACTATGTTCTTTCTGAGACTCCGGATTATTACAAGGAGCTGACGATTGACGAGAATGGAACCCTTTCCTTTGGCGAAGTTCAGGGCGAGAAAGAGAGTGTTTCAAGTGGTGTGAGTGCAACCCTTTCTACGGAGACCAATTACGGAGACTACCAGCTGAGCTTTACCGGACTTCCGTCTGCAATCAGCAACGATACAACCGTTTATGGTGTTGTTCTTCATACCGATAAGGGTGAGGACTACGGTCTGCGTCACCTTGAGAATATCTGGCTCAGAACAAACCTTGCATGGTCCGCAGGTATTGTGACGACGACACATGGAAATACACTTGCACCGGAGCACTACAAGTCGATGATGGGCAAGACAATCACCGGACTGACCTACTACACAAGCAATGGAATTTTAGAGATCACACTTGACGATGAGCTCTATGTACCGTTCAAGTTTGCTCATGCAGAGTTTGGTGTTGCAGGCGCAACCGTTGAGGCTGGAAAGACGGCAATCACCGGACTTGATGCAGTTCCGGAGGATTACGAGGCAGAGTACACAATCACCGATCCGAATGGAAATACCGCAGATGGATTTACGGTTGAGAACGGCGAGGTCGTATGGAGTGGAAATGTATTAGCAGGAACTTATACGCTGACTGTGACAGATAAGAAGAACAGATATGCAGAATTGTCAACAACCTTTGTTCTTTCCACAGAAAGTGTTCCGGCAACGGCGACTGCAAATGCAGATGGCGTATGGTCTCTGACAGTAGCAGAGAATATGACGGAAGACGAGTTTAAGGCTTACCTGTCTTCGATCGTTTCCGTAACGGTAAATGGAACGAAGTATCAGGCAAGTGGACGCAGAGCTGTCATCATCATTGATCCGAATACCGGAATCATCAATACTGATGCAAAGAGTGGCGATGAGGCAATCTTCGTCACGGGTGAGAAGTATGAGATCGAGGTAGAGGCAACCGGATACAAGAAGAATCTGACATTCGAGATGATTGCAGGCGAGGCTCCGGCACCGGAAGGCACAGTCGTAGAAGGCTCTGCAATGGTAGATGTCTTTAATTATGAGGCAAAAGTAAAAGTAACCTATAATGCAGAGAACGGTGTTATTGAGAAGGTAGAGGATAATGGAACAGAGCCAGGAAGCAATAAGAGCTTCTGGCAGACTGCATTGGATAAAGTTCTGTCTCGTTTCATTGGAAAGACGAAAGACACTGTGGATGAGGTAGATGCAAAGTCTGGAGCAACTTATTCGGCAAATGCAATCAAGAAGGCAGTTAAGAATGCACTTCCGGATAATGGAGTTGAGAAGCCGGATGCACCGAAGCTGACGACTGCTGATTTCCGCACGAAATTCCTCTATGCAGGAACAGACAGTGCAGAGCTTGCCGTGGAGGCAGAGGATGACGCCGTTGTGAGGTATACGATCGACGGCAGTGATCCGTCCGCAAATGGAAACAGTGTTCTGACTGCTGTGGATGGTGTGATTACCATCACACCTGAGACAAATGCAGACCAGACAATCACAGTCAAGGCAGTTGCCATCAAGAATGGTGTAGCTTCCGCTGTTACGGAGCAGGAAGTTCAGTTTATTGAGATTCCGGAAATACAGAGTGGTATGAGAGTATACGAGGGAAGCTCGATCGTCAATACCCCGTCGGGCAAGCCGTATACTGCAAAGCTCAAAGTTACTGTTGCTAATGGAAAGATTGTCAAGATTGAGGATAATGGAACAGAGACAACCGATATCCGCGATGAGGCATTCTGGGGTCCGTACATGTTCCCGAAGTATGAGCAGGGCATTTCTGCGAAGTTTGCAGGAAAAGATCTTGAAGAACTGGTAAATGCAAAGACGGTTCCGAACAGCACTTCTGATCTGCGTGTCGATGCAGTTACCGGAGCAACCGTATCTTCGGATGCAGTGAAGTATGCAGTCATCGATGCAATGCGCTCTGAGCCGATTGATTCGAGCGACGAGACCGTGATGGCACCGACTGTAACTGCAGGATGGAAAACTCTCGTAACAAGAAAGAGCTACGGTGTAAACCTCAGAATTTCTGCTGGTGAGAACACAACCGTTTACTGTACGACAGATGGATCGGATCCGACACTGGAGAATGGAAGCAGATGCTATGGTTCTGTTACTGTTTATGCAAATAATAAAGAGAATGGTGATAAGGTTCAGGTGAAGTTTGCTGGTTTTGATGCGGATGGAAACCGCAGTAAGATCGTTTCTGTATGGTGCGCATTTACGGATAATGTTCCGAGTGCAATCTACAAGACTGGAACTTACACCGGAAGCGCCGATGATCTCGAAGCAACCGTAACTGTAACGAATGGATATGGAGACAGACCGATCATTTCTCTGGTTAGCCTTGATGAAGAATCGCAGCAGGAATGTGGAGACTTCCTGTCAGAACTGCTTGCAGAAGTCTTCTATGAGCAGAGCACGAAGATCGATCTCCTTGATGACTACGATGCAGAGAAACAGCAGAAGGTTCTCGATGCAATCGATGTTGCTCTGGAAAAAGCTCTGAGTGCAGAAGTAAGCGTTTCCCTGAATCCGGAAAAGAAGATTTATGGAACACGTTACGGTAAGTATGAGTTTGACGAGGTACCTGAGGTAACACTGAGTTGTGCAGTGAAGGGCACTGAGATTTACTATCATGAAACGGATTCCTCTGCAACGGAAACTCCGGATGCAGATACCTGGACGCTGTATGACGGATCATTCACTCCGACATTCACGAATGAGCAGGGCGGTACGCTTTATATTAATGTGGCATCGACGAAGGATGGAGAGAACTGGCTTGATACAAGACAGATTTCAATCACCTACAAGGAGAAGCCGGATGAGAATACCGTTATGATCGGTGATACCGGTTACACCAGCCTTGAGAAAGCATTTGCAGAGGTTGAGGATGGTGACACGATTGTTCTGAATAAGGATATTAACCTTGAAGACAGTGTGGAGATGCCGAAGGCAAGCTTCACAATCACTTCCGCAGAGGGCGAGTGCTACAAGCTCGAATCCAAGTATGCACTTGAGCTGAACGGTGATCTGGAAATCTCCAACCTTGACTGGGATGCAGAGGCATATCTCAACGGTCATAACTTTACTGCCGGTGAGGGTCTTGCAGAAAGCGAGTGGAGTTACACAACGCTCTACGCTAGCTCGAAGACAGGCAGTGTTGAGAGAAATCCGGAGATCAATATCCAGTCTGGACAGTTTGAGATTTACGGAGTTGCAAGAAATGCAGAGCTGATCGGTGATTTGACTGTTTCTGTAAGCGGAGCATCTAAGATCAAGTTCATCGGTGCACAGTACAGCGGTAAGCTCGATGGAGACATCTCTGTGACGGTCAACGGTGATGAGGGCGCAATGCTTTACTCCTTCGTCGGAAGACAGAGCAGTGGAGAAGTAACCGGCGATCTGAACCTGAAACTGGAAGGTGCAGTTGAGCTCAACAGTGGATGGTTAGCAACTTACCAGACTGTTCAGTATAACGATGATGCAAGCTGGGGAACTCTTGATCTGTCAGAGGCAGATCTCACTGAGGATGAGGTAAAACTCTTCAAGGGATTTAAGAATGTAATCAAAGCTAATGAGGATGAGATTACTGAGGAACTTCCGGCAACCGAGGTAGCTGAGAAGAAGGCTGAGATCGAGACGGATCAGACAGAAGAAATCACAGAGGACGGCGAGAACGCAAAGGATGAAACCACAGAGGAGGATTCCAAGAAGGATGAGACGGCTTCTGATGAAGATGAAATCACCGGTGACGACGAGATCATTGATTCTGATGAGACAACGGATGAGATCACAGATGATGCCGAGGATGAGAGGTCCGAGGACGATTCCAAGGACAGCGGTTCTGAGAATGCTGAGTCTGAAGAAAAATCTGATGAGGATTCCGAAGCTGACGCAGATGAGGTAGAAGAAGATACAGAGGACGCAGAGATCGAGGGTGAGAGCGATGTCGAAGAGACAGTCGAAGAATCCGAGCTGATCGAGGAGGACTCTGAGAACTAAAGAATTGGTAGCGTAAGTAGCAAAGAAGAATTTTTAAAGAGACCAGAGGTTTCGCAGATTCTCCCCGAAAGGGAGAGCGTTTGTGGCATCTCTGGTCTTTTGTTTTAATGTGCTTTGGCACGAGATTGTGGAAAATTTGTGGATAAATAGGGTGAATAAACATGCATATATCAGTGAATATCATGCAATATTTTTTGTGGATAATGTGGATAACTCAAATTTCCACCCTCAAATAACTTTAAAATCACCTTCAAACAGTCCTCATAAAAATCATATTAATAACCTGTTTATAACCTGCTTAACATGCAGGTTTTTTATATTAAAAAGATAATAAAACCAGCTTTTTTTAACCAGGTTTTTCTATTAAAACAACACTTGTTGATTTAAAGCAAGTAGAGTATAATAAAAAGGCTCAAAAATGGCGATATTATCCATACAAGTGTTGATATAAAGAAATAAACCAACATCTGTATGGATATTAAAAGAGAATAACACAACATATGTTGCGTTAATAGAAATAATTAAACCAACATATGTTGAAATAAATAACAAAAAACCAACAAGTGTTGTGATAAAACGCCATAAAAAACCAACATCTGTTGAGTTAAAAGATTTATTAAACCAACATGTGTTTAGATAATATAGGAGAACCAGCATAAAAAGCATATGAACAAACCAAATAATAAAAGAAAACGTACCTCTATGGAATGTATTGAAAAGGTATTTATGGAGCTTCTCAGAACAAAAAAATTAAGTGAAATACAGGTTACTGATATTTGCAAACAGGCAGGTTTGAATAGAACCACATTTTATGCAAGTTATGCAGATGTGTATGATCTTGCAGACTCGGTTCGCAACAAATTTGAGAAGGTATTGCCGGAGTTTTACAATGGAGATCAGGACACTTTGAATGGCGAAGAGGAAGCAGATCACAGAGGATATTATTTGCGCCTGCTTCGTCATATAAAGGCAAATCAAATTTTTTATAAGACTTATCTCAAATTGGGGAATGATACTCCTTATGGGATGTTTTCTTATGATAAGAATGACAGAAAGCGGATGCAACCGCATTTGGAGAGTCAGAGTTCCTTAGAAAAATATCGCATGGAATTTCTGCGCGGTGGAATTTTTCAGATTATCAAGATTTGGCTTTACAATGGATGTCAGGAGACTCCGGAGGAACTGCTTGGCGTTGTGGAGGCAGAATGTCAGGGATGGATTGCGGAAAAAGGAAAACTCCCAAGGATTTTTTAATCTTCAATCTTCAAATGACAAAAGCGAAAAAAGGGCAGGTTAAGAAAGAATCAAAGAGAATAGGTGCAACAAATCATTCGGAAGGAGAATAGAGAGATGAGACAGATCAGAGTGGCACAGCCGGAACAGCTTGAAGAAATCATGGGGATCTATGCGTATGCACAGAAATTTATGGCGGAACATGGGAATCCGACCCAGTGGGAGACGATTTATCCGCCGAGAGATCTGGTTGAAGAAAATATTCATCGGAAAAAATGTTATGTCTGTATGGACGGAGGCAAGATAGAAGCAGTCTTCTATTTTGCGAAGGAAGAAGACGAACCTTCTTACCGTCAGCTTGAATCAGGAGAATGGCTCAATGACAGACCTTACGGTGTCGTTCACCGGATTGCGGTGGCAGAGGGGACACGCGGAGCCGGCTCGTTTTGTCTGAACTGGGCATTTGAACAGTGTGGAAATTTGAAAATCGATACGCATGACGACAATAAGCCGATGCAGAACCTTCTCGCAAAACTTGGGTTCGTGTACTGTGGCAAACTTAAACTGGAGGAGAATGATCTGAGAAAGGAATTTCAGGAAGTGCGAAATCCGTGGAGAGGATATCACAAGGCGAACTGAGGAATTTTCTCGATTCGTTCAGAAAAAAACTGGACAGAATCATTCGACAGTGATAAACTAAAGAAGAATAAAATCAGATAATTTCATTCAGACAAAATAATTCAGATAAAAGCAAACAAAGGGAGCTTGTGGAAGCAGGCTGAGAGGAAGTAATCAAACTTCGACCTTAATAACCTGATTTGGGTAATGCCAACGTAGGGATCGAATGCGAAAACCGATGACCGAAAGAACATTTCAGACGGCGTCCTGTAAAGAACATCTCGTTCCCACACAGGATGCCGTTTTTTGATTTCATAATTTTGTAATTCGTACCATAATTCGTGGGAAATTGTATTTTATGACACAAAAACGCTTCATGTAAATACACCAAAGAATATTTTATATGAATGATATGAATGAATCGCGTCATGCTGATGAATGCTGTTATAGGAGGAGAGAAAATGAGAGAGTACACAACACAGATGGATGCGGCGAGAAAGGGAATCATTACGCCGGAGATGAAGATTGTAGCAGAAAAAGAAATGATGAGCGAGGAAGAACTGCGTGCCCTGATTGCGGAGGGCAAGGTAATCATTCCGTGTAATCGTCTGCACACATCGATTGATCCGAACGGAGTCGGTTCGATGCTCAAGACGAAGATCAATGTCAATCTTGGAACTTCCCGTGACTGGAAAGATCTTGATATGGAACTGGAGAAAGTAAATGATGCAGTGAAGATGGGAGCAGAGTCCATCATGGATTTAAGTTCTTACGGCGACACGCAGACGTTTCGCCGCAAGCTGACCGCAGAGTGTCCGGCAATGATCGGAACCGTGCCGATTTATGATGCTGTTGTCTACTATCACAAGGCGCTCAAGGACATCACGGCAGAGGAGTGGTTAAAGATCGTCGAGATGCACGCAAAGGATGGCGTGGACTTCATGACGATCCATGTCGGCATCAACAAGAGCACCGCAAAGCGTTTCAAGGACAACAAGCGCCTGATGAACATTGTATCGAGAGGTGGATCAATCATCTTTGCATGGATGATGATGACCGGGGAGGAGAACCCATTCTACGAGTATTATGACCGCATTCTGGAAATCTGCCGGGAGTACGATGTAACGATCAGCCTTGGTGATGCCTGCCGTCCGGGATGTCTTGAGGATGCAACCGACATTTCTCAGATTGAGGAGCTTGTGACGCTTGGTGAGCTGACCCGCCGTGCATGGGAGAAGGATGTGCAGGTTATGGTAGAGGGACCGGGTCATATGCCACTTGACCAGATCTCTGCAAACATGAAGATTCAGCAGACCATCTGCAAGGGTGCTCCGTTCTATGTCCTTGGACCGCTCGTCACGGATATTGCACCGGGTTATGACCATATCACCGCAGCGATCGGAGGTGCGATTGCAGCAGCATCCGGCGCAGCCTTCCTGTGCTATGTAACTCCGGCTGAGCATCTTCGCCTTCCGGATGTCAATGATGTAAAAGAGGGAATCATTGCTTCCAAGATTGCAGCCCATGCAGCAGATATTGCAAAGGGCGTAAAGGGTGCAAAAGATTGGGATCGCGCAATGGGCGCAGCGAGAAAGAAACTCGACTGGGAGGAGATGTTCAAGCTCGCAATCGACCCGGAGAAGGCGAGAGCATACCGCGCATCTGCAAAGCCGGAGAAAGAGGATACCTGCTCGATGTGTGGAAACTTCTGTGCAGTCAAGAATATGAACCGCATCATGGACGGAGAGATCGTTACTATTTTTGATGAGTGATGAAAATAAATAGGTAATAGGTGACAGTGACAATTATGGAAAACGGAGACGATAAAAAGATCAGCCGGAAAACCGTTCTGACGATCGCTGGATCGGACAGCAGTGGTGGAGCCGGGATTCAGGCGGACCTGAAGACGATGACGGCACTTGGCGTCTATGGAATGAGCGCAATCACGGCGTTGACGGCGCAGAACACGACCGGAGTGGCGGGGATTTTTGAGGCAGATCCCGCCTTTGTCGGACTTCAGCTCGACAGTGTATTCACAGATATTTTTCCGGATGCAGTGAAGATCGGAATGGTTTCCGGAAAAGAGACGATCCGTGTGATTGCGCAGAAACTTCGTGAGTATCATGCGAGAAATGTCGTGCTCGATCCGGTTATGGTGTCAACGAGTGGTTCGAGACTTCTTGCAGAGGATGCGATGGGGATACTCGCAGGGGAACTTCTTCCGCTGTCAGCGGTTCTGACT
Organism: Brotaphodocola catenula; assembly: GCA_020686985.1. Taxonomy (GTDB): domain Bacteria; phylum Bacillota; class Clostridia; order Lachnospirales; family Lachnospiraceae; genus Brotaphodocola; species Brotaphodocola catenula. The sequence continues at coordinate 79,005 of JAJEPU010000011.1, forward strand.
CCGAATATTCCGGAAGCTGAGATTCTCGCAGAGATGAAGATTGAGAATGAAGCTCAGATGGAAGAAGCCGGAGAAAAGATCTCAAAGCGCTACGGTGGTGCGGTTCTGGTAAAAGGTGGTCATCAGATCTCAACCGCAAATGATGTTCTCTACCGTGATGGGGAGTGGATCTGGTTTCGTGGAAGCCGGGTCAACAACCCGAACACACATGGAACCGGATGTACACTCTCGTCAGCGATCGCCTGTGGACTTGCAGAGGGAAAGAGCGTGGAGGAGAGCGTAAGATGTGCAAAAGAGTATCTTACGGGAGCACTTGCCTCCGGTCTGGATCTCGGAAGGGGAAGCGGACCGCTCGATCACTGTTTCAAGATCAGACCGCTTACTTAGGCGTTGTGCATAAGCGCAGAATCCCAACTTCACGAATTCTTTTATTTATAGTATAATAATGAGTATAACTCAGAGTGGATGGGGCTGTCGCACTAACGTGCGGTAGCTCCTTTTCTGTACCAACCGCAAAACGCCGAGCTTCGAAAAGCCCGGCGTT
>JAJEPU010000012.1 GCA_020686985.1 Brotaphodocola catenula
TTTCTTCGGTTTTAGGTTGTGTGTTCTAAGAGACTTCCCAACCGCTTGATTAAGAAGTCTTTTAGAGCATACAACACCGGCAGCCAGCTTGTATTTTTTATACTGACGGACTGCAAAGTGATTCGGCTTTTTCTTTTCCAGGGCTTCAAACATCAGATCCACCGGGTTCTGGAACTCCTCATCATCTTCCCGCACCTCCATTGCGTTCAGGAACTCAATCAGGGTGGAGAAATTCTGTTCCTCAACCGGAGCTTCATAGTGGATATATCCGATCAAGGCACAGTAGAGCAGCGTTTCCGCCTTCGTCCAGAACTCATCACCGGCTTTTCCATCACCCTTTGTGTTGGCAATCAGCGTTGTCACCAGTTTCAGAATGTCTTTTTCTGAATGGATATAGGCAAATGGGTTATAGTGCATCGACTTCTGAAAGTTGATGGTGTTGAAAATCTTGATGGTGTAGCCATGCTTCAAAAGGGCGTTGCCGCACTCAATCACGATGCTGCCTTTCGGGTCAGTGACCACATAGGAACTGTGCATCTGGAGAAGGTTTGGCTTCAACCAAAAGCGAGTTTTACCGGAACCCGAACCGCCGATAATCAGAACATTCTTATTTCGGGCATTGACAGGATTCTTCGGGCGATTGCTCATCATCAGCCGCTCCGTTTTCGTCAGGATCACATTGTCCTCGAACTTTGGTGCAATAAACGGCTCAATATCTTTTGCCGTTCCCCAACGAGCAGAACCGTACTCAACATTGTGTCGGTACTTCTTTGCGTTTTTGCCTTTTAGATAGACAGCCAGCCGAAGTCCTGCGCCGCAGAGAATACCAATCAGCAAATCCAACGGGTGAAAGCTGGGAAACGGATTGTTCAGGGCTATCGGAAGGGCATGAAAAAAGCTGAGGATTTTCGCAGATGAATCTGCCCCCTCAGCCAATCTCCATGCTTCTCCTAAATTCGTAGCGAACAACCCTACCAGAAAATACGGTAAATTCAGAATCAGGAGCTTTTTCATTTTTCTCTTATCCATCACAGATCACGCTCCTGTTTCTTCTCTCGAACCTTCTTCGGAATCGCTGCGACAATTTCCTTGAACTTCTTCAGCTGCGCCAGAACGCTCGGCTTTTCATTCTTGGTTAATGCCCTTGCCTGATGTTCCTTGCAGATTGCATCCAAAGCATCTGCATCTTTAGAACGGACAAAAACAAGAAACCGGGGAGGATCAACGGACTTATCTTTTCTTACGGCAAAGTCCACGCCATACTTCTTGGCGAGCTTTTCAAAATCACGGATACTCTCTTTGTCGATCTCAACATTCGTAGCACCCTGATTCTGTCCCAAAAGCTGTTTCACGGATTGCTTTCCATGAACGGCAGGGTCTCGTGCCTTTTTCATCTTCACTTTTTCCCGGTGCTGCAAATACTTGCGGATACCGGCAATGATAGTGCGCCCCGTCAGCTTGGTTGTGCTGATCGCCAGGTTTACTGTTCTGTTTTCAACTTCTTCCTGCATGATTCATCACCTCCTGCAAGCAGTAGAGTGAACAGATTATCGTGCCATATCTCTGTGGTCGTAATACAGATTGCCCTTGGCAACTGCGGCATGGCTGATAATCTTGATATTGCCAGCTTTCTGGTTATCCAGAGCCTTCTGATAACCCACATCGCTCAAATACAGGCGATTTCTTTCGCCTTTCCAACCGACAGGCGATTCATCGGTCAGCACATCGAAAATAATCATGTGCTTGGTGGCGTCATCAAATCGTGCCAAGTCCATATAGGTATGTCCCTGGTACTCCTTGGCACCATCCTGAATCCGCTTTCGCTCCATCAGCTCTCCAATCGTCGAATTTCTTTGCATAAGAACCTCCTTACAGAACATCTCGGTCAGGGTTACTTTTGTGGGGAACCGAATCAGCTTTGACAGGTGCATCTTCTTTCTTCACCATGTCATCCGGCAGGGGAAGCGCCATAATGCTGCGCCCCATGCGTACAAAAGTCTCAGGCTGATGAAAGTGTTCCTCAAACTGCTTCATCAGTTCCGGGGACAGAGAACAAAAATCATCCTCGCCCAATCCCACAACCAGAAAATCACCGGCGATAATGTCATAAATATCGCCGTCATCATCACGCAGCGCACGGTTCAGTTCTTTGCCTACGAGTTTACCTTCGTCGTGCATCACCAGTGCAACCGGCTCATTGAACGGATAAGTTGCCTCAATATCGCCACCTACGGCTTTCTGCAAATCCTCCAGCTCACAGCCGATCTGCACAGCCTGCGGATACATGAACGGCTTTACCAGCAACACATTCATGGTATCTGCCTGTTCTTTCTGAACCTCCCGTTCCTCGGTCGTGCCGAACGCAACACCGGTAAAGTTTTCGGAGTCCAGAATGTACTCCGAATTGTAATAAGCGGCTCTAACCTGTTCCTCTGCCGCATCGTGAGATTCTGCTTGCACCGTAACCGTTTTCTCCAAGGTTTCGGTGATCTTCACATCGTATTCTTTCAAGTTTCGATACCTCCGTTTCTTTGGAAATAAGAAAAGCGACCATCCATGAACCTGTTACAGTTCATAAATAGTCGCATCCACATCGGCTAAAAGCTCGAACAAGCAAATATCGTCCAGTTCGCAAATCAGGGAACCCATGTCGAAGAAAATATCGTCCTCGCATTCCACCGTAGTAACCACGCTGCGGTGTTCGTTAAGACAAATGGCTTCTTCCTTGTCCATCGTGATCGTAGACATACAGGACACCACATAGAATGTCATATCTTCTGCTAACCACAGCTCCTTGCTCTGAATCGTGCGAACTTTTTCATCGCCGCTCATATCTTCTACATAGGACAGAAGCCGCACGGCTCTGCTGTTCAGAAGTACCTTTCCCTGATAGTCGATACCCTCACCAGCAGAGGACAATACTCGATACTCGCTAATCATCTCGGCATTTTTCTGAAACGACTTTGCCAGAAGCGCAGGAGAAATATCATCGAACTCCTCACTGTAGTTTACGAGCATATCTACCATATAATCAGGATCGCAAAGGTCGTAGAGTTCTTCCAAAGCGCCCTGAATGTTTTTGGGTGTAAACATTTTTTACCTTACCTTTCCATTGATTTTTCTCTTTTTTTCTGCCATTGCTCCAAAAGCTGAATGATTTTATCCTCCATCTGCTTGTTGGTATAGGACTTCGGGAAGTATTTTCGCAACGAATCCGTTTTGAAGGTTACTCTGTCCAGCTCTCCCTTCTTGATTTCATTCATAATCTCGCACATCGCATCCAGCGTACACTCGCCCTCCTGTGCGAGCTTTTTAATTCGCTGTGCTTGCGAAAGGGAAGGAGCTGCTTGAGCATAATCCATTGCAGAAAGAAAATCCTTCTGTTCTTCACTTGCCAGATAGGAAAGCTCCACCGCAGGATTGAATTTGATCTGACCCGTATCTACCATATCCAGCAGTTCCGGAATCAGTTCGGTCAGACGGATATAACGGTGTACCTGATTTCTGCTTTCTCCTGCCTCCTGACCGACTATATCCATTGCCTGCAACTTCATCCCAACTTGGGATGAAGTTAAATCGGTGCGTTGACCTTGATGTTTAATCGCATCCAGCTTCATCTTATAAGCAAATGCTCTTTCACTCGGCAGGATACTCTCCCTCTGCAAATTCGCATCAACCATCAAAATAATGGCTGCATCATCGTCCAGGTCACGAACAATCGCAGGCATGGTTTCCTTACCCGCAAGCTCCGATGCCCGGTGCCGCCTGTGACCAGAAACGATTTCATAACCACCGTCGGGGTCAGGACGGACAATCGCAGGAGTGAGAACTCCGAAATCTCGGACGCTCTCTGCCGTTTTCATCATTTCTTCATCATCAACCACACGGAAGGGGTGTCCCTCAAAGGGGTGTAGCTCAGAAAGCGGAATTTCCTGCACACGCTCCTGCTGGGCTTCAGCTCTGGATTGATCGGTGGAGAAAATATCATCGTACCCCTTCAAGCTGATGTTTGCGCCTTTTTTCTGCATTGTTTAACACCTCCTTCGTCAGAATTTTATAGGCTTCGGCAACTTTGCCTTTGGGATCATGCTTGAAGATACTGGTTCCCTCTGCGCTGATTTCCTCTGCACGGACAGAGCGGGGAATGTCGGTCTTGTAAACCTTCAGCTTTCCGCCGTAGCTCTCCCGAATCAGATTGCTGATGTCTTTGGAGTAGTTGGTGCGGCTGTCCACCATCGTCAGAAGAATCCCTTCAATCCTCAGTTTCGGGTTGATTTGCCTCTTGACCTTGTTGATGGTTCCAAGCAGCTGTTCCAGACCCTTTGCAGGAAGGTATGCTGCCTGAACCGGTATCAGCACATTGTCGGCAGCTGCCAACGCATTGACGGTCAGCATACCCAAAGACGGCATACAGTCAAGAAGAATGTAATCATAATTCTGTTTGACTGTATCCAGGTATTGCCGGAGAATGGTTTCCCGGCTCATGGCATTGACCAGTGCTACCTCCATACCTGAGAGTTCGATGTTGGACGGCACCAAATCAACGCCCTCCGGATGATGAAGAATCCCTTCATCGGGAGTAATAGGGTTTTCCATCATAATCTTTCCCATCAGATCGGAAAGTGTCGGAGACAGATCATCCGGGCAGGGATTGCCCAAACTGACCGTCAGGGAAGCCTGGGGATCGGTGTCTACCAGAAGCACCTTTTTTCCTTCAAGAGCCAAGCCAACGCCCAGATTCTCGGTGGTGGTGGTCTTTCCAGTGCCTCCTTTCTGATTGACCACCGCAATGATGGTTGCTTTTTTCGACATTTATCGTCACTCTCCTTCCTCTCGCTTCATTTTCAATTTCTTAAATCCTCCTTCCAAATATCCGTGTGACATATCGTGCCGAACAAGAGCATCGTAGTAGGTGTCTATTGTCGTCGGCGCATTGTATATCGTAGTCAGCATATACTGACGGATATTTCTAATCTTTGTGGTGTTCTCCTTGAAGCAGTCCATAACATATCGAATGTGTTCGGCATTCAGTTTCATAAACCGACTGCGGACAATTTCTGCCGGACGCTCCTCTGCACCAATGCGAATCAACGGTCGCTTCGTGCAAACTGTTTCAACGATCAACTCCAGAATGTTATCCAGCATTTCGGAATCGTAAGGGTAATCCTTCTTCAACAAATCCATACTGAGCTGATCCGAGAAATAATCAAAGTATTCTTGATACCGGTCATTCTCGTCCATCATTCCACCATTTCCGGAAGGAAAGATAGAATCAGTATCACTAAATTCAGTATTTTTAATATCAGTATTATTACATTGTGATTTCGGAAGTTCTTGAGTTGTGATTTCCATTGTTCCAGAATTGTGATTTTCACAATTCAAGAGTTGTGAATCCACAGCAGAGATAAAGTTCTTCACATAGATCAGGTTGGGCTTTCCCAAACCCTGGCGCTTACGTTCAATCAATCCTGCTTTCTTCTCAAGTTCACTGAGCAGCTTGATAGCCTTTTGTTCAGCACAGTTCAGAGCCATCTTCGCTTCGTCGATTGTAAAAATGATATACACTCTACCGTTTTTATCTATCCAACCATTCTTGGCAGACAGGCTCATGCGGTCAAGCAAAATGCCATACAGCATCTTGGCATCGGCAGAAATATTCCAGAACCTCTCGTTCGTGAACAACACCTTCGGAACTCGATAGAATGTGAATAGATCGGATTGCTGACCGTAAAAATAATCAAAACTCACACGGCTTCACCACCTTCTTTCTGCGGAAAACTTTCTGTTGTCAGCGGAATGCTGCGGAAAGTCGTATCCGTCTTTTCGTAAGGACATCGGGCAAAATAGTAGAAGCGGTATTCCTGTTCATACACATCCATATCAACGAAGCCCCACTTCACGCATAACCTTCTTCGTACACCAACCAATGCACGGGTGATCTCGCCCATAGGGACAGCCATCACATTCCGACTTGGGTTTCGGCGGCAAAGAGATTAAGTAGTAGCAATTATTTCTACCCAGACGGCAGCCCTTTCTGCCATTCGTCCAGAAGTAGCAGTAATGACAGTCGCTCGGCTTGTCTGCGGTATAAACAGGCTTGCTCAAATAAAACACCTCCAATCTCTTGTATTTGCCCATGGGTTTGGGCATAAAAAAAGAGCGCCTATCCATCCCCAATGCGGGGCAAATAGACGCTCTATGTACATAACGATATTTAATTTTATCTGCTATAACTGCATGGTATTCAAAACATCCGCCTTTTTTGATTAGCTGGATTTTTGGCACGATTTTGGGGCTGATTAGCAGGAAGGGCATTTTCATTAGCAAGAACAGCCCGTTTTCTGCTAAAAATTAGCTGGCGATTTTGTCTTATAACAACCGTTCGATTCTGGAGGGGTTGTCAAAAATCAAATTTTGGAGTAGAATTTTATCTCATACAGTGAAAGAGCTTTTTCGTAGCTTTTTATATAAGAAAAGCCGAAAACCCTTGAAAACAAAGGCTTTCGGCGTTGTTCACTGGCGTCCATAAGAGGATTTGAACCTCCGACCCCACGCTTAGGAGGCGTGTGCTCTATCCAGCTGAGCTATATGGACGTGTCTGATATATGATTATAGCCCGATCAAAGTCGAACTGCAATCCCTTATTTAGTTTTTTTTGAGGTGGCCGTTGTAACGCAACCTTAGGAGGGGGACGCTCTATCCAACTGAGCTATTGGCGCGTATATCAAATGAAATTGTAAATAGTGAGGATTGAACAACCGCTTAGGAGGCGTCTGTTCTATCCGTTGAACTACGAGAACAGCCCTTTTATTATAGAGCAAACAGACAGGTTCCGTCAAGCGGGAATTATTCCTGCGTGTATCTCTCTGCACATATGCCTGTTACAGTTCATGCATTGCACGAACTGCAACGGATTTTGCCGATGCTTCGCATTCCAAATCGGCAAAATCTGCTCCCACTACTGCATCATACGGAATTTTCAGTTCAGAAAATTCCTACCTGCGTGTTTCTCTGCACATATGCCTCCACAAGTTTCAGTGTCTGCATCATTCCGTGAATATGAGTGCGCTCCATGTGGTGAGATGCCTGAACACCCTGACCGATCAGCGCATGACGCACATTGTGACCGCCACGGATTGCAGCGGAAGCGTCGGAGCTGTATCTGCGGTAGCAGTCGACTGCGTAGTCGAGTCCAAGCTCTTTTGCCATCTCAATCATCTTTGTCGTCAGATCATAGTCATACGGACCTGCGCTGTCCTTTGCGACGATGCAGACTTTCTTTTCATCGCCCTCGAGATCGTCTCCGACCGCTCCCATATCCACAGCAAGCATCTCGGTCACATCCTCCGGAATGTAGCTTGCGCCGAAACCAACTTCCTCAAAATTCGTGAACAACATCCGAATCTTTCCGACCGGCTTTACGACTCCATCGTGAATCTCTTTGAGCAGAGTCAAAAGAACGGCTGTGCTTGCCTTGTCGTCAAGGTGGCGGGATTTGATATATCCGCTCTCACATGCTACAAAACGCGGATCAAACGAGATATAATCTCCATTCTCAATTCCGAGTGCGCGCACCTCCTCTTTCGTGTGCACATCCTCGTCCAGACGCACTCTCATGCAATCGTCCGTTCTCTTCTGGTCACGGCACTCCGGGAAGACGTGAACGGACGGCTCTGTCGTCAGGATCGTACCCGTGTAAGAACGACCATCGCGCGTATGAACTGTGCAGTACTCGCCCTCAATGCTCTCCATCATGTATCCACCGACCGGAACGAGTTTTAACGTTCCGTCATTCACAATCGTTCTGACCATTGCGCCAAGGGTGTCACAGTGTGCAGCGAGAAGACGATTTCCACCATCATTCGCATCTCCCTCATTGACATCCACAATCAGCGCACCTCTGCTTGTGTACTCTGTGTGGAAACCAAGGTTTTCTGCCTCCGCTTTCAGCCATCCCATAACTTCTTTTGTGTAACCGGATGGACTCGGAATGTTTACCACCTTTCTCAGTTTTTCCGTCATATAGTTTTTTATCTCAAGTTCTGTCATGATGATTCTTCTCCATTTCTAAAAGTAATTCTATCCTAAATAAATTTTATGCTCAGGACTGCTTTTCCACAAGCACATACACAATCGCAAGCGGAATCACACAGAGCAGGGAAGATTTCAGTCCCAGTCCCAGCATTTTGGAGGTGGCATAAGAGATCGCAATTCCTGTGTGAAAAGCGAGAAGCGTCAGACCAAAGATCGTTCCTTTCTCCTTATATTTCGGATCTCCACTGTTCCAGTAAAGGCAAAATGAGGATACCGTCTGCTTCAGGTTGTTTGTGGAAAAAATCGTCGAGCAGACATATCCACATGCTCCGGTAAACGAAGTCCACTGAAATGCCATGATAAAAAATACCGGATAGAGCGAAAGCATTCCATTCATATCTGCCGGAAAAAATGCCAGCAAAATACACACCGGAATCTCAATATACAGGCACACTTTTCTGACATTCCAACTCGTCTTTGCCGGAATCAATGTTGCGATCGCTACTGCCAGCGCAAAGACGACAACACTTCCGAGACGAATCAGCACACTGAGCATCTTTGCATCCTCAAGATCCATAACCAGATGAATCAGATTTCCAGTCACCGCCGATCCGAAAATATCAAATCGGTTGAAAATCGCATATGCACCCATAAACCCACCGACAATCGCCATCAGGCAGTGCATCCAGAGATCGAGTCGCATCCAGATGCTTTCTTTCTGCTCCTCCGCAACCAGCACATTCAACTGTTCGGCTTTCAGTTCCGATTTCTGCTCAGATTTTGGTTCCACTTTTTGTTGTGCTTCCTTCCGCGTTTCTCCCTTAGTTTCTGTCTCCATTTTCTTTTGTGTCCTTCCCGTTATTCCGTTTTTCCATATTTGTTTTTTTACAAAGTGCACATATTCATACGATTCCACATACATCACTGTTCTCTCGGCTTCCTGCAAACTTTGCAACTCCCTGCATCCAGATCTGTCCCTTGAATCTGCGTCCGATCTTCGGTTCACCGATCAGATCTTTCTTTGCAATTCCGACATGGAAAATCATATCACTGCACTCAAGCGTCAGGTCATAAACGATCTCCTTCGTGATCTGGTTTTTCTTCTCCTCAATCTTGCGGATCTCTCCGATTACCGAATACTGGTCACACTCGATTCCACTCGGCATAAAGCTGGAATCCACAATCGAATACAGATCTTCTTTCATCACTCTCTTGGAAATCTGAGAGTACATATCCATGTCCTCAATCGTCAGCGTCTCCATCGCATTCTCATCGCCATTTTTCGCGGCTTCGAGCAGGTGATTGCGATCTTTCGTTGCGACCTTTGCCATCTCGATCTGTTTTCTCGTCTTGTGAAGTGGCAGAAGGACTTTTCCTTCGATTGCAAGACCTGTCAGGCTGACTTCCTCTACCTTTGTGGAAAGGCGTCCCAAACGCGCCAAACGACGACAGCGGTACTCAAAACAGTTATCCAGATAAAAGATCAGCGAAATTCCCACACGGAATTCATCGAGAAGTCCCGCATAAGTCTCTTTCTCCGTGTGACGCTGAATCGAGCAGTCCACGGTTGAGGACGGATCGGATGCTGTCAGATACGGATAATAAAACTCTCTTCGGAAACGTCCTTTCGGATCTACCTCTCCAACCATGACAATTCCCATGCCGGGAGCAACCTCTGCGCGAATCTCACAGAGATTCTCATCCTCATCAATTTCCAGACACTGACGCGCATTTCCCTTTTCCAGGTCATCGAGCAGTCTCTCTATATCTCTTTTCTTTCGGTAAGCGCCAAATCCCACACTTCTCAAAAATTTATGCATTCTCTCTCCTTACCTTACTTCATACTTCATTACTTTTTTACTTCTTTGTTTTTCTTATGCATTATACTCTATCTATTCCGCATTTTCAATAAATGATGAACGCGAAAAAACTCCCCGAAACAGACAAAATCTGTCCCGGAGAGTTTCTGTAAGACTCCAAAAAAACTTTAAAGCTCTTTTGGATTTCTTTTTCGATTTATGGATTTATGAGTTTTACGGTCGTTTAAATATTTAGGTTATGTTTATACAATACCCTGAGCCAGCATAGCATCTGCAACCTTCTCGAAGCCTGCGATGTTTGCACCTGCAACGTAGTTGCCCGGAACACCGTAACGCTTTGCAGCGTCATCAGCCTTTGCGAAGATATTTACCATGATGTCATGCAGTTTTGCATCAACTTCCTCGAAGGTCCAGGAAAGTCTCTCGCTGTTCTGGGTCATCTCCAGAGCGGAGGTAGCTACACCACCTGCGTTTGCTGCCTTACCCGGCATGAACAGCATACCATTCTCCAGGAAGAAATCGGTTGCTTCTCTGGTGGACGGCATGTTTGCGCCCTCTGCAACTGCGAAGCATCCGTTTGCCTTCAGTGCCTTTGCATCGTCCAGATTCAGCTCGTTCTGAGTTGCGCACGGAAGAGCGATGTCACACGGAATGGTCCAAATGCCCTTGCCCTCAGTGTAAACTGCGGTCGGAACAGCCTCAGCGTACTCTTTGATACGTCCACGGCGAACTTCCTTGATCTCCTTAACGATATCCAGCTTGATACCGTCCTTATCGTATACATAGCCGTTGGAATCGCTCAGAGCTACAACCTTTGCGCCTAACTGCTGTGCCTTCTCGGTTGCGTAGATTGCTACGTTTCCGGAACCGGAAATCACAACGGTCTTGCCAGCCAGCTCCTTGTCGTTTGCCTTCAGCATCTCGTTCAGAATGTAAACCAGACCATAACCGGTTGCCTGAGTTCTTGCAAGAGAACCGCCGTAGGTCAGACCCTTACCGGTCAGAACTCCCTCATACAGACCAGTCAGTCTCTTGTACTGTCCATACAGGAATCCGATCTCTCTTCCACCTACACCGATATCACCAGCCGGAACATCCTGATCTGCTCCGATGTACTTGTACAGCTCGGTCATGAAGCTCTGGCAGAATGCCATAACCTCTCTGTCAGATTTGCCCTTCGGATCAAAGTTAGAACCACCTTTACCACCGCCGATCGGCAGTCCGGTCAGAGAGTTCTTGAAAGTCTGCTCAAATCCAAGGAACTTTAAGATGCCCTGGTTTACAGACGGGTGCAGACGCAGACCACCCTTATACGGTCCGATTGCGCTGTTAAACTGAACACGGTATCCCTTGTTCACCTGAACCTGTCCCTTATCATCTACCCACGGCACACGGAAAGAGATAATACGCTCCGGCTCAACCAGACGCTCCAACAGAGCTGCCTTGCGGTATTTCTCCTCATTTGCATCAACTACCAGTCTCAGGGAATCCAGAACCTCTTTTACTGCCTGATGAAACTCTTTCTCTCCCGGATTCTGCTCCACCACTTTCGCATAGATCTCGTCTACATAAGACATGTTCATAACCCTCCTTCATCAATGATCCATCATCATCCCATCTGATCATCTTCTCATTTTCTCTTCAGACGTTTTTCTCGTTATCGTTTATGCGTTGCACAAACTGTAACGGATTTTCTCTGTTTTCAGAGCTTTCATGGAATGTTGAATGTTTTCAAATCAGCGTTCAGACTGCCCGAAAAAAGGCAAAAAGGGGCTCTGCCATCTGGCAGAGCCCCTTTGCTCCTGACGTTTGAAAAGAGTATACTACTTTAATTCATTAAAGTCAAGAACGAAATTCGTAAACTTTTTTCACCGGGTTCAGATTTTTTTCCTCGGTGAAATCTTATTTTATTAATAGTGCTTTATTTTTTAAGATTTTAATTCAATTTCATTAATTGCAATTATTTAGATAAATTGCAATTATTACTTCCTTATGCGCTTACACACTTATGCTCTCCATAAATGTTTCATTGGGTCTCTCATCTAGTTTTTTGTGCCTCGATCTGTTCTGCCAGATCATTTAAGTAAACCCAGCGATCCATCTTTTCCTCGAGCTGTGCTTCTTTCTCAGCTTTCTCAGTCATCAGCTGATTGAGTTTTCCATAGTCGGTTGCAGATACCGCAATCTGGGCGTCAAGCGACTCGATCGCCTCCTCAAGTCCCGCAATTTCGTCCTCAATCGTCTCCCACTCTTTCTGCTCCTTGTAGGAGAATTTGAGCTTCTTCTGGTGTGCACGACCGTCCTGAGAGGACTTTACTGACGCGCCACTCTCCATGCCTGCGCCATCCGCGCCCGATGCTGATCCAGCTCCGCCATTTCCACCCTGACTGCCAGAACCACCACTCATTCCACTGCCCTCGCCCTGTGCGAGCTTGCGCTGATATGCGACCTGATAGTCCGTGAATCCGCCCTCGTACTGAACAACATTTCCATCGCCCTCAAACGCAAAAATCCGGCGCACAACACGGTCAAGGAAATACCGGTCATGAGAAACCGTGATGACGATTCCCTGGAAGCTGTCGAGATAATCCTCAAGAATCATCAGCGTGCGAATATCAAGATCGTTCGTCGGCTCATCGAGGAGCAGGACATTCGGTGCACTCATCAGGATCCGAAGCAGGTAAAGACGTCTGCGCTCACCACCAGAAAGGCGGGAAATCGTCGTATACTGGACGCTTGACGGGAAGAGGAAACGCTCAAGCATCTGAGACGCACTGATGCTTCCATCCTTCGTCTGCACATACTCGGCGACGTTTCGGATGTAATCAATGACCTTGAGACTCACATCCATATCCTCGTTTTCCTGAGAGAAATATCCGAGTTTTACGGTCTGTCCAATCTCAATCGTTCCGGAATCCGGCTTCACCCAGCCCGCAATCATCTTCATCAGCGTGGATTTTCCGCTTCCATTTGGTCCAATGATTCCGATGCGGTCATTTTTCAGAAAGACGTAATTGAAATCGCGCATCAGCACCTTATCACCATATGCCTTCGACAAATGCTCGATCTCAACAGTCGTTCGACCGAGACGGCTTGAGATCGACTCCATCTCAACCTGTCCGTCCGTCAGCTCCGGCGCTTCCTGATCGCGCAGAGCCTCATATCTCTGGATATGTGCCTTCTGCTTTGTCGAGCGCGCACGCGCCCCACGTTGCATCCACGCAAGCTCCGTCCGAAGAATACTCTGACGCTTGCGCTCAGACGCAGCCATCATGTCGAGACGCTCCGCTTTTAACTTCAGAAAGCCCTCATAATTGCTCTGATAGCTGTAAAGTTTTCCCTTGTCCAGCTCCACAATCCGGTTCGTCACGCTGTCGAGGAAATAGCGGTCATGCGTGATCATCAGCAGTGCTCCGCGGAATTTCTTTAAATAATCCTCAAGCCAGTCTGCCATCTCACTGTCGAGATGGTTTGTCGGCTCATCAAGGATCAGAAGATCAGCAGTCGAGAGAAGCACACTTGTCAGTGCAACTCTCTTTCTCTGACCTCCGGAAAGCGTCTCTACCTTTGCCGTAAAATCATAAATTCCGAGCTTTGTGAGGATTGTCTTCGCACTCGCCTCAATCTCCTCCCTCGAGGTGAAATGAGGCTCATTGCGGTTGTCTCTCACAATGCTGTCGAGAACGGAATCCCCCGGCATAAACTGCGGAATCTGCGGAAGATAACGGATGTAGAGATTTCTTCTGCGAATCACACTTCCGTCATCCGGCTCCTCAAGACCTGCAACAATTTTTAAGAGCGTGGATTTTCCGGTTCCATTGATTCCGATCAGTCCGACTTTCTCGCCGTCTCCAATGCTGAACGATGTGTCATCAAAGAGCAGACGCTCGGTGTAGGATTTCGTCAAATGTTCAATCGTTATCAGACTCATTTTCTGCCTTAGTCATCCTTCTCTGTCACTGCAAATACAGTACGCTTTCTTGCCATCTCATCGCTCTCAAGATACTCGTCGTAGGAAGTGATCTTATCGATGAGCTGACCGTTTACGATCTCCATGATACGGTTTGCAGTCGTCTGCACGATCTGGTGGTCACGAGAGGAGAAAATCAGCACGCCTGGGAACTTCACAAGACCAGTGTTCAGAGCAGTGATCGACTCCATGTCGAGATGGTCAGTCGGCTCGTCGAGCATCAGCACGTTTGCGCCGGAAATCATCAGCTTGGAGAGCATGCAACGAACTTTCTCACCACCGGAGAGTACACGCACTTTCTTCACGCCATCCTCACCTGCAAACAGCATACGTCCGAGGAATCCACGTACATAGGTTACATCCTTCTCCGGAGAGTACTGGGTCAGCCAGTCCACGATCGTGTCGTCGCTGTCAAACTCTGCGGTGTTGTCCTTCGGGAAGTAGGACTGAGTCGTCGTCAGACCCCACTTGTAGGAACCCTCATCCGGCTCCATCTCGCCTGCGAGAATCTGGAACAGAACAGTCTTTGCTCGCTCGTTCGGTCCAACGAGAGCGACCTTGTCCTCACGGTTCAGAGTGAAGGAAACGTGGTCGAGAATCTTCTCGCCGTCGATCGTCTTGCACAGATCGGTCACGGTCAGAACCTCATTTCCGATCTCTCTTGCCGGACGGAAATCGATGTACGGATACTTACGGCTGGACGGACGGATCTCATCAAGCTGGATCTTCTCAAGAGCACGCTTTCTTGAAGTTGCCTGCTTGGACTTGGAAGCGTTTGCAGAGAATCGCTGAATGAACTCCTGCAACTCCTTGATCTTCTCCTCTTTCTTACGGTTTGCCTCTTTCATCTGGCGAACCATCAACTGACTGGACTCGTACCAGAAATCATAGTTACCTGCGTAGAGCTGAATCTTGCCGTAGTCGATATCTGCAATGTTTGTGCAGACCTTATTCAGGAAGTAACGGTCATGGGATACAACGATGACCGTGTTCTCAAAGTTGATCAGGAACTCCTCAAGCCAGGAGATTGCATCGAGATCCAGATGGTTTGTCGGCTCGTCGAGAAGCAGGATATCCGGGTTTCCGAACAGTGCCTGTGCAAGCAGAACCTTGACCTTGAGCGCACCGGTCAAATCCTTCATCAGCGTGTAGTGGTACTCGGTGTCAACGCCCAGACCATTCAAGAGGTTTGCCGCATCGGACTCTGCCTCCCAACCGTTCATCTCTGCGAACTCACCCTCGAGCTCTGCTGCCTTGATACCATCCTCATCCGTGAAATCCGGCTTCATGTAAATGGCATCCTTCTCTTTCATCACCTCATAGAGACGCTTGTTTCCCATAATTACAGTATCAAGCACCGGGAACTCGTCATACTTAAAGTGATCCTGCTGAAGGAAGGAGAGACGCTGTCCCGGAGTGATCACAACATCTCCGCTCGTCGGCTCAAGCTGTCCGGAAAGAATCTTCAGAAAAGTAGATTTTCCTGCACCGTTCGCACCGATCATTCCGTAGCAGTTGCCCTCGGTAAATTTAATGTTTACGTCCTCAAACAATGCCTTCTTTCCAACTCGAAGGGTTACACCATTTGCACTTATCATCTTCTAACACCTTTCTTTTTTTAAAATTTCTAATTCTGTGAACTGTTTCTTTTGTTTACCCGTTTTCCGGTTCGTCATGTTCACGCGTTGCGCAAACAATAACTGATTTTGCCGATGCTTCGCATTCCAAATCGGCAAAATCTGCTACCACCACTGTATCATACGGCATTTTCAGTTCAGAAAATGCCTACCCATGTACAGTAACGTCAAAACCGCTCCCCCGCAAACGGAACTTTTTTCTGCACGTTAGTTTCTGTCCTGAAAAAAGGGGGATTCTCCGTCCCCCCTTCTTCTGTATCATATTTATTTTACAGGAAAATATTGAATTTGCAAGCGTTTTTGCGGATTTTCCTCAAGCGCTTCCATCCATGACATAATTCCAAACTCTGCGTTCTTCATCAGCGCATCCTCGAGCGCATTCAGATTTTCCTCAGAGTGCTCGACCTCCCGGCAGAAACGGTGCACAAGATCCGCAAGCCAAAGCTCCATTTCCTCTGCGTCTGTTGCATCCGAATTCTTTTTCACACGCTCCGCTCTATCAAGGTTCTGCGCCTTCTCCTCATGCTTTCCTCTCTGCACCCAGACTGCCTGTGCCATATCCTCAAGAAGCATCGTACACGCGAGTGAGAACTTATACTTTCCGTAGGCATTCTCATTGTAGACCGCCCCACAAAAATAAGTGAACACAAAGTAGACCATCAACTGCTCCAAAAACAGTTCCACGCGCTCTCCCATCTCAGATGCACGAAACGCCTCTCTCTGTCTGTCGTATTCCGATTTCCCATTTTCATAGAGAGTCTGTTTCATCTTTTCGCGGTGATCCGGCCAGTGGTGATGCAGAGGTTCGAGTTTTTCAAGCGCTTCATAGAGAGCACACATCAGCTCATAGCGAGAAGCGCCGTCTGTTTTCTCTAAGTTCATTTTTTTTGAGTTCATTTTTTCAGAGTTTGCTCTTTCTAAACTCACTTTTTGAGAACTTCTCTTTCTCTCAAGATTTTTGCGAAGAATTTCAACTCGCTCACTCTCTCCAAATCGCTCCAAAATCGCATCCACCTCATAGAGTTTTCCATCGCGAATCCGCCTCTGCAAATCATGCGTGAGCGCAAGACCGAGCTCCATCCGCACATGGGTGCTCAATGTCCTGTCCTGAAGAATTTCAAGCAGTCTTTCCCTTGCATCCGTCAACTTCGTGTAGAGAAAGAAATCAAAATCCTCATACGCGTCCTCATTTTCCTCCCTCTCATCTTCCTTTGAGAGAAAACGCACCGTCTCCGTTGTCCCGAGAACAATCTTTGCAACCTCCATACAGGACATGCAAAGCGAATACTCCCTCACCCCGTCAAATTCCTCGATATGGCGCGGATAAGTCCGACAAGTCCGGCAGAGCGAATCCGGTCCCATCTCCGTGTAGAGATCGCAGAGATTGTCTTCATTCAAAAGCGCACAACGATGATGATACTGACTGAAAGAACCTTCCCGCCAATTGATTGAATTGTGAAGCCTGTTCCCGAACGGTCCCTCTGCTTTCTTATATTTCTCCAACGATTTTTTATCAATCATGATCTCCCAGCCGGCACAGCAGGTATCTTCACATTCTGATGCCGTGCAATGGAATTTTTTGTAATAATGAGGATATGTATAAAGCATATTTCTTTCTCCCGACCCTGTCTCTTTCTTGCTTATAAAAACGTGCCTGAAACCACTCCTCCGGTCCCAGACACGTCTCTGCACTTCTATTCGTTTCTTATTTGTCTTGTACTTGTTTTTAGCTGTTTCTTATTCGTGCCTTAGCTTCTGCTTTGCTTTTTAGCCTAAACGCCCAACCTTACAGCATATGCTTTCTCAGCTCTGCGCCATCCTGTGCACTTAAGTATGCCGGAGCGACATCAAATACGGTCTTGCAACCGGTCTGACCCTCTTTGTTCATGCGGTAGGCTGCACGCGCATAAGCTACCAGAACGGAGGAGGTGAACTCCGGGTTGGAATCCAGCTTTAAGCTGTACTCGATCACATGCTTGTTCTCATCGTTCCAGCCAGTGCTTCCGGTACGGATTACAAATCCGCCGTGCGGGATACCTGCATGGTCGCGCTGAAGCTCTTCCTCGCTGATGAAATGAACGGTAGTATCATAATCAGCAAAGTAGTTCGGCATCGTAACGATCTCTTCCTCGATCTTCTTTAAGTCTGCACCCTCTTCTGCGACAACAAAGCACTCACGGGTGTGCTTCTCTCTGGTTGTCAGCTCCGGATTCTTTCCACTGCGAACTGCCTCGAGTGCGCTCTCAACCGGAATCGTGTACTGTCTTGCATCCTTTACACCTGCGATGCGACGGATTGCATCAGAGTGACCCTGGCTCACGCCCTTTCCCCAGAAGGTATAATCATGTCCACCAGGAAGAATGCAGTTTGCATACAGACGATTTAAGGAGAACATACCCGGGTCCCAACCTACGGAAATCATGCCGACATGTCCGCTCTTCTTTGCTGCCTCATCAACAGCTTCAAAGTGCTCCGGAATTCTTGCATGGGTGTCAAAGCTGTCCACTACATTGAAGTACTCAGCCAGCTTCGGGGTCTGAACCGGAAGATCGGTTGCGCTTCCGCCACAAAGAATCATGACATCAATCTCATCTTTCCACTTCGAAGCATCCTCTGCGGAACATACCTTTACATCCTCGGTAAGGATCTTTACGCTGTCTGGATTGCGTCTCGTAAATACTGCCTTTAACTCCAGATCCGGATTGTGCTTGATTGCACACTCAATGCCTTTTCCAAGGTTGCCATATCCAAAAATACCAATTCTGATTGCCACTGTCTTGTCCTCCTCAAATATTATGTCAAATATTCTTTCTCGTATTTCTGCCTTTTCAGATTCTGCTCATCATTTTCAGAAATACACGCTTTATTATAATAGAACTTTAACGCAAAAACAAGATGCCACCTGCACAGCGACATCTTGTTTTTTTAGGATTTTTTTCAATAATTACCAAAAAATTATTTGAGCATCTCTCCGTATCGTCCGAGGAAACTTCTCGTTCTCTCATTGTCAGATGCGAATACCTGCTCCGGCTTTCCTTCCTCGACAATCACTCCACCTGCCATGAAAATCACGCGGTCGGAAATGTCTCTCGCAAATGCCATCTCATGAGTGACGATAACCATCGCAATGTGAAGATCCGCCAGAGATTTGATGACCTTGAGCACCTCTCCGGTCAGCTCCGGATCGAGGGCGGAAGTCGGCTCATCGAAGAACAGAATCTTGGGATTTAATGCAAGCGCACGAGCGATCGCCACACGCTGACACTGACCACCTGAAAGCTGACACGGATAGGCATCCGCCTTGTCTGCAAGCCCCATCTTTTTGAGGAGCTCCATCGCTGTCTTTCTGGCTTCCTCCTTGTCACGCTTCTGCACACTGATCGGCGCATCCATGACGTTTTTCAACACAGAGAAGTGCGGAAACAGGTTAAAGTTCTGAAAAACCAGACCGTAATTTTCTTGAATCTTCCTCAGCTCTTTTGTCGGAGCATAGACGACCTTTCCGTCTGCACCTGTCCAGCCCGCTTTCTGTCCGAGATAAATCAGCTCTCCGCTGTCCATCGTCTCAAGCATTGTGGCGCATCTCAGCAGGGTGGATTTGCCGGAACCCGACGGTCCGATCACCGAGACAATCTCACCCTCTCCGACAGAAAGCGAGATGTCCTTGATAACATCGAGATCGCCAAAGGACTTTTTTACATTTTTCATTTCCAGTAAATTCATAATATCTGATATCCTCCGCCTACTGATAATAAGAAAGTCGCTTTTCAATGTACTCCATTGCGACTGCCACAATCAGGTTAAATACATAATAGAAAACTCCAGCTGCCACAAACGGCATCAGACTTGTCTGTGAAGATGCAAGCGCTTTTGCAATCGCAAACATCTCAAGAACACTGATCGAGAATGCCAGGGACGTATCCTTGACCAGAGTAATCACCTCGTTCGTGATCGACGGCAGAATCCGCTTCATCACCTGAGGAAGAATGATCTTGAAAAAAGTCTGGGGCTTGCTGTATCCCAGAATCTTTGCTGCCTCATACTGTCCCGCCGGCATAGACTGAATTCCGCTTCGATAAATCTCAGCGAAGTATGCTGCATAGTTGATGATAAATCCGATGAATGCTGCCCACAGACGGTAGCCATTTCCGATCTTGATCTTGAACAGGTAATACGGTCCAAAATAAACTACCATCAGCTGAAGCATCAGCGGTGTTCCGCGCATCACGGAAATATACGCTTTGACAATTCCCTGAATCACACGGTTTTTCGACATTCTACCAAACGAAATCAGAAGTCCCAGGGGCAGAGAGAAGACCAGTGTCACCACAAATATCTGTGTGCTGACCAGCATTCCTCCGGCTAACTGCGAAAACATCGTATTCCATTGCATATCTATCTCTCTGCTCCTTTTCCTCTAAAAACTCTTTTTAAAACTTTTTTACTCTTTTATTTATTTTGCGATCGTTGTAACGTCACGACCAAACCACTCGTTAGAGATCTCCTCGAGCTTGCCGTCTTTTGCCATCTCCTCAAGAGTTGCCTGAACCTGATCTCTCAGTTCCTCATTGCCCTTCTTGAAGCCGATTCCGTACTCCTCAGATGCGAGATCCTCATCAAGAATCTTGAACTTGCTTCCGTCATCTCTCTGCTCAATCTGGTAACCTGCAACGATGACATCCATTGCGATTGCATCAACTGCGCCCATCTCAAGATCCATGAATGCAGTGTTGTAATCCGGTGTTGTCTGAAGCGTTCCAAAGGTGGAAGAAAGCTCGGTGTTGTCCTTTAAAGCTGCCTCTGCGGAGGAATCTGCCTGAACCTCAACAATCTTGCCTGCCAGATCAGCGAGTTTCTCAATGCCGGAATCTGCGCTTACAACAACAACCTGAGAGTTGTTCATGTACGGCTCACTCCAGGTATAAGCATCCTCTCTGCCGTTCATCGTAAATCCGTTCCAGATACAATCAATCGTTCCGGAGTTCAGCTCCATATCCTTGGAATCCCAAGCGATCGGCTGTGGAACAAATTCCAGATTCAGACGAGATGCAACTTCCTTTGCGAGATCCAGATCAAATCCGGTATACTGTCCGTCATCTCCAACAAAACCCATCGGCGGAAAATCCTGATCAAATCCTACGATAAATTTGCCTGCGTGATCGCCGGCTGCCTCTGCGCTCTCTGCATTCTCTGCACTTGCCTCTGCGGAAGTCTCCTCTGCCTGACTCTCATCAGCCTTCGTCTCTTCTGCCTTGGTCTCTGCGGTCGTTGTCTCTGTCTTTGCGCCACCACATCCAGCTAAAGATACTGCCATCACTCCTGCCATCATCAGGCTTACCATTCTCTTTTTCATAATTTTCCTCCTCTTTCTGAATGTACTCCTACATTTTTCTAAATGCATTCCTACATTCTGCGAACCACATATCATTTGACCTTTCTCAGTTTTTTCGATTTTTCTTGTTTTTTCTTTTTCTCTTCCTTGAAATGTCAGACAATCTGCAATCCGGTGCCGTTCTTTTTTGCTCACGTTACCATAGTAGCATGCTAAAGCGATTCTGTCTATCCTTTTTTTCTCAAAGAACCTATAAAACGAATCATTTCCAAACAAACACATAAAAAAGAGATCCCCAGAACCGACACTTCCCGGAACTGGGGAT
This sequence comes from Brotaphodocola catenula, assembly GCA_020686985.1. Classification (GTDB taxonomy): domain Bacteria; phylum Bacillota; class Clostridia; order Lachnospirales; family Lachnospiraceae; genus Brotaphodocola; species Brotaphodocola catenula. The sequence continues at coordinate 21,119 of JAJEPU010000012.1, forward strand.
CTCTCAAATTTGATTCTTAATTCACTTTATTTCCGTTTGTTTATTTCTGTATGTCACTTTTTAGAAATTATTTGAGTGAACATGTTTAACTAAAAACTTCTAAAATTTGGAATTTAGGCTTCCTCAGCATCCTTCTCACTCGTCTCGTCGTCGATCTCCTCAGCGTCTTTTGCCTGATCAGCATCATTTGCGTCATCCGCCTGGTCGTTCTGATCATCCTGATCATCTGCAACTGTCTCATCCTCAACGATCTCATCGTCTGCATCTGCAATCTCAGCATCCACTACATCTGCATCCTCAGTTGCGTCTGCTTTATCTGCGCTGTCTTCCTTCTCCTGATCCTCAGTCTTTTCATCCTGATTCTCATTCTCGGAAACGTCTGCGGTGATCTCGTCCTCAGAAGCGATCTTCTCCGCATCATCTGCATCCTTTGCAACAACCTCTGCGTCTGCAATCGTCGTCTCAGTGGTACTGATCTCCTCATCATCTGCCGGCTCCTCGGTCAGCTTTCCGTCCTTCGTGATCCAGAGTGTCAGATCCTTATAGCCCTCAGCAGAGATCACAACTTCGTTGACATCCTCAGTGAAGCTCTCACCGCCAAGCTTTACATTTCCATCCGTCTTCGCAAGGGAATAATGCTTATCTCCCCATACATAACCCTGCTCATAGGCATCGCCGTTTACGGTAACCTCGGTGATTGCGTTCATCCAGTCGTCATTTCCCATTCCGAATCCAATCGTATAATCGCCACCAAAGAAGCTCTTCTCGACACTCTTAACCTCTGCCGGCTCGAGCTTTCCGTCCTCGTCTCCGATCTCGCCGTTATCGCCGTTGTCATCGGAATCTGCAAGGCTTCCATCCTTGTTGACGCTCACAGTCAGATCCTCGTAACCCTCAGCAGAGATGACTACCTCATTGACATCCTCGGTGAATCCCTGATTTCCGAGTTTGATTCTGCCATCCGTTACTGCCAGAGAGTAGCTTGTATTGTTATATACATAACCACGCTCATAGGTCTCACCATTTACAGTAACCTCAGTGATCGCCTTCATCCAATCATCATTGCCCATTCCAAAGATCAGAGAGTAATCGCCAAAGAAGTCTTTCTCTGCGCTCTTTACAACTGCCGGTGCAAGCTCATCAACCTCGCTGTCCTCATCGACAATCGTGCCGTCCTTCTGAACTTTCAGGATCAGATTCTTGTAGCCCTCAGCGGAGATCTCAATCTCATTGATGTCCTCCGTAAATTCTGCACCGCCAAGAGAAATTCTGCCATCGGTTACAGACAGAGAATACTTTGCATTATTGTATACAAAACCTGCCTCATAAGCCTTACCATTTACAGTGATCTCGGTGATTGCATTCATCCAGTCGTCATTTCCCATTCCGAAGACCAGAGTGTAGTCGCTACCCAACCAGCTCTTCTCAACCTTCTGAATCTTTGCCGGCTCAAGGTCCTCTCCGTCGATGTTGCTGTTGTCAAGCTCCACATTGAAGGAAATCTCCTGTGCCTCATAGTACTCTGCATAGATCTCTAATCTGTAAGCACCTGCCTCGGTGAACAGATCTTTTCCGAGAGTCAGGACATTTCCGGAAACCTCATATCCAACCTTCTCATAAACGCTCTCCTGACCATCCGGCAGAACCGTCTTAACCGTTCCATCCGGTCTTGTCAGCTCTACTTTATTGATGTAGCGGAAGAAATCACCGCTCTCATCTGCGGTTGTAACCTCAACCTCGTTTCCGATCTTGAGATCGTCTGCCACGCTCAGAGTTGCATCTGCAACCGTCTTTGCAACGTTGACGTTTACTATGTTGTCCTTGTAGCCATCCAGCTTTACAGTGAAGGTATTCTTTCCAAGATTAAATACGGATGCATCAAAGATCAGCTGGTTGCCCTCCACGCGATACTTCTCGGAAGAAAGTGCCTGATAGCTTACGCCGTTGACAAAGATCTTTGCATTCTCCATCAGCAGTTCCATGTAAGTCTCATCTGCACCTGCAAAACGTACCTCGCTATTCTCCTTTGCCTCGGTCAAAGTCTCGCCGTTCTCATCAACCAGAGTCAGAACCGGAGCATCCTTGCCGAGATAAGAACCGTTCATCTGGGTCTCACCGAGCAGGTTGTCCTCCATAACCTCCTTAACTGCATACGGACGATTCGGAGTCGTCACAGCATTTCCACTCTTTACATAGTCTGCAAATGTCAGATACTTGCCTGCAACCTTTGCTTCCTCGACTGCATTGCGGTAGTCGATAAAGCTGTAAAATTCCCCGTTGCTGTCGAGAACTGCATCGTATCCGGACATGTCGCTGAGCCAACGATCTGCAACTGCGGTTGCATACTCATTGTTCACGCCAAGCTCATTGAGAAGCAGGGCATTTGTAAGCAAGTCTGCATCAAACAGAAGGTCTGCGGACATTGTATCGCTTCCGCCATCAGATGCATCGCCGCTACTGCTTCCGCTTCCGCCGGTTGTCGCGCTTGACATCATATCGATTCCGTACAGATCGCTGTCTGCCTGAGTGCTCTCGACACCGCCAACCTGGAACGTTGTGCTCACATTCTTGAAGCCGTCTGCATAGATCGTCAGCGTATACAGACCGTTATCCGGAATGTTGTCGCGTCCGTTCTCAGCAGTCACATCGTTATAGAGAATGAAGCTGTCACCGATCAGATACCAGTCGGTAATCTTCTCAAGCTCTCTCGTCGTTCCATCCGGAGCAGTCAGCTCTACGCGGTAAATCGGCATCGTCACACCATAAGTCATGTTCTCCATCTTGAAGTGCACGTTCTGACCACTCTTGATCGAACCTGCCTCAGCGAGTTTCATCGACGGAGCCGTTCCATTTACCACATGGATCGGGAACAGGGTGCTCTTTCCGCCGGAGCGAACTCTCAGATAGTAACGGCCATTGGAGTAGAAGTTTGACTGACCGAGCGGAACCACGATCTGACCAACCTCATTTCCGTTGTGATCTGCCAGCTTCTTCTCATAATTTAAGTTGTCATTCAACGTGCTGTTGTTTCCGTTGTCTGCAACAAGATCAACATCGCTGATTGCGTCAAACCACTGCTTGTCTGCCTCAGAGGTGTAATTAAACATGATCACTGCCTGTCCACCGACACCGTAAAGGTTGCTCTCATCCTCTGTCAGTTCTGCATCCGGGGAATAGAACGGAATTGCATTTGACTTCTGACCCAGAGAGAAGGTGGTCTTTGTCGGATGTACACGCACATTTCCATCCTCATCGTAGTTAGTCAGATGGTAATCCCAGACATAGACAGAACCGTGTGCAAGGAAGCTCGTCGGTGCAGTGTTCTTGCTCTCAATATGCGGAACCGTCGGTGCTACATTATCGCTCAGAGAAACGACCTGAGTTGTGCCGTCCTCAGCAACAACAGACAGAGAACCCGGATACAGATCGGTCAGTTCCCACTTTACGAAAGTTCCCTCATCGTCTACATTGCTGAACGCACTCGTCACATCAACGCCATCCACAAGAATCTTGCAGTTGTCCCGAGAATATCCCTTTGCAAATGCAACGGTCACATACTGACTCCATCCAAGATCAATAAGCTTCGTCTGGCTCTCCACAACAAGGGAGGTCTCCTCCGGCTGATCCGGGTTGCTTGGCTGATCTGGGATACTCGGCTGGTCCGGATTGCTTGGCTGATCCGGCTCGCCCGGAGTTACTGTTCCGTCATCCTTCTTATCTCCGTTATCACTGGAAGAACCATTGTTAGAACCATTATTCGCTCCGTTGTTTGAGCCATTATTGGAAGCATTGCCATTGTTGTTATCGCCAGCATTATTATTGCCATTATTGTCGTTACCATTATTTCCGTTGTCGCCGTTGTTATTGTCATCGGCATTGTCTGCGCCATTTGACGTATTGCCACCAGTCGTTCCAGAATTGGAGCTTCCGTTAGAACTACTGGAGCTACTGCTGGAGCTTCCACCTGAGCTACTGCCTCCTGAACCGCCTGAACTTTTAGAACCACTGCCGGAACCGCCAGAAGTCGTTCCAGTCTGCATCGGTGCGGAGTACGCGATTCCTGCCTCATTCACCCATGCTCCGTCTGCATTTACCTGATAACCATCCGGGGTTGTCTGGTTTGTCAGCATCTGACCATTCTCATTCATATAATACCAACGACCATTTACCGGTGCCCATCCGGTTACCATCACGCCGTCTGCACCGAGATAGTACCAGACTTTGGATTCCTGATCCTGATACCAGCCGGTAAGCATCTTGCCGTTTGCATCAAAGCGATACCATTTTCCCTGGCATAAAAGCCACTCATTCTGTACAAGTCCCTGTCCCAGACGATAGCTCCACTCGCCAGTCTGAGCAGACTGCTCCCACTTACCGGTATTATCTGAAACTGCTGCAAGAGGAGACATATTTGTCACTGACAGAGAAAACATCAGTGCTGCCGCCATTCCTGTTAACCCCTTTTTCTTCACTGTAAACCTCCTGAATACGTTTTATCTTTATTATTTCTTAGAAATATTCTTGTTACCGTTCATGCATCGCACGAACTGCAACAGAATTTTCTTTTAATTTTTATCAACGATGGACATAGATCCGAAAATTGTTCACACAATTTTCACAAACTTTATCATAACAAAGCAACTCCTTCGTTTCAAGTCTGATATTGAGAATCATTTTCATTAATGTGAGATCTTTTTCTCAATAAAAAAAGGAGATCTTATCCTGAAATTCAGGACAGATCTCCTTTTCTGTGTTACTTATTTGTTATTTATGCCTTTTTCTCATTCCCTCAGAATTTACTCAAAACTTTTCTCATTTACGAGCAAATCTCCTTTATACCAGTCTATGCAAGCTGTTCGAGAACCCAATCGACATCCTTCGTCGTCTTGAGTTTTTCCAGACGTTCCGGATCTTCCAACAGTGTACAGAGATTGCTCAGAATCTCCAGATGCTCATCACCGATTCCGGCAATACCGAATACCAGCTGTGCCTTCTCAGCTCCGAAATCAACGCCCTCCGGATACTGCAAGAACACGATACCGGTCTTCTTGACGGTTCCCTTCGCCTGCGTTGTTCCGTGAGGAATGGCAACGCCCATGCCGATATAAGTCGATACAAGACGTTCTCTTTCCTGCATCGCTGTGACATAAGTTCCATCGACATAGCCGAGCTTCTCAAGCAGTTCTCCTGCTGTCTGGATTGCCTCTTCCTTTGTCACCGGCTTTTGTCCCAGCTTGATTCCATCTGCAATGATGATCGACGGACGCGCAGTAGCCTTGCCCTTATCCTCAGCTATCTGCTCCGCAGAAACCTTCTCTCCTGCTCCCGCATTTGCTGTTTCTGCATTTCCATTTGCATTTTCTGCTCCACCAGTTGAATTCTTTGCGGAATCTGACTTCTTCGTCAGCTGAGCGTAAAGCTCATCGAGAGCTGGATCTGCAAGGAAGTTTCCAATCGTAATCAACTTTGCCTGCGGAGCAGATTTTCTTGCGCGGTCTGCAAGTGTTGTCTGCACAACTGCAATGTCACAGTCAGACGGAATGTTGTCAACCGACGTGTTCGACACCGAGATATCCGGGCGCTCTGCCTTGATGCGGTTGCGGAACTTCGTTGCTCCCATCGCAGAAGATCCCATTCCTGCATCGCACGCAAAGATGATCTTTTTCACACCCTCTGTATTCTCAATCTTGTCAGAAATTCCGGCACTGGTAGCTGCACTCTCCCCTTTTGCCTCTGCCTTCATCGATGCCATCTCACTCTGTGCGTTCTCGAGACTCTTTCCACCTGCAAGTTTCACGATCGGACCTGCAACTACAAATGAGATTCCGGTGGAAATCAAAACACCTGCGACTACCTTGATCAGATCGCTTCCCGGCGTCATCATCAGATACGCGATAATCGAACCCGGAGATGCCGGTCCCACAAGACCACAACCCGTCATATTAAACCAGAAAATGCCTGCTACACTGCCTAAAATGGGGGCAATAATGACAAGTGGGTTCATCAGAATATACGGGAAGTAAATTTCATGAATTCCACCAAGCAGATGGATGATCACTGCACCCGGAACAGAATCCTTTGTCGTCTTATCTTTGCAGAAGAACAGATACGCAAGAAGAACTCCAAGACCCGGACCCGGATTCGGCTCCAGCATATACATGATGGATTTTCCGGTCTCGGCAGCCTGTGCCGTTGCAATCGGTGTGAAGATACCGTGGTTGATCGCATTATTCAGGAATAAAACCTTAGCAGGTTCGATAAAGATTGCCACCAGAGGAAGCAGGCTGTTCTGAACCAGAACATTGACACCGGCAGAAAGAATCATGAGAATTCCACTCATCACCGGTCCAATAATTGTATATCCAAGCATCGCCAGAATCATACCGATGATTCCGACTGAAAAGTTGTTGATCAGCATCTCAAAGCCTGCCGGCATATGACCATCCATCGCCTCATCAAACTTTTTGATGCAGAAGCCAGCCAACGGTCCCATAACCATTGCCGCCATCAACATCGTAATGCTTGTGTTGCTCATGATTGCTCCGATCACGGCGATTGCCCCCGCAACACGTCCGCGGTCTCCGCCGATCATCCGTCCTCCGGTCGATGCGATCAGCACAGGAATCAGATACGTCAGCATCGGACCAACCATGCTGTTAAACCCCTCATTCGGCATCCAGCCTGTGTCGATAAACAGCGCTGCAAGAAAACCGAATGCAATCAGTGCGCCGATGTTCGGCATCACCATTCCCGACAGAAACTTACCGAATTTCTGTACATTATTTTTCACGAAAACCCCTCCTCCATTTTTATCAATGGGGAATGGATCAACTGTCCTATAATACCTTAACGCCGTATTTTCCGCATTCTGCTAGAAATTCATCCGGCAGTTTTCCATCCGATACAACGATGTCGATTTCTTTCAGCCCGCAAATAGAGAAACTGCTTCTTACATCAATTTTTGAGGAATCCATCATCACAATGACCTGATCCGCCTGACAGATCGCCGTCTGTTTTAAGATCGCCTCGTCGCTGATGCCACAGGTAAAACCTGACTGAGGATGATAGCCGGTTACTCCCAGAAGTACCTGATAAAAATTGACCCTCTCAAGTTCCCGAATCGCAGAAATTCCACAGACACTCTGGCTGTAACGGTTCAGTTTTCCCCCTGGAATCATCACCGTTGGACTGGAAAGTTTCGCCAGTTCCGTCGCACAGCTGAGACCTGTCGTGTAGATCAGATTAGACTGATCCGGAAACCGTCCGGCAAACATCGTCGCCGTACTTCCGGAGTCGAGAAAAATCGTCGTGTCCGGATGAATCAGACCAAGCGCCTTCTCTGCTATTTTCTGTTTTTCTGGAATATTCCGCACGGCTTTCCGGTTCAGATCATCATCTGTTCCGATGAGCACCTGCACGGATCTTGCTCCCCCGTGTACACGGAGGATTCTCTGCTCCTCATCGAGGAATTTTAAATCCGTGCGAAGCGTCATCTCGGATACCTGCGGAAATGCTTTTTTTATCTGGGAAAAACTGACTGTGCCGTTTTCATTGATCAGTTGAACAATCGCATCTCTGCGCATTTCCATTGAATCCATATATAAGTTCTCCTGTCTGTGTCAGAATCACAGACAGGATTCTGACACGAATTAATTCTGGGTGAAGTGAGACAGCAGATACTCCTCTGCCTCCGGGCACCACAGACCCTTATGTGCATCTACAATGTCTGCAAGCTCAACAAAGCGAGAATCATTCTCTCTCTCACCCTTTGCACGCAGATCAGTCAGTGCGGTCAGCGGAAGCTCCAAATGCGTGTAGATCAGCTTCTTTCCGCCCGGAATCTTCGGAAGATTCAGAGTTGTCTCTGCGGCTGCATCAAGACCTCCGATATGGGTAACCATAACAGCCGGATCGATGCGTCCCTCTGCGGTCAGCTTCAGAGACTCGATCATATCTGCGGTATTTCCACCGGTCGTTCCCATAACATGAGTAGAGTTGTAATGTACATCGTAGAAATTCATCGTAGCGCTGAACTGCTTGTCGGTCGGGCCAGCGAAAAAGTTCAAGCAGCCGTCACGTCCAAGGATTGCGCTGGACTGGGTCACTACGGATGCAACCGGTGCGTAGCACAGAACGTCATCGTAGCCGGTGCCACCGGAAATCTTCATGAGTTCTGCAACCGGATCCTCGTAGTTTCCGGTGTTTACAAAATGAAGCTCAATGCCTTCCTTCTCCATCACCTCTGCCGGCGGGAACAGCTCTCCTGCACGGTCAAGACGCTCCTGATTCAGATCGGTAACAACAACCATAGACGGACGGCGGTCGCAGTGAAGTGCATAGGTCAGAGCACCGAGTCCCATCGGGCCTGCACCTGCCATGATTGCCATCTTTCCGCCTTCCTTGATTCCCATGAAGTGCTCGTAAACACCCATCTGGGTATGGTAAGCAGCGTGGAAAGCACCGATGCTGCAGGACATCGGCTCTGCGAGGGATGCCTCGTAGTATGCACGACCCTTGTACTCGAGCAGGCAACCAAGCTCCATTACCTCGGCCGGGATTACGCAGTAGGTGGTGTCTCCGCCGAAGAACTCGTAAGAGTAACCCGGGCTCCACATCGTTCCTTTGTAGTTCAGTGCCGGCTGAAGAGTGAATTTCATTCCCGGTTTGAACGTATCCTGATGGTTCTTACCAACCTTCACGATATCACCTGCAAACTCATGACCCATGATTGCCGGATGCTCTGCAACGTCCGGATGAACACGCTTGTGTCCGGTACCGAGAATGGCACACTTGTAGGTGGACATGCAGATACTGTCAGAAACAACCTTAACGAGGATCTCGTCATCGGTGATCTCCGGAAGTTCAAATTCCTCCAGTCTCAGATCATTGGCTGCGTGAAGTCTTACGCCTCTTGCTTTCATAATAAAACTCCTTTCTATCTTAATGAACTTTTGCCTGATTTGCAATCCTGCAATTTTTTCATTCTCTCAATTCTTTTCATTTTTTCTAATTTTTCCAATTACCGTTCGTTCCTGCGTTGATTCAAGTCGACGGTGGTGGATTTTCCGTTCTGTCTCCTGTTTACAGTGTGCGGAAAACTACCTTCGGCATCAGCGATTCAATCACCTCATACTCTGCTGCCTGCGTTCCACTGCACATGACATTCGCTCCGCCGGTCGCTGTCGAGAGACGAACCGTGTCCTCAAGACTGTTTCCGTTTTCCTCTGCAAATGCGAGTGCTGCGACAACGCTGTCTCCTGCTCCAACTGTGCTTCCAACCGGAACCTTCAGTCCCTCTGCGTAGATCGTCTTCGCCTCGGTCACATACAGAGCGCCATCGCCTCCCATCGAGACAACAACTTTCTTGATTCCGTAATCCTGCATCAGCTTCTTCGCTTCTGCCTCAAGCTCCTCGACGGTCTCAAGTTTGCGTCCGGCAAATCTTGAGAGCTCATGATTGTTCGGCTTCACGAGATACGGCGATGCCTTGACTCCGGTTGCAAACAGGGCTCCGTCTGCATCAAGAATGACTTTTGCACCTTTCTCCCGGCACGCCTTCGTCCACACATAGTAGGTATCTTCCGGAGATCCCTTCGGCATGCTTCCCGAGATCACCACGATGTCGCCCTCGGAAATCTTTTCAAGCAGATCATCAAGCAGGGCATCGAGGATTTCTTTTGAAACCGTGACTCCTGGCTCGTTGATGTCGGTGTTTGTATGATTCACCGGATCAATCACCTTCATGTTGGTTCTCGTCTCGCCCTCGACAAAACAAAAGTCGGTCTCAAGTCCCATGCGCTTGAGCGCTGTCTGGATACTGCGTCCGGTGTCTCCTCCGAGAATTCCGATCGCGATGCTCTTTCCTCCCAGCTTGTCGATGACTTTTGAAACATTGATTCCCTTTCCACCCGGATCTGTCCGCATTGTGGTAATTCGATTGACGCTGTCCACCGTCAGAGATGGAATCTCAACGGTTTTATCCAAAGCCGGATTTAACGTTACCGTATAGATCATTGCAAACCTCCCACACTTTTGTTTTAACAGTTGCAAATTGTTGTTTCAACATCTTATATCTTTATAATATCACATTTTTTCCAAAAGTCAACTGCTATTTCAAAAATAATCTATTTATTTTTTACATGGTTCCACTTTTGTTTCAACACTAATCATTGTTAAAACCAACAATGTACGAGAGATTGGATTTCCAAATAAAATCTTAATGGAGATCCTGAGTTTTTAAAAACAGGTGGAAGAAGCAAACGAGACTTTCGCAAAAGAAAAAAATGGGCAAAAAAAAGCACCCTCACACAAGGATGCTTCCCTCTTTTTCTTCATCGAAGTTTTACCCTAAAGATCTGCACAGATTCGAGCGCAGATTTCCTGCAATTTCTGGGCTCGATCACCGAAGATTCGGATCACGGTATCACCATATGACGTCGTGCTGAGTCCTCCGCAGATCTCCGGATCGTCCTCAAAAATCTCGCGGATCTGGCTTTTCCTCTCCTCATCTATCCTTATGCCAAATAGAAGAAGGTTTGCAAGATGAGAATGTCCCTCAAACATTCCGACCTCCTCCATCTCATAACATTTCGGATCAAACCGACAGTTCTCGCGGTAAATCAGTTTTCCCTCTCGTCTGACCTGAATTCTTGCATCGTATCTGCGGTAGGCAAATCGCTCTCCACTCGCACTTCGCCCGCAAGAGAGAATCTCCTGATAGATCATCCTGCTCTTCACACCCGCAAGATGGATCTCTGTCCTGCTCACAAAATCCGACTGTGCAAACGGAATCACGGGAAGCGGGCGATAGATCAGCGTGGAATCATCTGCAGCCCGAATCTGCGTCTCGCGCTTTGCACATCCCTCATTCATCTTGTGGATCTTTTCAAAGGACTGGGATGTACACTCCATCACCGCACCAGTCTCTGTCTCAAGCTCGATCTGTTGGGTATCTCCCTCCATAATTCCGGCGGACACAGCGAGAATCATCACCTCAATGCTCCCGTCCTCCCGCTTGAATGGCGAGAGCACCTTGTACGGGGCGGTAAAACTCATCTCTTTCAGATAAGTCTCTGCCCGACCGCTCTGGCTACTTCGCTCTGAAACAGATGCCGTCAGATGCAGGGTGGAAATTCGCCCAAATGGATTTTCTTTCATCGGATTTCTCTGCCTCCTTGCTTTCTCTGGTTTGCACGTTTCCCTTCATGGCCTATGGCTCTGTTTTTCTACTTTTTTCTCTTAATTCTTCTACTTTCCTGCTTTTCTTATTTTGCCTCTTCCAAAAGTACACTTCGCTTGATCCAGCGCACAACCTCATCTACACCCTGATCTCCGCGGATATTGGTAAAAAGGAACGGTCTCTCGCCTCTCATTTTTTTCGAATCTCTCTCCATGCCCTCAAGACTTGCGCCGACCATCGGTGCGAGATCAATCTTGTTGATTACCAGCAGGTCAGAGCGAGTGATTCCCGGACCGCCTTTTCTCGGAATCTTATCACCCTCTGCGACATCGATGACAAAGATCGTCGCGTCCGCAAGCTCCGGGCTGAATGTTGCAGAGAGGTTGTCTCCACCGCTCTCGATAAAGATAATCTGAATGTCAGGGAAACGACTCATCATCTCATCAACCGCCTCAAGATTCATTGAGGCGTCCTCACGGATTGCGGTGTGCGGACAGCCACCAGTCTCGACACCGATGATGCGCTCTCTCGGCATGATACTGTTCTTGCAGAGAAATTCCGCATCTTCTTTCGTGTAAATATCATTGGTGATGACACCGATGCTGTATTCCGATGCCATTTTTCTTGTCAGGATCTCAATTAATGCAGTCTTGCCCGATCCAACCGGACCTGCAACTCCGATTTTTACATAAGACATTACCTGTTCCTCCCGTTTTTTATTCTTCCCGTACCATCACATTTTCCATTTATAAATTCCAGCTATAAAGCATTTTCAAAATTATGTATCTCTAATTTCGATTCGGCTCCTACGGCGGGTAAAGTCATGCAAACGCGCTCCCGCTCCGGGTTCGACGTAGCGGTGCATAAGGTCACATAGTACGCGACCTAAACACCGACGTCTCACACGGGTTTGCCTGCACTTTCCCGCCCTCCGTCGCCTTAACACATAACATAACTGCAAAATAATTCAATGGCATTTCAAAATATATCTTCAATGCTTTCTTCTCACTTATTTTCACAGTTTTTTACTTTTATTAATTGAACTCTTTTATTTCCAAACTCTAGGACATATAAAGGCGTGAATAGAGTGCCTCATGTTGCATACAACGGATCTCAAATCCCGGTGCTTCGGCACCAAGGTCATCCTCATCCAATCCAGTCAATCGAGTCATAACTTCATCAAATAATTCCTGCGCTTCAAATAAAATCTGCTGTCCGGCAGTTTGACTAAGTGGCACGGTTTTCACGCAGTTTGTGACCATTGCGGAGGTCTGTGCATAGAGATAATGTTCCAACATCATCTGCCTGTCAATTCCTGCTCCCGCACAAAAAACTCCGTATACAACAGAATGATTCTTCGCTCCTGGAAGTTTGATATACTCATGAAAAATCTTACTTTTAAATGGAATCTCCCACGCCGAGACTGTCTTGATAAAACGAGAACCCAGCTTTTCTCCTGCTTGACGAATCTCCATCGCAACACGAGTCGCTGTCACCATCTCATCCAGTTCTGCAAGACGCGCCAGAATCTCCATGTTTTTTTCGGATGTATCATCCTGCATGACACTTTTTTCTATATCAACGTTTACACGATTTGGGTGATTTCCATTTAAAGCAAAATCAAACTGTTCTGCAAGATCATACGCCATCGCCACCGTCAACAATTCATTCTGGCAAAAACTGTGCAGGAGCATGCTTCTGATATAAGCTCGTGCGGTCTTTGCATCTTTTACAATTCCCTTTTGGATATACGTTTCCAGACCATAAGAATGAGAGTATCCTCCGATCGGAAACAACGCATCATTAATCTGCAACAGCAGGTAGTGTTTTTTCTGTTCGCTCAGATTTCTCATGTTTCTGCCTCCGTCTTCTCTCTGAATTCCTTTAAGTTGCCTCATCTATCATATCATCAGGATCAAAATTCAATTTCCAACCTTATATTCTTTTAATGAGTATGACTGCTGACTGTTGAGGAGATTGCGCGGTCAAAATCAAGTTTTCTCACTGCCTTTTCAACAGTCACTCCATGCAGTTTTGCAAGAAGCTGAAATGTCGGCTCATTGTAAGGAGTGATGAACTCATTGTCTTCCTCACCCCACATCAGAGCGCCATGTTTGTTTCCAATCTCAAAGCAGACTTTATGCGCCATCTTCGGATGATGTGCATCCACATGAATGACAATGACCTCACACGGTGGAACATCCACTGCAATGACCTCATTTCCATCCTGCCACAGCACATCTCCCTGACGCAATCCCTTCGTGAGAATCTCCGTTCCAAGGCGAACTCCGATTTCTCGTCCGCTCTGCGTCATTTTCTGGTGAATTCTCTTATATGCTTCATGCCATTCGATCTCTACATAATCAATCTTATATGTTTCACCGGAAAATTTTTCATCAGAAAGATTTCCCAGCACCGTTTCACAAAGTATCATGGCTTCCCGTCCTTTCTCTCCCCTACTTTACAAAACAAATAATATTTATTGCTGAATTTTATCTTCGATCAATTCCATAAAATTCGTTTCACACATAATAAAGCATTGATGATACAGGCGACGCAGTGCAGGGAAGTCACTGGAAACCCGTGTGAAACGTCGGTGCTTAGGCTGTGTATTTTACAGCCTTATGCACCGTTACGTTGAACCCGGAGCGAGAGCGCGTTTACAGGACTTTCTCTGCCGGAGGCGCCGTTTCTATTACGTCTATCGATCTATTTTCTATTCTATCGGTCTATTATGTCGACGCCCTTAAAACAGCGAATACATCTGTGTCAGCGGAAGTCTCTCTGCCGGTCTCGAGGTCAGCGGCTCTCCATCCGCCTTAACCTCATACGTCTCTGGATCTACGGTGATCTCCGGTGTCTTATCATTCCACTTCATATCCTTCTTTGAGATATTCCGCGTGTTATGAACCGGGAGAATCATCTTCTGAAGACCGAGTTTCTCCTTAATCCCTTCATCTAGAGCAATCTGCGATACGAAGGTCGCACAAGTCGCATACTTCGCTCTTCCGTGTGCACCAAACATGTGCTGGTACATCACCGGCTCCGTCGTCGGAATCGACGCATTCGCATCTCCCATCTTCGACGCAATGATCATTCCGCCCTTGATAATGATGTCCGGTTTTACTCCGAAAAATGCCGGATTCCAGATCACAAGATCTGCGAGTTTTCCAACCTCAACAGAACCAACATAATCTGAGATGCCGTGTGTGATTGCCGGGTTGATCGTGTACTTGGAGATGTACCGACGAATTCTCATATTGTCGTCGTTCTCCGTATCACCCTCAAGCGGTCCTCGCTCCTCCTTCATCTTGTGTGCCGTCTGCCACGTTCTCGTGATGACCTCCCCGATTCTTCCCATCGCCTGAGAATCCGAACTCATCATACTGAAAACGCCCATGTCGTGAAGCACATCCTCCGCCGCGATCGTCTCCGGCCGAATACGGGAATCTGCAAATGCAACATCCTCCGGAATGTTTTTATCGAGATGGTGGCAAACCATCAGCATATCGAGATGCTCATCGAGCGTATTCTTCGTAAATGGCATTGTCGGATTTGTCGAGGACGGAAGCACATTCGGAGCGGAAGCTGCGCGGATGATATCCGGGGCATGACCGCCACCTGCGCCCTCGGTATGATAGGTGTGGATTGTTCGCCCATTAATCGCTCTGAGCGTATCCTCAACGCATCCACCCTCGTTCAAGGTATCCGTATGAATTGCGACCTGAACATCATACTCGTCTGCGACATTGAGACAATGGTCGATGACTGCCGGTGTTGCACCCCAGTCCTCATGAATCTTGAGTCCCATCGCGCCTGCCTTGACCTGCTCGATCAGCGATGCCTCATCAGAACAGTTTCCTTTTCCGAGAAAACCGAGATTTATCGGATACTCCTCCGCCGACTCGAGCATTCTCGCAAGATTCCACGGTCCCGGTGTGCACGTCGTCGCATTTGTACCGTCCGCCGGTCCGGTTCCTCCTCCGATCATCGTCGTCACGCCAGAAAACAGCGCGCAGTCAATCTGTTGCGGACAGATGAAATGAATGTGCGTGTCGATTCCGCCCGCAGTCACAATCATCCCCTCGGCTGCAAGAGCTTCTGTCGAAGCGCCGACCGTCATTCCCGGTGTGATTCCATCCATGATATCCGGATTGCCCGCTTTTCCGATGCCGACAATCTTTCCGTCCTTAATTCCGATGTCCGCCTTGTAGATTCCCGTGTAATCCACAATCAGCGCATTTGTCAGCACCAAATCGAGATCTCCGTCCGCACTCGTCGTCTTCACCGACTGACCCATGCCATCGCGGATCGTCTTTCCACCACCGAACTTGATCTCATCTCCGTAGCGCGTCATATCGTATTCCACCCGCGCAATCAGATTGGTATCTGCAAGCCGAATCCGATCTCCGGTTGTTGGACCGTACATCATGCTGTATTGTTTTCCACTGATTTTGAAACTCATCTCGCCAGTCCTCCTTGTCTATGCATCTAAATTCCTCTCATCTGTTTTGCTCTCGCACGCTCAAGCGCCCGATCAAGATTTTCCGGAATCGCCTCCCCGACGGTCAGATCGTTGCATCCGTAGACAACTTTCTTTCCTCCAAGTGCGACGAGTCTGACAAGTCTTTTCTCTCCCGGCTCAAAACGCACAGAAGTTCCGGATGGAATATCCAGCCGGAATCCAAATGCTTCTTTTCGATCAAATTCCAAACAGCGATTGACTTCAAAAAAATGGAAATGAGAGCCAACCTGAACCGGTCTGTCTCCCATGTTTGCCACCATCAACTCTCTCGTCTCTTTTCCCTCATTCAAAACGATGTCCCGATCAAGGGGCAAAATCTCTCCCGGTCTCATAAGCCAGCCTCCTTTGCATTTTTTCGTGCCTCCCAGCAGGACGGTCCCGGCTGAATCGGATTGTGAACCGTCACGAGCTTCGTCCCGTCGGGGAAGGTCGCCTCAACCTGAACCTCCCCGACCATATCTGCAACGCCGTCCATCACATCCTCCTCGCTTAAGAGTTTTCGTCCAAGCTCCATCAGCTCCACAACCGATTTTCCGTCGCGGGCAAGCTCGAGAAGTTCTGAACTCAAGTAAGCGACTGCCTCCACGTAATTGAGCTTCAGTCCTCTCGCCCGTCTCTCCCCTGCAAGCTGTCCTGCCATATGAAGCATGAGTTTTTCCTGTTCCTTCGGTGTCAGTCTCATTTTGCAAATCCTCCTCCATCTATTCCAGTCAGCACGTTACAACGACATCGTTGCCTGAAGTTTTTCCTGATCGAGGTCTGCCGGAGCACCGTCCATGATGATGCGCCCGTTTTCCATCACATAACAGTAATCTGCAATCTCCAGAACGAATTCGAGATACTGTTCCACAATCAAGACCGCCATTCGGGATTTCAGTCCGGTGATGACTCTTCCGATCTCCTGAATGATCGATGGCTGAATGCCCTCTGTCGGCTCATCGAGAATCAAAATCTTCGGCTCTGACACAACGGCTCTCGCGATTGCCAACTGCTGTTGCTGTCCGCCCGAGAGATCTCCGCCCTTTCTCTGAAGAAACTCTTTGAGGATCGGAAACGTCTCAAAAATAAAATCCGGGATCTCGCCTTTTCCCTTCTTTGCCTCCAGTCCGAGAAGAATATTTTCCTCAACCGTCAACTGTGGGAAAATCTCTCTGCCCTGCGGGACATAGCCGATTCCCCTTCTCGCTCTCTCGTAAGCCGGAAGATGAATCAGCTCCTCCCCGTCAAGCTGGATGCTTCCCTCCGGGGTCTTCACAAGCCCCATGATCGCCTTCATCGTTGTCGTCTTTCCCGCTCCGTTTCTTCCCACCAGACAAGTGATCCGTCCGGTCGGTGCCTCGAGATCTACATGGCGCAGAACCATTCCCTCGCCGTAAGTTGCATACAAACTTTCTGTCTTAAATGTCATACCCGATCACCTCCATTTTAGCCTCTGCCCAGATACACGTCAATGACCTTCTGGTTCCTCTGAACCGACTCCATCGTTCCCTCATCAAGCACCTGTCCCTCATGGAAAACGGTGACGGTGTCAGAGACATCCTTTGCAAACTGCATGTCGTGCTCCACCACGATGATCGAGCAGTCCTTCTTGATTTTTTTCAGGAGTTCCGCAGTCTTTTCTGTCTCTTTTCTTCCCATTCCTGCGACCGGCTCATCGAGGAGCATCAACTGTGGTTTTGCCGCCATCAGCATGCCGATTTCAAGCCACTGTTTCTCTCCATGTGAGAGACTTCCGGGATATTTAAAACGCTTGTCCTGAAGACCGATGAACTCGAGAACGTAGTTCATGTAGTCCTTTTTTTCTTTTGAGAGTTTCAGAAATGTCGTGCAGTAGATCGAATGTTTTCTCGCGACTGCAAGCTCAATATTCTCCTCGATCGTGATGCCTCCAAATACGCTCGGTGCCTGAAACTTTCGACCGATTCCGAGATCCGAGATCTTGTACTCTCGCATCTTCGTCACATCTTTATCGCCATCCTTGTCACTGTGGAAAATGATATGTCCGTCTGAGACTTTATTCTTTCCGCAGATCGCATCGAGAATCGTCGTCTTTCCCGCTCCGTTCGGTCCGATGAAAAACCGGATCTCATTTTTTCCGACGCTCGTGGAGACATCCTTGATCGCCTTAAAATCACCAAATTTTATACTCACATCCTGAATATCCAGAACCGGATCTTTTACTTCCATGATTCATTCTCCTTTCGCGTCTCTGTCTCTCTGCTTATTTCCTATCCTCAATACCAAAAACGATATCAGCAATTATCTTATCTTTCGCCCTCACTCATGAATGAGAGGAAAATCATGCCCGCACTACGAACCAATTAATGTGCACGGCTCTGCTTTTCTTCTGAGACGAAATTCTCCGTCTCCCTCGGCTTCTCATTCTTTCTGACCTCAATCACATGACGGATTCTTCCCGGAACTTCTTTCAGAGAAACAAATCCACCCGGAAGCCACAAAATTACAACAACAAAGAGAACACCGATAAAATACGACCACAGCTCCGGGAAATTCTCACTCGCGATCGTCTTGAATCCGTTGACCGCAAGAGCACCGAGGATCGGACCTGCAAGTGTTCCCTTTCCTCCGATTGCAACCCAGATGATCATCTCAACTGACGGGGTGATGCCAACCTCGTTCGGGGAAATAATGCCGACCTGACCGACATAGAGCGCACCTGCGATTCCGGCAATGACTGCGGAGAGCGCATAGACAAATACCTTGTAACTTGCGGTGTTGTAACCTGCGAATCCGGCACGGTTCTCTCCGTCACGAATTGCGATCAGCACGCGACCAACACGACGACCAGTCAGGAATCGGCAGACTCCGTAAATCAGAACCAGCGCGATCAGGGTTGCATAAAACATCTGAATCTTTGTGATCGGGGAGTTGATGCTCTTTCCGAAAATTGTCTTAAAGTCTGTCAGACCATTCGAACCACCTGTGTACGCCTGACTTCCGATCAGAAGCGTGCTCATAATCATCGCCATTGCCTGAGACAGAATTGAGAAATACACCCCGCGGATCTTATTTAAGAATGTCAGATATCCGATCAGGATCGCAAGTGCCATCGGCACAAGAATCGCCATCGCAATCGCAAAAACCGGATTTACAAACGGTTTCCAGAAGGTCGGCAGGGCGCTCATTCCAGTCCACTGCATGAAATCCGGAAGAGCTCCGCCCGAGGCTTCGAGTTTCAGATACATCGCCATACAGTAAGCGCCAAGTCCAAAATAAACGCCGTGACCGAGACTTAAAATTCCCGTGTATCCCCAGATCATATCAAGTCCGAGGGCAACAATCGCAAAGCACATATATTTTCCAAACAGGCTGACACGAAACATCGGCATGTAAAATGGAAGTGTGCCGAGAAACAAAAAGATCAGAAGAACCAGAATCGTGGTTCCCTTTATTTTCATCGCAGGTCTAGGTTTCATCGCTGTACCATCCTTTCCTCACCTTAACTCATTCAACGTTACCGCTCATGAATTGCACCAACCATCACGGCTTGTTCTCTTTCCCGCTGTTCCTTCTCCAAATAATAATAAATACTTGGAAATCTCGCTTTCTCAATTAATCCTCGATTAATCCTCAAGGGAGCGGGTATGTACGGCAAAAATGCCCTTAGGACGAAACTGAAGCAGGATGATGACGCACACAAAGATCAGAACTTTTCCCATCGAAGCGGTTGTCATAAACTCAAATGCGGTCTCACCGACTCCGATAAATCCAGCTCCGAATACCGAACCGATGATGCTTCCTGCACCACCCACAACAACCGTCATGAACGTGTCCACGATGTAGTTCGTTCCGAGTGTCGGTCCGATTGCTCCGATCCAGGTCAGTGCACAACCGGCAAGTCCCGCAAGTCCCGAACCGATCGCAAATGTGGAAGCATCGACCCGGCTTGTGTTGACTCCAAGACTCGCAGCCATATTTCGATTCTGCATAACTGCACGAATGTTTCTTCCCTGGCGGGTCTTGAACATCAGCGCGTAGACACCGAGGAGACAGATAACCGCAATCAGGAGAATGAAAAGACGTTTGTACGGAAGGGCGAGCATACCAGAAATCTTTAAGCTGTTCTCAAGGAAGGACGGTGCCTCCACTCCAACGTTCGGAGAACCGAAAATGCTTCGTGCTCCCTGCTGGAGAATCAGGCTGATGCCCCAGGTCACAAGCAGGCTGTCCGCCGCTCTTCCATAGAGCTTTCTAATAATCAGCTTTTCCAGAATCAGACCGCAGAACCCTGCGACGAGAAAAGAAAGAAGAATTGCCACGATGCAGTAACTGTCAAACACCGATGCCGGAAGATACTTTTTAAAAAAGTTCTGAACGACGTAGGCGGTGTAGGCCCCAATCATGATAAATTCTCCGTGAGCCATGTTGATGACTCCCATAAGTCCAAATGTAATCGCCAGTCCAAGCGCTGCCAAAAGCAGAATGGAACTGACGCTGATTCCGTTAAACAACTGCATCAGAAATAGTTCCATAGTTTTCTCTCCCTTCCAGTTTTTTCTCAAACCAAATCCTGTTTTGCTCTCACCAAAATGAATTTTGCCTCTTAACGAAGACATCCCGACCGAAGTCGGGATGCCATTATCACCATTGTCTGTGAACGATATTCTCTTTTGCTAAGTTCTTTTACTGAGTGGAAAGTCCGCTTGCCCACTCGTAAGTGCTTAAGTACGGGTCCGGCTTCACTGCCTCGTCCGTGCTCCAAACCTCATCGATCAGACCGTCTGCATTGATCTTACCGATTCGTACCGGCTTGTACATATGCTGGTTGTCACCGTCGATTGTGATCGTGCCCTCCGGAGCGGAGAACTCAATTCCGCCTGCTGCCTCTTTTACTTTGTCAACATCGATGGAACCTGCCTTCTCAACGGCTTTCGCCCAGAGATAAACGGCATCATAACCAGCCTCAATCGGATCATCCGTCACACGGTCCTCTCCGTATTCTGCCTTGTACGCCTCAACGAATTTCTCATTTTCCGGTGTATCGGTCGTCTCATAATAGTTCCATGCGGTCAGATGACCTTCCAGATAAGAAGCACCGATTCCGGCAACCTCCTCCTCTGCGATCGATACGGAGAGAGTCTGGATCTGATCCGGTGTCAGGCCTGCATCCTTGTACTGCTTGAAGAATGCAACGTTGGAATCACCATTCAAGGTGTTGAAAATGAAGTCCGGCTGTGCCTGCTGGATCTTGCTGATGATCGTCGTGTAATCGGTATGACCCATCGGGGTATACTCCTCACCGACAACCTCCATTCCAAGTGCCTCAGCCTGCTTCTTCACGATCTCATTTGCCGTGCGCGGGAAAACGTAATCGGAACCGAGCAGGAATACTTTCTTTCCGTAATTCTCACTCATGTACTCGATTGCCGGAACAATCTGCTGGTTCGGAGCAGCTCCTACATAAAAGATGTTCGGGGATGACTCCATGCCCTCATACTGTACCGGATACCACAGAAGACCATTGTTGCTCTCAAATGTCGGAAGCACTGCCTTTCTGCTTGCAGAAGTCCAACATCCAAATACCGTTGCAACCTTGTCATTCAGAAGAAGTTTCTCTGCCTTCTCCTTGAATGTTGCATTGTCGGAAGCTCCATCTTCCACAACCGGCTCGAGCTGTTTTCCGAGGACACCACCTGCCTCGTTGATCTCCTTGATTGCCAGAAGCTCCGCATCCTTCACCGACGTCTCACTGATCGCCATCGTTCCACTCAGGGAATGAAGGATTCCAACCTTGATCGTATCACCCGATGATTCCGGGGTGCTCGCCTGCTCGCTTCCAGACTCTGAAGTCTTACTCTCTGTCTCAGCCGATGCACTGCTTCCCGATACCTCCGACATTGCACCACCGCTACAGCCTGCGAGGGAAAATGCCATTGCAACCGCCATAACTGCGCTTGCCACTCTGTTCATCTTCTTCATAATTGTTTCCTCCTCATCAAGTTTTTCGTTCTGGCTTTCTGCCGTATGAAAAGTTCGATAAAAATTTTTTGAAATAAAAAAATAGCCGTCCGTTCCCTCTTTTTGGAACATGACAGCTTCGTCTTTTCATACCGCTTATTTTGTTTTTCCTGCGTTTTGCAGATGAGAGAATCATACATGATTTGTGACGTAAAAAAAACCATACATTTTCGGTTTTATACCCGATATTTTCGGATTTCAGCATGATTTCCGGTATCCGGCAGGGGTGTAGCCCGTATAACTTTTGAACAGTTTTGTAAAATAATCCACGGTCGCATACCCGAGTTCCTCGCTGATTTCATAGACTTTTTTGTTTGTTCCTCGGAGCATTCCCTTCGCCTTTTCCATCCTCATCCGCATGCAGTAATCCGAGATTGTGACCCCGGTTCGCCGTCGAAATCGTTTTCCCATGTAGTCACGACTTAAGTCAAGCTGTTGCTCGAGATATTCCTGAATATTCTCCATCGAGGCATTCTGCTCCACAATTCCGGCAATCCGGTTGACAAGGGAATCCGGAGTTGCCAGCTCATACCGACGGATGCGCTCTAAAAACTCTGTGATCACCTGCTCTGCAAACTGTCGAATCTTTGCTCCCTCGCTCTCCATTTTCTGAATTTCAATCTCTCCGAAATCTCCCTCTTTCTCACTCCATTTTTCACTGAGTTTTTTGCTGAGTTTTCCACAGAATCGCCCACTCCCGTCCGGAATATCCACAGGATCTAAAAAACGCAACCAGAGCGCTTCCTCCTCCATCTTCTGCCAGATTTGCTCAAGGATATCCAAGACCCGCCCGCGAAGTTCTGCCTCGGGATTCAAACATCCCTTCTTTGCATCTGCACAGAGTTCTCGCACAAGCGCCCCGACATCCGCCTGATCCGGGTTCTCAAGCAGTTTCCGGTAAAACCGGATTCCCTTATCCTCCTCCGGCACAAGCCGACTCCTGCCCGCAAAAAACAGAGCTTCGGTCAATTTCTCCTCGCTGTACGGTTTCTCAATGTAATCGACTGCGCCGAGACGCATCCCCTCCCTCGCACAATAAAAATCATTCTGCGGTCCGGCGAGAATCACACACGACGAATATCCGCCATCCCGGATCTGCCTGCAAAGTTCAAGCCCTCCCATCACCGGCATCGTCACATCTGCAATCACAATGTCATAGCGATTCACCGCCATCTTTTCGAGGGCATCCTTTCCGTTCACTGCAACTCCAGCCAGTCTGTAAAATCCATGTTTCCAGAGCGGATAGGAAGATGCCTGCGCCCTCGTCCGTTCCTCATTCTCCACAAGAAGTACCTGATACACGATCCGGATTCCTCCTCTCTAAAAAAATGTGCCTTGGCACAAAAAGAGGCGGCGCACCCGATCACGATATTCGCCATCGAATGCTCCGCCTCTGCTCTTATGTTGTTGGATTATACCGAATTATTTGTGAAATTGCAAGTGGTGATTGAAACTTCTCTCATTCCCACCCATATACCATAATGTGAGAATTTATTTTCCGTAGTAAGCCTTCAGATACATCTCCTTGATCTCGCTCATCAGCGGGTATCTCGGGTTTGCACCAGTACACTGGTCATCGAATGCCTGCTCGGTCATTGCATCCAGAGTGTCGAGGAAGTACTTCTCATCTACGCCGTAGTCTGCAATCGTCTTCTTCACGCCGACAGTCTCTTTGAGTGCGTGGATCTTCTCGATCAGCTTGTTTACAGCCTCCTCATCGTTCTTCGCCTGGATACCTACGAAGCGGGCGCACTCTGCGTATCTTGCGCGGGTGTGCGGATACTCGTACTGCGGGAAGGTACCCATCTTTCTCGGAACCTCTGCGGAGTTGTAAGCCACTACAAGCTCAAGCATCAGCGCATTTGCGATACCGTGCGGGATGTGATGGAAAGCACCCAGTTTGTGTGCCATGGAGTGACATACTCCAAGGAAGGCATTGTTGAATGCCATACCAGCCATGCAGGAAGCATCTGCCATCTTGCATCTTGCCTCAACATCGTTTCCGTTGTTGTAAGCGCGCGGGAGGTAATCGAATACGTTCTTCATTGCCTTGAGTGCAAGACCATCGGTGTAGTCGCTTGCCATCACGGAAACGTAAGCCTCGAGTGCGTGTACCAGAACATCGACACCAGATGCGCTCGTCAGACCCTTCGGCTGGCTCATCATGTTGTCTGCATCGACGATGGACATATCCGGGAGCAGTTCGTAGTCAGCCAGCGGATACTTGATTCCCGTCTCCTGATCGGTGATAACCGCGAAGGATGTCACCTCAGAACCGGTACCGGAGGAAGTCGGGATTGCTACAAAGTATGCCTTCTCACCCATCTTCGGGAAGGTGTATACACGCTTACGGATATCCATGAAGCGCATTGCCATATCCTGGAAGTCTACTTCCGGATGCTCATACATTACCCACATGATCTTTCCGGCATCCATTGCAGAACCACCACCGAGTGCGATGATGACATCCGGCTTGAATGCACTCATTGCCTTTGCACCTGCCTGTGCGTTTGCCAGAGTCGGATCCGGCTGTACATCAGAGAAGCACTGGTATACGATACCCATCTCATCCAGCTTATCGGTGATCGGCTTCGTATAACCGTTCATGTATAAGAATGAGTCGGTTACGATGAAAGCTCTCTTCTTGCCAAGTACGTCTTTCAGCTCGCTTAATGCGACTGGCATACATCCTTTCTTGAAGTATACCTTCTCAGGTGCACGGAACCACAGCATGTTCTCTCTCCTCTCAGCCACAGTCTTGATATTGATCAGGTGTTTTACACCAACGTTCTCGGAAACGGAGTTGCCACCCCAAGAACCACATCCAAGTGTCAGAGACGGAGCCAGTTTGAAGTTGTAGATATCGCCGATACCACCCTGAGAAGACGGGGTATTTACGAGGATACGGCAGGTCTTCATTGCTGCTGCATGCTTTGCAAGTTTCTCTTTCTCGTTGACATTGACATACAGGGAAGACGTATGACCGTAACCTCCATCTGCTACCAGTCTCTCTGCCTTTGCGATTGCCTCATCGAAGGTCTGTGCCTTGTACATAGCCAGTACCGGAGACAGCTTCTCGTGTGCAAACTCCTCGCTCAGCTCTACGGACTCAACCTCACCGATCAGGATCTTGGTATCTTCCGGAACATCAACGCCTGCGAGCTTTGCGATCGTGTGTGCTTTCTGACCAACGATCTTTGCGTTCAGCGCGCCGTTGATGATGATTGTCTTTCTTACCTTATCAAGCTCATCCGGCTTTAAGAAGTAGCATCCGCGGTAGATGAACTCTTTCTTCACTTCCTCATACACCGGAGCCAGAACGGTTACGGACTGCTCAGATGCACAGATCATACCATTATCAAAGGTCTTGGAGTGGATAATCGAGTTGACTGCCAGCTTGATGTCTGCGGTATCATCGATGATTGCCGGAGTGTTTCCTGCGCCTACGCCGAGTGCCGGTTTTCCGGAGGAGTAAGCTGCCTTAACCATTCCCGGACCACCAGTTGCAAGGATGATGTCTGCATCCTTCATAACGGTGTTGGTCAGCTCCAGTGACGGAACATCGATCCATCCGATGATGCCTTCCGGTGCACCAGCCTTAACGGCTGCATCCAGAACAACCTTTGCTGCTGCAATCGTAGATGCCTTAGCACGCGGATGCGGGGAAATGATGATCGCATTTCTTGTCTTCAGACAGATCAGAGTCTTGAAGATTGCGGTAGAAGTCGGGTTCGTCGTCGGGATAACGGCTGCAACCAGACCGATCGGCTCTGCGATCTTCTTGATGCCGTATGCCTTATCTTCCTCGATGACTCCACAGGTCTTCGTATTCTTGTAAGCGTTGTAGATATACTCAGCTGCGTAGTTGTTTTTGATGACCTTATCCTCTACGATACCCATTCCGGTCTCTTCCACAGCCATCTTTGCCAGCGGAATTCTCATCTTGTTCGCTGCCAGTGCTGCACGGTAGAAAATCTCATCAACCTGCTCCTGAGTATAGGTAGCAAATATCTTCTGCGCCTCGCGCATTGCTTTCATCTTGGCTTCCAGAGCTTCCACGTTGTCAATGATTCCGGAAGTTACTACTTCTTCTTTCTTTGCCATCTTGATTCTCCTCCAAAAATGTTATTCTCTAACTCAATGTTTTGATGTCTGTGTTTCATAATCGATGTTAGGGTTTACGATGTTTCTTTGTTGTAGTATTCTCGTTGTTTCTTGTTTGATATTTTTTTAACAACTTGATTCTATATGCATTATATCGAATCGTTAAATAATTGTCAATATGTCTTTTCAAGTTTTTTTCTATTTTAAAAAAAAATACGCCCTAATACAAAAAAAGAATGTGCTTCGGCAACCACCTACTCCTGCACCGAGTGCACATCTTCGTTCCACTGCGGTCGGTGCATAACAAGCGCCACTGGCGCTTTGCACCCTTGCGGAGCATTTTTTGTATGATAGGACGCAATTTCCTATCATACAAGAAAAAGTCCGGCATCCCGGACTCTCCTCATTTTTCGTATTTGATTTTTATATTTAACTTCTTATATCCTACTGCTCTCTCTCCTTGTATCCGAGTGCCTGCTCCAACGCTTCCTTCTCCTCATTTCCAAGAAGAACCTCGGTCTCTCCGCGATCCACCTCCTTCAGATACAGGTAACAGCCCTCTCTGCTGTGAACCGAATTGATAACAAATCCGGTGTTCGTGTAGTCGAGGATGGCGAGAGCGAAACTCAAGTTTCCGCCCATTCCCTGAAACGCATTGTACTTTACAATTCCAATTTTCTGAAAAGCTGCCCGGCTGTTCTTGTTCGCCGTCCGGATCGCGTCCTTGTTTGCGCGATCCTGAGAGCGCAGTTCGAGAATCTCATCCATCTGCTCGGAGATCAGCTCCTCGAGAGATTCCGCATCTTTTCCTCTCATGAAATAATCGTATCCACGGTAGAGCTGTTGCATCTTCAAAACTCCCACAAACACGACAATCAGAAGGATCAGATTCAGAACTGCCAGCGCCAGAATAATATAAAACGGATCAATCCCAAGATTATTGAGAATGCTTCCTTCCATTCTGTCTTCCACTCCTATCTATTTCTGTGTATCTTTTGTCACTACTTTGTCTGCTATCCAATGTTACTGGTGTCACTGGATGGACTCAAGTAATTCGATGATCCTCTCAAGCTCAGACTGAGAATAATACGAAATCTCGATCTTTCCTCTGCTGTTGTCCTTTCGATTGATGACAGCCTGAGTTCCGAGAATCTCTTTCAGACGATCCTCAAGATCTCGATAGACCATCGCAATCTGCTCATCCTCCCTCGTCTCCAAAGGTTTCTGAGCCAGATTTCCGGTCATTTTTTCGGTGATCTTCTGTTTCGCTTTCTCCGCTTCCTTCGTCGTCGAAACAGAGAGCTCCGCCATATCCGAAGTCTTCTCCGTGGACTCTGCACTTACACCAGAATTCTTCCCCTCTGTACTTGCCTTGGTCTCTTCTGCCACTTCTTCCTTTTTCTCTTTTCCGAAGGTCTTGACGGCTCTCTCGACCTCGCGCACGTTGAGGTGATCTCTCTCCACAATCTTTGCCAGTTCCAGCTGTTGATCCTGATCCTGAAGGCTCAAAATCGCACGCGCATGACCGCTCGTGATTCTCTTTTCCGAAACCATTTTCTGAACGTCCGGATTCAGATAGAGCAGACGAACGCTGTTTGTGATGACGGTACGGCTCTTTGATACGCGCTTTGCGATTTCTCCCTGTGTCATGCGGAATTCGAGCATCAGGCGCTCATATGCCTTTGCCTCTTCAATCGGGTCAAGGTCCTCTCTCTGAAGATTCTCAATCAGAGCGATCTCCATCGCCTCCTGAGGACTGAACTCGCGGACAACAACCGGAACTTTCTCAACTCCTGCGATTCTCGCTGCACGCCATCTGCGCTCTCCTGCGACAATCTCATAGTGGTCTCTCTTCTTCTGGACGAGAAGTGGCTGAAGAACTCCATACTGCTTGATAGACTCTGCCAGCTCATTGAGCTGTTCCTCATCAAAATATTTTCTCGGCTGATCCGGGTTCGGCTCAATCTCCGTCACTTTGACGAAAAGCTCTTTCTGAGCCTCTGCACCGTCTGAACTCTTTCCAGAAACCTCGTCTACAACTTCCTCTCCGAAAAATGCACCAAGTCCTCTTCCAAGTCCCTTTCTGCTTCTTCTCATTCCTCTCCCCCTCTGTTGATTACTTCTGAAGCAAGCATCCGATAGCTCTCCGCACCGCTCGAACGTGAGTCATAAAGATTGATCGGCATTCCGTGGCTCGGGGCCTCTGCCAGTCTCACATTTCGCGGAATGATCGTCTTATAAATCGTCTCGTTAAGGTGTTTCTTTACATTCTCCACCACCTCAAGCGAGAGATTTGTTCTCGCATCGTACATCGTGAAGACGACACCCTCGAGTTCCAGATCTGGATTCAGGCGCTTCTTCACCATTTCGACCGTCTGAAGAATCTGGCTTAAACCCTCCAGCGCATAGTACTCACACTGAATCGGGACAAGCACCGTATCTGCCGCAGTCAGTGCGTTGATCGTCAGGATATTCAGAGACGGCGGACAGTCAATGATAATGAAATCATAGGAATCCGAAATCTTCTTGAGTTCCGTGCGAAGAAGAGATTCCTTGTTCTTCACATCGAGAAGCTCAATCTCTGCCGCTGCGAGATTCATATCCGACGGCATCACATCAAGATTCTCCTGTACATCCTGATAAATGCACGCATCCAGTCCGCAGTCCCCAAGTAACAGCTCATAGACAGTCTTGTCCATCTCTTCCTTCTCAAATCCCAGTCCGCTCGTGGCATTTCCCTGCGGATCAAAATCCACCGACAGAACCTTCTGTCCTGCCTCTGCCAGACACGCTGAAAGATTGATCGCCGTGGTCGTCTTTCCCACGCCACCTTTCTGATTTGCAATCGCTATTATTCTACCCATTCTGCATCCTTTTTATTGTATCTCTCATGGGTCACCCGTGGAAAGGTTCGGATTCTCCGCGGAAACCCGTTCTTTTTTACGGGGAATAGTATAACACAATTTTTTTTGTTTTCCTATAAGAAATCAATGAAATACACGCCGGGAGTTGTCTGATAATTTGTTCCTGTGAAACTGCTCTCGCTATCTGCTTCTAATTTTCTGTCTTTTTATTGCCTATCCCGACAATTTGTACTATAATATCAACAGATCTGTTGCTCTTTACGCTCAGATCAAACCTGTCTCGCCTGCAACAAGGAGGTATTCTATGAAGGCAAAAAACAAATTATTGACCCTGCTGATCCTGTCTGCCACTACCGCTGCCTCCATCGCGGCTATCAATAAAATTATCAAAGTCACAGCTGTGTCAAAGAATCTTTTAAACGATGACAAGTCAAAATCGCTGTGCTTCAAATGGCGTCTCGGAAATGTGCATTACACGAAAGCCGGAAGCGGAATGCCCCTGCTTCTGATCCACGATCTGAATTCCGCCTCGAGCGGTTACGAGTGGAGTCGGATTGTCTCCTCTCTCCAGAACGATTACACGGTCTACACGATCGATCTGCTCGGATGTGGACGCTCTGAGAAAGCAAACATGACGTATACGAATTACCTCTACGTCCAGTTGATCTCTGATTTCATCAAATCTGAGATCGGTCACCGCACAAGCGTCATCGCAACCGGAGAGTCCGCGTCGATTCCGATCATGGCATGTGCCAACAATCCGGAACTTTTTGACCAGTTGATGTTCATCAATCCGCTGAGCGTACAGGATTTCTGTCAGATGCCGGGAAAGGCATCAAAGATGTATAAGTTCGTCGTAGAGCTTCCGATGATCGGAACCCTTCTCTACAACATCGCGAACAGCCGTCAGGCAATCCATGAGCGTTTCGTTGAGTCCGGCTTCCAGAATCCGTATTCCGTCAAATCCTCATATGTGGATGCCTACTATGAGTCCGCGCATCTCGGCGGTTCTCCGAAATCCATGTATGCGAGCATAAGCTGTAATTACACGCGCTGTAACATCGTCAATGCGCTCCGCAAGATTGACAACAGCATGTATCTGATCGGCGGAAATGGAATCGAACACATCGAAGATCGGCTGAATGAGTACAAGGAATACAATTCCGCGATTGAGACCGCGCTGATTCCTGGCACAAAGGGACTTCCTCAGCTTGAGGCTCCGGAAGAGCTCGTCGAGTTGATCCGCACCTACATCCACTAAGTTCCGCTCACTGCGCACAGTTTTCTATGAAATTATGAAATAAAAAGGCGATTTTCCCGTCCACTCTGAGGTATTCCCTCAAACGGATAGGAAAATCGCTTTTTCTCTTAATGTCCGAATATCATTCCATCTTACTTATTGCGCTTACTCATTCATTGCCTTGATTGCAGAGATTGTGCGCGCATAATCTGCCTGCACCTGTGTCCAGAGACGATCTGCCTCTGCGATGTCAACTGCCTTGTCCTCACCTGCCGGACGAAGGCACTCTGTCAGATCGGAAGAGGACTGCGAAAGACCATCAAATCCCATATTCTGCGCAACACCTTTGATCGTATGTGCGGCGCGGAACGCCTCCTTATAATCTTCTGCCTGCATCGTCTGCTCCAGCTGTGAATAGCTCGGATCGTCCACAAATTTGAGCACAAATTTTTTAATCAATCCCTCACTGCGAAGACGAAACAGAACTGCATCAAAGTCTGCTCCCATTGCTTCATAACACTCTCTCAAATTCATTTCCTCTATCTCCTTTCATCCAGCTGGAAGACTTCTTCCGCTCTTCCAATCACACCCACGCGAAGTGCTTCCTCTCCATCAGACCATAATGTTCTCGCCACCAGGCGATGTTCTTTCATCTCGCCGAACGCATGAATCTCGATCTTGAGATCGATCGACGGATTCTCCGGTGTCGTCTTTGCAAGCTCTGCCCGAATCTGTTCCAATGTATTCTGATCCTGAAGCAATGAGGATTCTTTTCTGAGATCAAGCTGATTCTTCTTCAATCCCAGAAGACGTCTGCCCCAGTTTGAAAACAGGATAACATTCGTCAGCTCGCTGTAATCAAATACCAGTGTTCTCTCATGCTCAAAGAAGAATTCCTTCTTCGCCTGCTCAATTCGCATCTGGTTGATCGAGTAGCCGTATCCGTGTAATTTCTTATGCTTGAGAATCTGCTCCACCGTCTCATGCACCTGAAATTCTCGCTCCGGTGAATTCACAGCAAGCTCTCTCTGAATATCTCCCGCAACTTCAAGCAGACAGTCCAGCAACAGTGGATTGAATGCACCGCACTCTCCGTTCATGATCATGTTGATTGCAGTCTCATGCGAAAACGCCTTCTTGTAACATCGCTCACTCGTCAGCGCATCGTAGACATCTGCAAGGGAGACAATCTGTGCGGAAATCGGGATCTCATCTCCCTTGAGTCCATCCGGATATCCCTTTCCATCGTATCTCTCATGATGCCAGCGACAGATCTCATATGCCGTTTTCATAAACGACTCATTCTGATAAGCCGTGATCGCAGACAGCATCGAAGCTCCGACTGCCGAGTGCGTTTTCATAATCTCAAACTCTTCTTTGGTCAGTCTTCCCGATTTGTTAATGATCTCATCCGGGATACTGATCTTTCCGATGTCATGAAGTGCCGATGCCGTGGAGATTCGGATGATATCCTCCTGAGTCAGTGGATATTTGTCCGTCTTTTCTACAAGGTGTTGAAGCAGAATCTCTGTCATCGTATTTATGTGAAGGACGTGAAGTCCACTCTCGCCATTTCGAAACTCCACAATATGACTGAGAATATTCACCATCATACTGTTGTTTCGCTCTTTCTCATAAACCTGATCCGCAACAAGACCTACCAGACGTTTTTGTTTTGCATAAAGCATGAGGGTATTTTCTACTCTGCGCCGTACAATCAGCGCGTCAAACGGACGGCTGATGTAATCCGTTACACCAAGTTCATAGGCGCGCTCCATGTAAGAAGATGCTCGCTCTGCTGAAATCATGATGACCGGAATATTGTCAATCAGATGATACTTGTTCATGATTGCCAATACTTCAAAACCATCCATCTCCGGCATGGTAATGTCCAGAAGAACCAGATCAATAGCATCGGAATATTTGCGGATGAGTTCAACTGCCTGTACTCCATTTTCTGCTTCCAGAGTCCGATAATCTTCCTGAAGCATATCCGTCAGGATCGCACGATTCATCTCAGAATCATCTACAATTAAAATGGCCTGTTTTTCCTGAATCTTGTCATCCGTTTCTGTCTGTCTCATTCCATCCCCTCCTTTATCTTCGAATTTCAATAGATTTTTCTAATGTATCAAATATATCCCATTTTCCTATTATACGTGAAAATTCAAACGAAAACAAGCACTCATCTATATAACGCTTGAGTTTTCTTCTAATTCCGGATACAATGAAAGGAAAAACAGGAAAGGAAACATTATCAGAATGATCCGATTCAATCACTTTAACTTTAATGTTCTTGATCTTGAAAAAAGCATCGCCTTCTATAAGGAGGCTCTGAATCTGACTCCGGTCAGAGAGAAAAATGCGGAGGACGGCTCCTTCAAGCTCGTCTACCTCGGTGACGGAAGCTCCGACTTCACCCTCGAGCTGACCTGGCTCAAGGATCGCACCGAGCCTTACGATCTCGGCGAATGTGAGTTCCATCTCGCCTTCACAACCGACGAATTCGAGGCGCTCCACGCCCGCCACAAAGATATGGGTATCATCTGCTTTGAAAATAAGGCAATGGGAATCTATTTCATCGGCGATCCGGACGGATACTGGATTGAGATTGTACCTGCAAGATAAAGAATCCCAAACTATTATATTTAGGGGGAAATTTTTCCCCTAAAGCCAAAAGGGTGCGCAAAAAATGATTCCTCATTTTTCACGCACCCTTTTATTTTCACCTTTACCGATTCGTATTCTTGTTCTTCTCTGCAGCTACACAATCGGCTCCTTCGCCGGAACTCCGGCTTTTCTCGGAAAACGCTTCGGCGTCTTCTCTGTCTTCCTGATCATCACGAGACTTCTGTCTGCCTCTGCACCGGAAAGTGTAAATCTCACAACGTTTTCCACATTTCCACCGAGAACCTGAATCGCCTTCTCGCCGGCTTTCAGCTCCTCGTCAATCTTTCCCGACTTGTACGGCACAAAGTATCCACCAATCTTTACAAACGGCAGGCAGTACTCCGACAACGATGCCGTGTTTGCAACTGCCCGCGATACACTGAAATCATACTGCTCGCGATACTGTGGATTCTTTCCAAAATCCTCGGCTCTTCCGTGGATTGTCTCGACTCCCTCAAGACCAAGCTCCCCGATGACCTCCTTCAAAAATTTGATTCTCTTATTCAGCGAATCGAGAAGCGTCACCTTAAGCTCTGGAAATGCGATCTTGAGCGGAAGCCCCGGAAAGCCCGCTCCCGTTCCGACATCAATCAGCTTCGCGCCATCGAGCGCGGACACCTCAACAGCGCGCACAAGTGCAAGACTGTCCACAAAATGCTTCTCTGCGACATCCCCGACCTCCGTGATTCCAGTCAGGTTCATCACCTTGTTCCACTCAACAAGAAGTTCATAGTAGCGATAGAACTGTTCCATCTGCTTCTCAGACAATTCCAGTCCTGCCTCCCGAACTCCGACTTCCATTTTTTCTCTAAAAATTTCTTCCATTCCGGCTTTTTTCCCTTATCCTCTCTTAGCTTTCCTGTTTCCTTTCGTGACTGCTATGGCCGCCGTGACGCAACTGCTCCAAATGCACCAGAAGAACGGAGATGTCCGCCGGTGAAACACCGGAAATTCTGGATGCCTGACCGATCGACACCGGCTTGTAGAGATTGAGCTTCTGCACTGCCTCAATTCTCAGGCTGTTCACCGTGCTGTAATCAAAGTCCGGATCAAGGCGCTTGCTCTCGAGCTTCTTAAACTGTGCGACCTGTTGCATCTGACGCTTTAAATATCCCTCATACTTCACATTGATATTAACCTGCTCGGCAGTATCGTGCGGAAGCTCTGGACGCTTCGGGTCGATCTCTGCAAGCATGAAGTAATCAAGCTCCGGTCGTCTCAGAAGTTCTGCCATCGTCGCTCCTGTCTTGAGCTCGGTACTTCCGTGTGCACGCAAAAATGCCTGCACTCTCTCGTTTGCTCCTGTCGTCGTGTGCTCAAGGCGATCAACCTCCGCCTCAATGTCCTTCTCCTTCTGGCAGACTCTCTCATACTCCTCATCGCTGACAAGTCCGATCTCATGACCGATTCCACGAAGGCGAAGATCTGCATTGTCCTGTCTGAGGAGCAGACGATACTCGGCACGCGAGGTCATCATTCGATACGGCTCATGATTCTCCTTCGTCACAAGATCATCGATCAAAACTCCGATATAAGCCTGAGAACGGTCAAGAATCACCGGCTCCCGTCCGAGCACCTGCATCGATGCATTGACTCCTGCCATAAATCCCTGAACCGCTGCCTCCTCATATCCGGAACTTCCGTTGAACTGACCACCGCTGAAAAGTCCGTGAATCGCCTTAAATTCAAGCGAAGACTTGAGCTGGCGCGAATTGATGCAGTCATACTCAATCGCATACGCATTTCGCACGATCTTCACATGCTCGAGTCCCGGTACGGTGCGGTACATCGCATACTGCACATCCTCCGGCAGAGAACTCGACATTCCGCCAAGATACATCTCGTTCGTGTAAAGTCCCTCCGGCTCAACAAAGACCTGATGGCGGGACTTATCCGGGAACTTCACAACCTTGTCCTCGATCGACGGGCAGTAGCGCGGACCCGTTCCCTCGATCGCACCTGAAAACAGCGGGGAGCGATCGAGGTTGTCGCGGATGATCTGGTGAGTCTCCTCATTCGTGTACGTCAGCCAGCAGGATACCTGATCCTTCTGAATCGACTCCGGATCGGTCGAAAACGAGAATGGCACAACTCTCTCATCTCCAAACTGCTCCTCCATCTTTGAAAAATCAATGCTTCTCTTGTCCACACGCGCCGGCGTTCCGGTCTTAAATCGGAACATCTCCACCCCGTTTGCAATCAGGGAATCCGTCAGATGGTTTGCTGCCTGAAGTCCGTTCGGACCTGTCGCATTGCTGACTTCTCCGTAGATACAGCGCGCACGCAGGTAGGTTCCGGTTGCCAGAACAACTGCCTTTGCATGATAGACGGCTCCTGAGAACGTCTTAACTCCCTTTATGCAGTGATCCTCCACGATCAGCTCGGAGACCTCCGCCTGACGGATCGTCAGATGGTCGGTATTCTCCAGTGTCCGGCGCATATGACGGCTGTACTCCTGCTTGTCTGCCTGAGCACGCAGAGAGTGGACTGCCGGTCCCTTCGACTCATTGAGCATCTTTGACTGGATAAACGTTGCGTCAATATTTTTTCCCATTTCTCCGCCAAGTGCATCGAGTTCGCGGACGAGATGTCCCTTCGAGCTTCCGCCAACATTCGGGTTACACGGCATCAGCGCAATGCTGTCCACGCTGACCGTAAATACAATCGTCTCAAGTCCCAGTCTCGCACACGCAAGCGCTGCCTCACAGCCCGCATGTCCGGCTCCTACGACGACCACATCATAGCTTTCTTCCAAACATTTCATAACTAAATCCTTTCATTTGTTATGGGCAAAAATCTACTACCTTCAAATAACAGATAGTTTGCTTCTATTCTATTTAACACGATTTTATTTTCCCATACAGAACTTGCTGAAAATCTCGTTGACGAGATCATCCTCCACTGCCTCGCCGATGATCGTTCCAAGCTGGCGGTATGCGTCCATCAGATCAATCGTGAGGAAATCCTCCGGCATCTGATCTGCGATTCCCGTCTGAACCATCCGAAGCGAAGCCAAAGCCTGTTCGAGAGCTGTCTTGTGGCGCACATTTGTGATCAGAATCTCATCGTTGAAATCCAGATTTCCCTCATAGAACAGTTTCTCAATCTCCTGCTCAAGGCAATCAATTCCGGTCTCCTCCCTCGCAGACACACTCAGAACCGTCTTTCCGCCGGTCAGCTCTGCCAGCTCTTCTTCCGAAACCCGCATCTCAAGGTCGGACTTATTCAGCAGAACAATCGCCTTTCGGTCGCGGATCAGCTCGATGATCATCCGGTCATTCTCATCGAGCGGACGCGAACCGTCGACCACATAGATAATCAGATCTGCCTCATTTGCAGCCGCACGCGCTCTGCTCACACCGATCTGCTCAACGCGATCCTCGGTCTCGCGGATTCCCGCCGTATCAATGATATTGAGGCTGATTCCTCTGAGGCGAATCTGCTCCTCGAGCGTGTCTCTCGTCGTTCCCGCAATGTCCGTGACAATCGCACGCTCCTCACCCACCAGAACATTCATCAGCGAAGATTTTCCTGCATTCGGCTTTCCGAGAATGACCGTCTTGATTCCCTCTGAGAGCAGTTTTCCGTTATCCGCCGATCTCAGCAGCTTTTCGAGTTCCTCCACCATCGGCGCGAGAAGCCCATTTAACTTCTCCTCATATCCATCAAGCGAGATGTGTTCCGGATCGTCAAGGGCGGACTCAATGAAGGCAATCTGATACAGAATATCCTCCCTGAGTTTCTTCACCTTTCTTGAAAGTGATCCGCTTAACTGACTGACTGAAGATCGCATCGCATATTCACTGCGGGAGTTGATCACATCGATCACCGCCTCCGCCTGTGACAGATCCATTCTTCCGTTCAAAAATGCACGTTTCGTAAATTCTCCCGGTTCCGCCGGACGGGCACCGTTTCGGATCACAGTCTCAAGAATCCGCTTCATGACGAGAACACCGCCATGACAGTTGATCTCAACCGTATCCTCTGCCGTGTAGCTGTGCGGTCCGCGCATCACCATCGCAAGCACCTCATCGAGTGCTTCCTCCCCGTCATACACCATTCCATAATGAATCGTGTGCGTCTTTGCATCCGCCAAACAAAAGTCCTCTCTTCGGCTCCTAAAAATCCGATCCGCAACCTCAATCGCCTCCGATCCGCTGATCCGGATGATTCCGATTCCGGAACTGCTCATCGCCGTAGCAACCGCTGCGATCGTATCGGTAACATTCTCCATATATTCCTCTTTTCTATCCTAATTTCTATAACTCAGGGTAGATATCCACTCTTGAGAAAGTTTGTGATACCCCCACCTATCGAGGAGGGGGACATCTACTCTAAGTTATATGTTACACCGAAAGCTCCGAAGGCAGGAAAGTTCATGCAAACCCGTGTGAGATGTCGGTGCTTAGGCTGTGTCCTTTACAGCCTTATGCACCGCTACATTCGAACCCGGAGCGAGAGCGTGTTTGCATAACTTTACCTTGCCGGAGGAGCACCAATGAATCCAACACAAACGGGGGCATCCGGCGGTGGTCAAACCCACTACCAGACACCCCCGTTTTTTCCAAAAACCGTCTGATGTTTTTTAAGTATCCTATGATTCTGTTGTCTCAGAACCCGTTGTGATCGTCTCCACAACCGTGGTCTCCGTCTTCACAAGAACAACTTCCTCCGTAGAAACAACCTGCTCTCCGATCTTCTCACTCTGCACGCTCAGACTCTGTGCATCCTGTGCATTTTTTGCACCCGGTACATGGTTCTGTGCAGAACGATTGCGAGAGCGATAAGGCTTCTTTCCGCCCTTCTTGCCATCTGCCATCTCCGCTCCATTCTTGTCACGGCGTGACGGATAACGATCTTTACGGGTTTCATTTCCACTGTAAGGAACTTCCTTCTTCAGAGAAATCACAACATGGCGGTAAGGATCTTCTCCCTCGCTTCGCGTCACCACATAGCGATCATTCTGAAGAGCGGAATGGATGATTCTGCGCTCATACGGATTCATCGGCTCGAGTGCAACCGGATGCTTCGTCCGCTTTACCTTATAAGAAATATTCTTGGCAAGTGTCTCAAGCGTTTCCTTTCTGCGCTCCCGGTAGTTCTCAGTATCCAGCTTCACGCGCAGATATCCTTCGGTCTCCCGGTTTACGACAAGGCTTACGAGATATTGCAAAGAGTCAAGGGTCTGACCGCGCTTTCCGATCAAGATTCCCATATCTCCTCCCTCCATCATCACGCGAAGCTCGCGCTCAGACGGATCGTACTCTGCCTCAACAGAAACTTCCATTTCCATCGCATCAAAAACCTGACTCAGGAAATTTTTCGCCGCCGTCTTGACAGCTACCTCATCGATCTTTGCAGACGCCTTTGTCTTCTTCTCAGACTCTGTCTGCTCCGGCTTCTCAGAGTTTTCCGGCTCTGCCGTAACCTCGACATTCTCCTTTTTCTCTGATTCTGCCGGCTTTGCGATCTGCCGTTCGGTCTGCACTTTTGCTTTCAGCTCTCTCTGCTGTGCCTCTCTCGCTTCTTTTGCCTTCTGCGCTTCCTCCTCGGCAATCTGAGCCGCTTTGATCGCTTTTGCCTTCTCTTCTTTCAGGGTCTGTTCTTCCGCCTCGCTCATCACTCTGGCGCGAATCACACAGGGTTTTGCAAATAAGCCAAGAAGACCTGAGCTTTCTTTCTGAACCACCTCATAGTCAAGATGATCACTCGTCGTCTGCAATTCAATCAGCGCCTTTGTGATCGCCTCATCCAAGGTCTTGGCAGAAACCGTAATCTTCTCCTCCATTGTGTCCCTCCCCCTTATTTATTATTGTGTTTCTCGTTGTACTTCGCAACCATTCCAGCCTTTGACGCAAGACTGCCAGGCTTTGCATCCTTATTGTAATAAGCAGTGGACTCTTTTACCAGCTCATCATTCTTCTCGAGCTTCTCCGCACGCTTCTTCTCTTCCTTCTCAGCCTCAATCTGCATGTTCTTTAACTTTGCAGTTGCATTCTGAGTGATCTGCTGTGGCGGAAGACCCTGCTTCTCACGCTTCTTGTTTGCCTTTGCAACATTCTCTGCGATCAGCTGATCGAGATCCATGCTGTTTAAGTACTTGTTTACGATTAACTGCTGAAGAATCTGGAACACACTGCTGGCTACCCAGTAGATACCAACTGCTGCCGGGAAGGTGAAGCAGAAGAAGACAGACATCAGAGGCATGGTTACGTTCATGCTCTTCATCATCTGTGCTGCCTGATTCTCATCCCCTGCGGAAGACGGGTTCGTGTTCATCATCAGCTTCGTGCTCAGGTACTGGCTCAGACCTGCCAGAATCGGGATCAGCCATGCCAGATTCGGAACAAAGCTTCCGTCAAACGGCTGTGCTGCCAGATTGATTCCGAGGAAGGAGTTCATACCCTCAATAACTTTATAATTTTCATGAATGACGTCTGCCGCATTCGGGAATGCGCCTGCCAGATCGCCCCACTGGGTTGGGTTCATCTTGTAAAGGATGTCCACCATCTTGTTGCCAAGCGCCGTTCCGGTCACTCCGGTCAGATCACCGATGGCATTCATACCCTTTAAGTTCACACTATGCTCAGTTGCAAACTGAAGAAGGGAAGCTCCTGCTCCGTCTGCAAGGTCAGTCGCACTTGCCACTCCGGTCAGTGCGAAAACAATGTTCATGAAGTGTGTCTTTACAGAACCTACATATGCCGGGATGTTGTAGATTACCCGGTACAGTGCCAGAAGGATCGGCAACTGGATTACCAGCTGTAAGCATCCGCCTGTCATGGAAGTGCCGTATTTCTCATAAACAGCCTTTGTCTCCACATTCATCTTCATCATGGAGTCATTATCTGTTTTTCCCTTATACTTATTCTGAATCGCCTGAATCTCCGGTTGCATCACAGCCATCAGCTTGGACGCCTTCTGCTGTTTGATGGTCAGCGGGAACATCAGGACCTTAACGACCAGTGTAAATAAAATGATCGACAAGCCAATGTTCTGAACACCGAACAGGCTTGTGAACTTGAACAGCGCGCTCATGATGTAGCCCATGATCTCTACGATCCACGCGAACAAGAAAAATCCCCCGGTCTTTGTCAATGCCAAGTATTCCAATCTGTTACCTCCTCATAAGCTACGGAACTGGATCATAACCGCCTTCTGCCCACGGATGACACCGCAGTATCCTCTTCGTGGCCAACCATAGTCCTTTCACCACACCGTACCTGGTGAGTGCCTCAATGGCGTATTGAGAACACGTCGGCGTGTAAATACAGTGAGTTCTTACTTTCAGCGGGGAGAGGAAAATCTGGTACCCCCGAATCATTAAAATCAAGATTTTTTTAATCATGTTCTCACTTCGATTCTCTTACAATGTTATGAAGTCCGCACAGGTGCATAAATGCACGCTCAATGGTTTTATAATCTGAGTCCTTTGCAGCAGCTCTCGCCACCACGACGATGTCACAACCAGTCTCCAACATGTCCATGTGAAGACGGAAACTCTCCCGCACCAGACGGGTGATATGATGTCTCACCACACTGTTTCCGACTTTCTTGCTGACGGAAATTCCGATTCTGGTTGCCGGCTCCTCCGTCCGCTTTACATACATCACCAACTGTCTGTTGGCACAGGATTTTCCCATCCGGTATACCGTCTGAAAATCCCTATTTTTTCTGATACTTGGAAATCTCTTCATATTATCCCTAAATTTAAGAAAAAGGCCACAATTTCTTGTGACCTTCGTTCATTAAGCTGATAATTTTGCTCTGCCCTTAGCTCTTCTAGCAGCAAGTACTTTTCTACCGCCCGGAGTACTCATTCTGGCTCTGAAGCCATGAACTTTCGATCTCTGTCTGTTCTTCGGCTGGAAAGTCATTTTCATATCGCAGCACCTCCTCTTATTCTCTCTTATCTGATGAACACATTACGACTATTTTAATTGACATCGTTTCAATTATAATGAAAAGCCCCCACTTCGTCAAGTAGTTTCTTATGTTTTCGAGTGTTTTCCATTATTGTTTTATTCCCAATTGTTCCACCTGGTTTTATGAGGGTGATCCCCAGAACGGATTCTTCATTCTTCTTCCTTGTTCCTTATTATTATTCCATACAGTTCCATTTCTATCCCATCTGACCAATACGACAACCATATGACAACTTTTAATCAGAATCCCTGCGGAGTTATCCACTTATGCACAATGGTTTTCAACCACTCTCAATGTGGATAACCTCCTCGTCTGCGACAGAATCTTCCCTTTCTTCGCACAGATTCTACATTTTGGGGATAAATCCGACAAAAAACAGGATATAGTTGTTTGTGGATGAGTTATCCACAAGATGTGGATAACTCTGTTGATAATCCGCAGAAAACCTCCCCGTTTTTACTATTCCCGTTGAAAAAAACCCCATTTTGGTATACAATAATAGTAGATTGGGTTCTTATAAGTATCCACAATTTGTCCAGAGTTATCCACAAACAAAGTCTTGTTTAATTTGTCCGCTATCTATGCGAGCTCCGAGGATTATCCACAAAGATATCCACAGAGTTATCCACATTTTTTCAACTCTGGTCCACACTCTCGTAACTGCCCCACAGATTTGCAGTTACCACCTTTATCATGTCGGGGACATTCTCCCTGGCATCATTTATTTATCACGATGTAACGATTCAAGTCACTGTGTATCCTATTGAGTGGACGATCGAGTATCTTCTTATTTTATGGCGTTTTTCTATGACTATATTTATACGGATGTTATTGATTGTACCACAGGATCAGCCATCTGGCAATTTCCGAATTGCAGGCAGCACTTGTGGAGACTTGAACAGAATTAGGAGACATGGTATGTTAGAAACACTAAAAGAAAAATGGCCGGAAATTATCCACTTTCTAAAAAATGAGTACGATATTTCCGAGGTTTCCGTTGAGACATGGCTTCTCCCGCTCGAGATTTACTCTATTGAGGACGAATCGGTAGTCAAGCTCATCGTACCGGATGCCAATTTCCTTGGGTATCTCAAAAAGAAATACAGCACGATGCTGGCGGTCTCCATCGGAGAAGTCACGGGATTCAAATGCAAGGTTGATTTTGTTGTGAAAGATCAGATTCAGGAAGAACAGCTCAAGGCAAACCAGCTGATTCAGAACAATCAGCTCATGGTCAGCCAGACGACACTTCAGGAAGCCGGTCTGAACCCGAAGTACACCTTTGACACCTTCGTTGTCGGCGCTAACAACAGCTTAGCACACGCGGCATCCCTTGCCGTTGCAGAATCCCCGGGAGAGATCTACAACCCTCTTTTCATTTATGGAGGTGTTGGACTCGGCAAAACGCATCTGATGCACTCGATCGCAAACTTTATTTTGAAGAATAACCCAAACACCAAGATCATGTACGTGACCTCCGAGAAGTTCACGAACGAGCTGATCGATGCGATCCGAAACAAAAACAACTATTCCACAACCGAGTTCCGCGAGAAGTACCGGAGCATCGATGTGCTTCTGATCGATGATATTCAGTTTATTATAGGAAAAGAGAGCACGCAGGAGGAGTTTTTCCACACATTCAATGCGCTTCACGATGCAAAGAAACAGATTATCATCTCCTCAGATAAACCGCCGAGAGAGATCGAGACACTTGAAGAGCGACTGCGTTCCCGTTTTGAATGGGGATTGTCTGTGGATATCCAGTCGCCGGATTACGAGACCCGTATGGCGATCCTCCGCAAGAAAGAGGAGCTTGAGGGCTACAACATCGACAACGAGGTCATCAAGTACATTGCAACAAATATCAAATCCAACATCCGAGAGCTCGAAGGCGCTCTGACAAAGATTGTCGCCCTCTCCAAGCTCGGAAATAACGGAAGCTCCAATAAGGAGATTAACCTTGCGCTCGCAGAGGAAGCACTCAAAGACATCATATCACCTGACGGTGTGCAGAGCATTACCCCGGAACTGATTCTCCAGGTTGTGGCCGATCATTTTGATCTGACTCCGCAGGAAATCCTTTCCCAGAAGCGCAACAAAGAGATCGTTTATCCGCGTCAGATCGCGATGTACCTGTGTCGCAACATGACCGCAATTCCTCTCCAGGTTATCGGAAAGGTACTTGGAGGACGTGACCACACAACGATTCTTCACGGAATCGAAAAAATCACAAAGGATCTGCAAAATAATCAGAGCCTGCAAAACACGATTGACATCTTGAAAAAGAAGATTCATCCGTAAAAAAGCATGCTTTTTTTTATCCACATTATCCACATTTTATCCACAATGGCTTGTGGATAGCGAAAAAATCGAAAAAAATGGGATGTGGATAACTCTGTGGATTGTTTGTGGATATTGTGTGGATACTCTGTGGATAACTTTTTCGCGATTTTTTGCACATTTTTCATTGTGGATAACTGTGGATAAGTCCACAAGTTATCTACATGGTTTCCACATAGTTATGCACATAGACTTTCCTTTAACCACAAGGATTTGAGGCACTTTTCCACATATCCACAACGCCTACTACGACTACGACGGAAACTTACTTATATCTTTCTATATATAAGGACCGCCCCTACTAGATCACCAAGAAAGGAAGTTATCAACAATGAAACTCGTTTTTCAGAAAGACGCACTGCTGAATGGAATCTCCATCGTCTCCAAGGCAATCCCAGCCAAGACGACCATGACCATCTTGGAATGCATTCTGATCAATGCAGATGCAAACGACATTAAGCTGACCGGAAATGATATGGAACTCGGAATCGAGACAAAAGTGGAAGGCTCTATCCTCGAGCGTGGAAAAATCGCTCTTGAAGCAAAGCTGTTTTATGAGATCGTCAGAAAACTCCCTGACGGCAATTCTCCTGTAACGATCACAAGCGACAATCGCTTTAATACCTCGATCGAGTGTGAGAATGCATCCTTCCACATTCAGGGCAGAGATGGAGATGAATTTTCTTACCTGCCATATATCGAGCGTGATCAGCACATTTCCTTAACGCAGTTCACACTTAAGGAATCAATTCGTCAGACGATTTTTTCTATCTCTCCGAACGACAGCAACAAGATGATGGCTGGTGAGCTGATGGAAGTAAAGGATGATGTATTCAAGGTTGTCTCTCTTGACGGTCATCGAATCTCGATCCGTAACATTCGCCTTAAAGATCATTATGAAGATCACAAGGTGATCATACCGGGAAAGACCCTCTCTGAGATCAGTAAAATTCTCAACGGAGACAATGAGGCTGAGGTTCAGATCTATTTCAGCAAGAACCACATTCTGTTTGAGTTTGGGGATACCGTTGTCGTTTCCCGTCTGATCGAGGGAGAATACTTCAAGATTGATCACATGCTTTCCAGCGATTATGAGACTCGCGTGAAGGTCAACAAGAGGGAGTTTATGGACAATATCGAGCGTGCGATGATCATGATCCGAGACAGCGATCGCAAGCCGATCATCCTGAATGTTACAGACAACAGCATCAATATGAGAGTCAAATCTTCTTTCGGTTCGATGAATGCCGATATGACGGCGCACAAGACCGGAAGCGACATCATGATTGCATTCAACCCGAAGTTTCTTCTCGATGCCCTGCGCGTTATCGATGACGAGGATGT
Source organism: Brotaphodocola catenula (assembly GCA_020686985.1). Lineage (GTDB taxonomy): Bacteria > Bacillota > Clostridia > Lachnospirales > Lachnospiraceae > Brotaphodocola > Brotaphodocola catenula. The sequence goes on from JAJEPU010000012.1 coordinate 65,290, forward strand.
CGAACTCTACATGATGAATCCGAAGTCCCCGTGCTTTATCAAGGATGAGGACGGAACTTATATTTATTTGATTTTGCCGGTAAACTTTATCGCATCTGAGGTATAATGGAGTTGAGATTTTTTCGTCAACAGACCGAATAGATATCTACAACTCAGAAGGGGTATCCCCCTCCTGAGTTATACGCTCCGCGTGGATGCGCAGTGATTCTGATGGGAAGATGTCAGCAGAGCTGACCAGAATCACGCGCCAAGTCGATGCTTGCGTCGACTTGAAGGTTATGCACATCTTATCCACATCGATGTGGATGAAACGAATAAATTCACGAAACGGGTGCATAAGAGCGAAAGATCTGTTATAATTTGCAGATAGTTTGTGAGAATAGGTATCGGTTTCGTACCTTTACCGTTACGAGGACGGAAAAATCTGTCTGGAAAGGAAAATTATGGAGACAATCAAATTAAGAGATGAGTATATCAAACTTGGTCAGGCGCTCAAAGCAGCCGGACTGTGCGAAACCGGAGTCGATGCAAAGTATGCGATCGAGGATGGTCTGGTAAAAGTAAACGGAAATGTGGAATACCAGAGAGGAAAGAAACTTCGTGACGGTGATGTCGTGACGTATCAGGGAGAGACCATCCGGATTGTATTATGATTATTGAATCCATCGAACTGAAGAATTATCGGAACTATGAAGAACTTCACCTGGAGTTTTCCCCCGGAACGAACATTTTCTACGGCAACAATGCACAGGGAAAGACGAATGTCCTTGAGGCGGTCTATGTCTGTGCGACGACGAGATCACACCGGAGCAGTAAGGATCGGGAGATGATCCGCTTCGGTGAGGATGAGTCTCATATTAAGATGACAGTGAGAAAACGAGATGTGCCTTACCGGATTGATATGCATTTGAAAAAGAATAAGGCGAAGGGTGTCGCGATCAACGGCATCCCGATCCGGAGGGCGAGTGAGCTGTTTGGAATTGTGAATGTTGTGTTTTTCTCCCCGGAGGATTTAAACCTGATTAAGAATGGACCTTCTGAGCGCAGAAAATTCATTGATCTCGAACTCTGCCAGTTAAACAAGCTGTATGTTCATTCTCTCGTCTTATACAACCGTGTTCTGATGCAACGCAACCGTCTGCTCAAGGAGCTTACGTTTCATCCGGAATACGAGGAGACGCTTGATGTTTGGGATATGCAACTTGTTCAGTATGGTCAGGAGTTGATTCGTTACCGGGAAGATTTCATTTGTCAGCTCAACGAATTGATTTTGGGGATTCATAGAAAGCTGTCCGGGGAAAAGGAGACCTTGAGAATCGTCTATGACCCGAATGCACGGGCAGAGGAACTCGAGACGGCGGTTCGCCAGAGCCGAACGCAGGATCTTAAACAGAAGACGACGCTGTCCGGTCCGCACCGGGATGATATTGCATTTTTCGTCAACGATGTCGACATCCGCAAGTTTGGTTCTCAGGGACAGCAGAGGACAGCTGCGCTCTCGCTGAAGCTCGCAGAGATTGAGCTGGTGAAAAAACTGGTGAAGGATTATCCGATTCTTCTGTTGGATGATGTTCTTTCAGAACTGGACGGAAGCAGGCAGAATCAGCTTCTCGATGCGATCTGTCATATTCAGACGATGATAACCTGTACAGGACTTGAGGATTTTGTGAATAACCGTTTCCACATTGACCGGCTGTTTCAGGTTGTGGAGGGCACAGTTTCCTGTGAGAATGAAAAAGTTTGAGAAAGTTTCCGGGGATGTGAATTGAAATACAGATTTAGATTTATGTGGAATTTGAATGGAATTGAGAATGAGGAGGACATAACATGAGTGCAGAATACGGAGCAGATCAAATTCAGATTTTGGAGGGACTCGAAGCAGTCCGGAAGAGACCTGGAATGTACATCGGCAGTACCTCATCGCGGGGTCTTCACCATCTTGTGTACGAGATTGTGGATAACGCGGTGGATGAGGCATTAGCCGGTTTCTGCGACAAGATTGAGGTTACCATCAATGCTGATAATTCCATTACCGTCATTGATGATGGCCGCGGAATTCCGGTCGGCATTCAGAAGAAGGCCGGAATTCCGGCGGTTGAGGTCGTGTTTACGATTCTTCATGCCGGCGGTAAGTTCGGCGGTGGTGGATACAAGGTATCCGGCGGACTGCATGGCGTGGGTGCATCCGTTGTAAATGCACTTTCGACCTGGCTGGAAGTGCGTGTTTACCAGGACGGAAAGATTTATCAACAGCGTTATGAGCGCGGAAAGGTTATGTATCCGCTGAAGGTTGTCGGCGAGTGCGATCCGGACAAACACGGCACAGAGGTTCATTTCCTGCCGGACCCGGAGATCTTTGAGGAGACGGTCTATGACTTTGAGATTCTTCGCGTGCGCCTTCAGGAGACGGCGTTCCTGACCAAGAATCTGAGAATTGTGCTGAAGGATGACCGCGAGGAGAAAAAGGAGAAGATTTTCCACTACGAGGGCGGAATCCGTGAGTTTGTTACCTATCTCAACAAGGGAAAAGCTCCTCTCTACGAGAACGTGATCTACTGCGAGGGAATGAAGGAAAACGTCTATGTGGAAGTTGCAATGCAACACAATGACTCCTACACGGAGAACATTTACAGCTTTGTCAATAATGTCAACACGCCGGAGGGCGGTACGCACCTAGCAGGTCTGAAAAACGCTCTGACAAAGACGATCAACGACTATGCGAGAAAGAACAAACTGCTCAAGGACAGCGAGGACAATCTGAGCGGAGAGGACATCCGTGAGGGTCTGACCGCGATCATCAGCGTCAAGATCGAGGAACCGCAGTTTGAGGGACAGACGAAGCAGAAGCTTGGAAACAGTGAGGCGAGAGGCGCTGTTGACAATATTGTCAGCGAACAGCTCACCTACTTCCTCGAGCAGAATCCGACCGCTGCCAAGACGATCTGTGAGAAGTCGATTCTTTCCCAGCGCGCTCGTGCGGCTGCGAGAAAGGCAAGAGATTTAACCCGCAGAAAGACTGCGCTCGAGAGTATGACGCTTCCGGGCAAGCTTGCAGACTGTTCGAACAAAGATCCGCAGAAGTGTGAGATCTTCATTGTTGAGGGAGATTCCGCAGGTGGTTCTGCAAAGACGGCGCGCTCGAGAGATACGCAGGCGATTCTTCCGCTTCGCGGAAAGATTCTGAACGTCGAGAAGGCTCGTCTCGACAAAGTCTATGCAAATGCCGAGATCAAGGCGATGATCACAGCGTTTGGAACAGGAATCCATGACGATTTCGATATCACGAAACTGCGCTACGGAAAAATCATCATCATGACAGATGCCGATGTCGACGGTGCTCATATCAGCACACTGATGTTGACCTTCCTCTACCGCTTCATGCCGGAGTTAATCAAGCAGGGTCATGTTTATCTGGCACAGCCACCGTTATACAAGCTCGAGAAGAACAAGAAGGTCTGGTATGCATACAGCGATGAGGAGCTCAACCAGATTCTCAAGGAGGTTGGACGAGATAACAACAACAAGATTCAGCGATACAAGGGTCTTGGTGAGATGGATGCCGAACAGCTCTGGGAGACGACAATGGACCCGGAGCGCCGTATTCTTCTCCGTGTCAACATGGAGGATGATGTGACCTCCGAGCTGGATCTGACCTTCACAACGCTGATGGGCGATCAGGTAGAGCCGAGACGTGAATTTATCGAGACGAATGCGAAGTATGTGCAGAATCTGGATATTTAAGTGCATGTGAATCGAAATACGAACGGAATACCGAAGAGATAGGAGAGAAAGATGGAACCGAATATTTTTGATAAAGTTCACGACATAGATTTGAAATCCACCATGGAAAAATCGTACATCGATTACGCCATGAGTGTTATTGCTGCGCGTGCGCTTCCGGATGTCAGAGATGGTCTGAAACCGGTACAGCGCCGTGTGCTCTACTCGATGATTGAATTGAACAACGGACCAGACAAGCCACACAGAAAATGTGCGCGTATTGTCGGTGATACAATGGGTAAATATCATCCGCACGGCGATAGCTCGATTTACGGAGCACTTGTCAACATGGCGCAGGAATGGTCGACCCGTTATCTACTGGTGGACGGTCATGGAAACTTTGGTTCTGTGGATGGAGACGGCGCGGCAGCAATGCGTTACACCGAGGCGCGCCTGAGCAAGATTTCGATGGAGATGCTTGCCGATATCGGAAAGAACACTGTTGACTTTGCCCCGAACTTCGATGAGACGGAGAAGGAGCCGGTTGTTCTGCCGGCACGTTTCCCGAACCTTCTCGTAAACGGAACGACCGGAATCGCAGTCGGCATGGCAACGAACATTCCGCCACACAACCTGAGAGAAGTCATTGCTGCTGTTGTAAAAATCATCGATAACCGCATTGAGGAGGATCGCGAGACTTCGATCGAGGAGATTCTCGACATCGTGAAGGGACCGGATTTCCCGACTGGAGCGGAGATTCTCGGAAGAGCCGGAATCGAGGAGGCTTACCGCACCGGACGCGGTAAGATCCGTGTGCGAGCAGTCTCCGACATCGAGACAATGCCAAACGGAAAGAGCCGGATCGTGGTCACGGAGCTTCCGTACCTCGTAAACAAGGCGAGACTGATCGAGAAGATTGCGGAGCTTGTCAAAGATAAGCGCGTGGATGGAATCACCGACCTGCGCGATGAGTCCGACCGTCAGGGAATGCGGATTGTGATTGAGCTTCGCCGTGATGCGAATGCGAACATTGTCCTCAACCAGCTTCTCAAGCACACCCAGCTTCAGGATACGTTTGGTGTGATTATGCTTGCGCTTGTGGGTAACCAGCCGAAAGTTTTAAATCTTCTGGAGATGCTGACCTATTATCTGAGTCATCAGGAGGATGTTGTGACCCGCCGTACCAAATACGATTTAAATAAGGCGGAGGAGCGCGCTCATATCCTCAAAGGTCTGCTGATTGCTCTCGACCACATCGATGAGGTGATTCAGATTGTCCGCAGTGCATCGACTCCTCAGATTGCAAAACAGCAGTTGATGGAGAAATTCGAGCTCAGCGATGTTCAGGCTCAGGCGATCATCGATATGCGTCTGCGTGCGTTGACCGGTCTTGAGAGAGAGAAGATTGAGAATGAGTATCGCGAGCTGATGGCGCGCATCGAGGAACTCAGGGCGATCCTCGCAGATGAGAAGAAACTGCTCGGCGTGATCCGCGAGGAGATTCTTGCGATCTCTGAGAAATACGGCGATGACAGAAAGACCTCGATCGGATTTGACGAGTTTGACATGTCGATGGAGGATCTGATCCCGAATGAGAACACTGTTGTCGCAATCACGAAGCTCGGATACATTAAGCGCATGAGTGTGGATAATTTCCGCAGTCAGAACCGTGGCGGAAAGGGAATCCGCGGAATGCAGACGATTGATGAGGATTACATTGAGGATCTGCTGTTGACGAAGACGCACAATTACATTCTGTTCTTCACGAACCGCGGACGTGTTTATCGCCTCAAGGGATATGCGATCCCGGAGGGAAGCCGAACAGCGCGTGGAACTGCGATTGTGAACCTGCTTCAGCTTCTGCCAGAGGAGAAGATCACGGCAATCATCCCGATGAAGGAATTCCATGAGAGCGAGTACCTCTTTATGGCAACGAAAAACGGTATGGTCAAGAAGACCCCGATGCGCGAGTATGAGAACATCAGAAAGAACGGTCTTCAGGCGATTGTCCTTCGCGAGAATGATGATCTGATTGAGGTCAAGGCGACGGATGACACGAAGGACGTCTTCCTTGTGACGAAGAAGGGACAGTGTATCCGCTTCCATGAGACGGATGTACGTGTGACCGGTCGTGTCTCGATGGGTGTCATCGGTATGAAGCTCAACGAGGGCGATGAGGTTGTCGGCATGCAGGTGCATACGCAGGGCGATTATCTGCTGATCGTTTCAGAGAATGGTATGGGCAAGCGCACTGAGATTTCCGAGTTTACGGCTCAGAATCGTGGCGGAAAGGGTGTTCTCTGCTACAAGATTACGGATAAGACCGGCGATATTGTCGGCGCGAAGATCGTAAAGGATGAGCATGATCTGATGATCATCACGAATGAGGGAATTGTGATTAGAATTTCTGTGGACGACATCTCCGTGATCGGAAGAAATACATCGGGTGTCAAACTGATGGCGATTGATCAGGACTCTGATATTCGCGTGGCAAGCATTGCAAAGGTGCGCGACGATGGAAACAAGTCAGAAGGAGACGGAATTGAGGAGTTGAATCTCGAGACGGGAGGAAATGATGGTGAGAACAGTCAGAACTGAGGAGATCTCCAAGGCGGTAAAGGAAATGTGCATTGAGGCGAACCATTTTCTTTCCGACGATATGAGAGCCCGCTTTGAGCAGGCAGTCGAGAAGGAGGAGTCCCCTCTCGGAAAACAGATTTTGAATCAGCTTCAGGAGAACTTAAAAATCGCGGGCGAGGATATGATTCCGATCTGTCAGGATACGGGAATGGCAGTGATCTTTGCGCGTGTGGGACAGGATGTTCATGTGGAGGGCGGAAGTCTGACTGACGCAATCAATCAGGGCGTTCACGACGGATATGTCGACGGGTATCTGCGCAAATCCATCGTGCGCGACCCGCTTGAGCGCGAAAATACGAAGGACAATACGCCGGCAGTCATTCACTATGAGATTGTCGAGGGAGATCAGATCGACCTGACGCTCGCACCGAAGGGGTTTGGAAGTGAGAATATGAGCCGTGTCTTCATGCTCAAGCCGGCAGACGGCATTGAGGGCGTGAAGGAGGCGATTCTGACCGCAGTGCGCGACGCAGGTCCGAACGCCTGCCCTCCGATGGTCGTTGGCGTCGGAATTGGCGGTACGTTTGAGAAGTGCGCGATGATGGCAAAACATGCGCTCACGAGAAACCTTGAGGAGGTTTCTCCGGTTGCGTATGTCAGAGATCTTGAGAAAGAGATGCTTGAGAAGATCAATGCGCTCGGAATTGGACCGGGAGGTCTTGGCGGTACGGTCACGGCACTTGCGGTCAACATTGAAACCTATCCGACTCACATTGCGGGACTTCCTGTGGCAGTGAACATCTGCTGTCATGTAAACCGGCATGCTCATCGGGTTTTGTAGGAGGAGAGAAGGATGAATCGAACTATTCAGGTACCGATCAGTAAAGAAGATGCGAAGAGTCTGCGTGCAGGAGACTATGTGCTGTTGAACGGAACGATCTATACGGCTCGTGATGCTGCCCACAAGAGAATGTATGAGGCGCTCGCAGAGGGAAAGGAACTTCCGCTTGATTGGAAGGGAAATGTGGTCTACTATATGGGACCGTCCCCGGCGAGAGAGGGTCGACCGATCGGCTCGGCAGGTCCGACAACCGCAAGCCGTATGGACAAGTATACCCCACAGCTTCTCGATCTCGGTCTCGGTGCGATGATCGGAAAGGGAAAGCGCAGTCAGGCGGTCATTGATGCGGTAGTGAGAAACGGAAGTGTCTACTTTGCCGCAGTCGGAGGGGCAGGTGCTCTGCTCTCCCAGCGAATCAAGTCTTCTGAGGTGATTGCATATGATGATCTTGGAACGGAGGCAATCCGCAAGCTCGAGGTTCGCGATTTCCCGGTGATCGTCGTGATTGACTCGGAGGGAAACAATCTGTATGAGACTGCGATCAAGCAGTATGCAAAGTAAGAGATAAAAACGTTACTGTACACGGGTAGGCATTTTCTGAACTGAAAATGCCGTATGATACAGTGGTGGTAGCAGATTTTGCCGATTTGGAATGCGAAGCATCGGTAAAATCCGTTGCTGTTTGCGCAATGCGTGAACAGTAACATAAAAGAGTCCGGTTTGCCGGGCTCTTTTTCTGTATTTTCTGTAATTTCTTGTTTTTTTCTTTGGCTTTTTGAAACTTTTTATTTTGCCTTAATTAGGAAGAAAGGCAAATTTTCGGGAGAAGATTGGAAGAAAAATAAAAAACTTCAAAATACCTGTTGACAAACACGGATGGATCAAGTATAATTACTCATGCGTTTGACAACAAAATACGTTTCAAATCGCGATCATATGGAATCACAAGTTCGGAGAAATACTCAAGAGGCCGAAGAGGCGCCCCTGCTAAGGGTGTAGGTCGGGCAACCGGCGCGAGGGTTCAAATCCCTCTTTCTCCGCTCAATTCCAAATGATTCTTTTTTTCACTCTAAAGCAAATTGCTGGTAAAGAGCTTGAAAAAATAAAGTAAAAAAGTTGTTGACAAACACAACGAGGTATGATAAACTACCAAAGTTGCTGTTGAGCAATAGAGAAGCGAAAACGCTTCGAAAAAACTTTAAAAAAGTGCTTGACAAAATCAAACAGCTCTGATATAATGAATGAGTTGCTGATGAGAACAAGCAACAGACTGAACCTTGAAAATGAAAGATTGAACAGTGTTTAAAACCCTGAAAATTCTTATAAAAAGAGTCTTTTGGTAAAGA
>JAJEPU010000013.1 GCA_020686985.1 Brotaphodocola catenula
GGTAGCAGATTTTGCCGATTTGGAATGCGAAGCATCGGCAAAATCCGTTGCTGTTTGCGCAATGCGTGAACAGTAACAATTTTTGTTTGGGTTCGATATTTTTTATATATAAAAGAGATGACAAGGTGATAGGAAAAGCGCTAAAATAAAGGGGAGTAATCAGAGACTCCAAGATGTAGGATCGTATACAGAAAGTGCTGAGGAACACTTGGAGAAAAGAAAGGAAGAGAGCGCAATGTTAAAGGACCTTTTGAAAAAGAACCGCAGTTACCGTGGCTATAACGAGGAGAGACAGGTGACGGAGGAGGAGCTGACTGACCTTGTGGACTGTGCAAGACTTTGTCCATCATCGATCAATGGACAGCCGTTTCGCTATTACCTTGCATGGAAGAAGGAAGAGGTAGATCGGATTCAGGCACAGACGAAGTGGGCGAGAGCGCTGAAAGATCTCACACTTCCGCATCCGGGGATGTGTCCGACGGCATTTATTGTGATCTGTCAGGATACTCGTCTGGGCGCAAATCTGAATACGTACCAGAAGGATGTCGGAATCGTTGCACAGACGATGCTTCTCTCTGCGACGGAGAAGGGACTCGGTGGATGCATGATCGGCAGTTTTAATGCCGGAGGAATCAGGGAAGAACTGAAACTGCCGGAATATCTGGTGCCGATGCTGGTTGTTGCAATCGGGGAACCGAAAGAGACGATTGTGCTCAAGGAGATCGATGAGGGCGAGAGCATTGCTTATTATCGGGATGAGAACGATGTTCACTATGTTCCGAAGAGAAAGCTCAAGGATATCATTCTGAAAGCGGGAGAGTAAAATACAAAATCTTGTCGGGTCTGTCGGAATGACGGAAACTCATTAAAAACCTTTTGTAAAGCCGGAAAAAAATGAAAAAAATGGGGCATTGACTTTGAAAAAATAAGTTTCAAATAGGAAATGTCCCATTTGCTATGTGAAAAAGTGCAAAAAGAGGGGGTCTTTTTGAAAAAAATAAACATTTGGGTTGCAATTTTCAGAAATGTAGGGTATACTATGTTCCAATGGGAAGGCGAAGATGCTTTGAAAGTGTAATTCGTCTGCCCATTTTTTATTTCATAGATCCAAAGGAGTGGCATCCTCTGTGAAATGAAGGCTTTCGCGGGAAATCCCAGGAAAATTTCTAGCGGAAGAAAAGTTCCACATACAGAGAAAACGTGCGGGAATGCGTTTTCTGTATGAAAATTTTATCCGACAGGAGGGCTTTATATGAGTGAAAAGAAAAAAAGTGGTGGCGCGCTCTTAGGTGCAGCATTCTTGATGGCAACATCTGCAATCGGACCAGGTTTCCTTACTCAGACATCCACATTTACGGGGCAGTACCATGGAAGTTTCGGCTTCGTTATTCTGGTATCGGTGATTCTGGCGGCAATCGCACAGATTAATATCTGGCGTGTTCTCTGTATCACGGGTCTGCGCGGTCAGGAAGTGGCAAACAAGGTTTTCCCGGGACTGGGTTATTTTGTAGCCTTCATGGTTGTTCTCGGTGGTCTCGTCTTTAACATCGGTAATGTCGGTGGTGGAGCACTTGGACTGAACACTCTGCTCGGTGTTCCGACAACGGTTGGATACATCATCGCAGGAGCAATCGCAATTGCGGTATTCCTGTTTAAGAACGCAAAGGCAGCGATGGATACGCTGACCAAGGTTCTCGGCGCAGTCATGATTGTGGTTATCTTTATTGTAATTATTGTAGTTAAGCCTCCGGTAGGAGAGGCAGTGGCAAATACATTTGCACCGTCAACTGGTATTCAGCCGTTATTCCCGGCAATCCTGACCCTGATGGGCGGAACCGTCGGCGGTTACATAACATTCGCAGGAGCACACAGACTGATCGATGCCGGTATCACCGGTAAAGAAAATTTGAACGAGGTAAACAGAAGTTCTGTAATGGGTATGCTGATTGCAACCGTTGTTCGTATCTTCCTTTTCCTCGCAGTTCTCGGTGTTGTTGCAAAGGGAGCAGAGCTTGATGCTTCCAACCCGGCAGCAAGTGCATTCCGTCAGGGTGCAGGTGAGCTCGGTTACCGTTTCGCAGGACTGGTTCTTCTGTGTGCAGCAGTTACCTCGATCATCGGTGCAGCTTACACCTCCGTTTCCTTCTTAAAGACTTTCAGCAAATCGATTGAGAAGAATGAGAATGCAGTCATCATCGCGTTCATCGTGGTTTCCACAGCAATCATGGTTGTTCTTGGAAATCCGGCAACTCTTCTGGTTGTCGCAGGTGCATTCAACGGACTGATCCTTCCGATCACCCTTGGTATCTGCCTGATCGCTTCCCAGATGAAGTCGATCATGGGAGAAGATTATCATCATCCGACGATCCTTCTGGTTCTTGGAATTATCGTGGTAATCTTATCTGCATACATGGGAATTCCGACCTTCTTGACAAAGATGGGCGGTCTGTTCTAATTTGAGAAATTGATGGAAATGGGCGCAGTTTTGTGGCTGTGTCCATTTTCCGATTCATTAAAAACAATTCATCTAAAAATTGATTTAAGATTCAAAAGACCTTTTTAAATGAAAGAAGGAGATTCTTGGCATGAGTGAAATCAGTATTCTGACAGCAGGTGACAGTTCCCTGTTGATTCAGTTTGGAAATGAGATCAGCCCAGAGATCAACCAGAGAATCAAGGCGACGGTTCAGCTGATGAGAGAACAGCACATTGAGGGTGTTCTCGATGTGATTCCGGCATTCTGCTCTCTGTTGATCAACTACGATCCGCGTGTAATCTCTTACAGCGAGATCACAAAGCGAATGAGAAAACTTCTGAAAGTGGAGACGAAGGCAGAAGATGAAAAGAAGAAAGTCTTCGAGATTCCGGTTTGTTATGGCGGAAAGTATGGCCCGGATCTGGCATACATCGCAGAGCATGCGGGAATGACGGAGGAGGAAGTCATTGCCCTGCACAGCTCGAAGGATTATCTGATCTATATGCTCGGATTCCTTCCAGGATTCTGTTACCTCGGCGGACTCGATGAACGCCTTCACACTCCGCGACTGGCAACCCCGAGAATCAAGATTGACGCGGGAAGCGTCGGAATCGGTGGTTCTCAGACCGGTATTTATCCGATGGATTCACCGGGTGGCTGGCAGTTGATGGGAATGACTCCGGTGAAGACCTACGATCCGGAGCGCGAAGTTCCGATTCTTGTGGAAGCTGGTGATTACATTCGATTCGTTCCGGTGGACGAGGAAGAATATCTGCGAATAAAGGAACTGGTCGAGCGGGGAGAATATGAGTGTACCGTTCGCGAAGGTGAGGTGTAATATGGGAATCCGTATCTTAAAAGCCGGACTGCTCACAACCGTTCAGGATCTCGGAAGAACGGGATACCAGAGCCAGGGATTCGGCGTTTCGGGCGTTATGGATGTCCGGTCATTTAAAATAGCAAATCTTCTGATTGATAATCCGGAGAATGAGGCCGTTTTGGAGTTCACTCTGATCGGTCCGACCCTGGAATTCACCTCTGCTTCGATCATCGCGATCACAGGAGGAGATTTCCATCCGGAAGTAAACGGAGAGCCGGTGCCGATGTACACCGCCCTCTATATGAATAAGGGAGACATCCTGAAATTTGGAAGTGCAAGAACCGGAAGCCGTGGTTACATTGCCTTTTCCGGTTATTTAAAAATCCCGGTAGTCATGGGAAGCCGATGCACGAGCTTAAAGAGTAAGATCGGTGGTTTCAAGGGAAGAAAGCTGATGGAGGGAGATTACATCAGTTTCCGAATCAAGAGAAACTACCTTCCGTTTTTCCTCTCAAGAAAGCTCAATCTCAATGAGTTCGATCAGGAGAGTGTGACTCTTCGCGTGGTCATGGGACCGCAGAACGATATGTTCAGCAAGCAGGGAATCCGCAATTTCCTGAACGAGGAGTTCACGGTGACGAGTGATTTTGACCGAATGGGTTGCCGACTCGAGGGACCGTTCATCGCGCCGAAGACGACATCCGACATCATCTCAGAGGGAATTGCCCTCGGTTCGATTCAGGTTCCGTCACACGGCAAGCCGATTATTCTGCTTGCAGACCGCCAGACGACAGGCGGATATGCAAAGATTGCGACCGTGATCAGCGTGGATATCCCGAAGCTGGTACAGAGAAAAACGGATCACAAGATTCGTTTTCAGGAGGTTTCGGTTGAGGAAGCACAGCATCTGTATCAGGAGGAAGAGAAAGAGCTTGCCGCTATGCGCATGCAGATCCACAAGCCGTGTAAGGAAGTTCTCGAGTGCAGACAGGTTGCAAAGCGCCTGAGAAGACTCTTTGCTGATTAAAGATTTAAAGATGGGAATTTATTTAAGTCATTTTGCGATTTCAGAACATCGATGAAAAATAGGGATAAGGAGATTGTTCATATGGATTTAGAGAAGATTGAAGGACTGGTAAAAATTATTGAGAATTCTTCCCTGACGGAGTTTTCGATCAAGGATGGCGATACAAAGATTACGATGAGCAAGCTGACTCATCCGCCGGTAGTGACGACCGGAATTGCGCCGACTCCGGTTCCGGCAACTGCACAGCCGACCGCAGAGACAAAGGAAGAGGAGGCAGATGACATCGAGCTGATCCTCGCTCCGATCGTCGGTACGTTTTACTCTGCATCTGCGCCGGACGTTCCGGCATTTGTAAAAGTCGGAGATCGCGTGAAGAATGGTCAGACGGTATGTATTCTTGAGGCAATGAAACTGATGAATGAGATCCAGTGCGACTATGACTGCGAGATCGAGGCTGTTCTTGTGAGCAACGAGCAGAAAGTAGAATACGGTCAGCCACTGTTCCGTGTAAGGAAATTATAAGAGCGGGGAGGAGCGGACGATGTTTGAAAAAATACTGATTGCCAATCGAGGCGAGATTGCGGTCCGCATCATCCGGGCGTGCAGAAATATGGGAATCCGCAGTGTTGCGGTGTATTCAAAGGAAGATCAGGACAGTCTTCATGTCCAGCTCGCGGATCAGAGAATCTGTATCGGTGAGGGACCTGCGAAAAACAACTATCTGAACATGGATCAGATTATTATGGCAGCAAAAAACATGGGTGCGGATGCGATTCATCCGGGCTATGGATTCCTGTCAGAGAACAGTGAGTTTGTGCGCCGATGCAAGGAAAATGGCATTGCGTTCATCGGTCCGGAGGCAGATGTCATCGATCGTATGGGAAACAAGTCCCATGCGAGAAAGACAATGATGGATGCAGGTGTTCCGGTTGTTCCGGGAACGAGAGAGCCGGTCTATGACGCTGAGGTCGGAAAGAAGCTGGCGAAAGAGATCGGTTATCCGGTGATGATCAAGGCTTCCTCCGGTGGTGGCGGAAAGGGCATGCGTGTCGCTGAGAATGAGGACGAGTTTGAGTTCCAGTTTGGAATGGCACAGAGAGAGTCTGCAAATGCATTTGGTGACGATACGATGTACATTGAACGTTATATACAGAATCCGCGCCATGTTGAGATTCAGATCATGGCAGATTCGTTCGGAAATGTGGTTGCTCTCGGAGACAGAGACTGTTCCGTGCAGAGAAATCACCAGAAGCTGATTGAGGAATCCCCGTCCCCGGCAGTGAGCGATGAGATGCGTGCAGAGATGAACAAGTATGCGATTCTTGCAGCAAAGACGGTTGGCTACACGAATGCTGGAACAATCGAATTCATCGTTGATCCGAAGGGGCACTTCTATTTCATGGAGATGAATACGAGAATCCAGGTTGAGCACGGTGTTACGGAGATGGTGACTGGAACTGATCTAATTATCGAGCAGATCCGCGTGGCAATGGGAGAACCGCTGAGCTTTACGCAGGAGGATGTGCGCCCGAGAGGTCATGCGATCGAGTGCAGAATCAATGCGGAGATCCCGGAGAAGAACTTTATGCCGAGCCCGGGTGTTGTCAGACACCTTCATCTTCCGGCAGGAAATGGAGTTCGCGTTGATACCGGACTTTACACCGGATACCGGATTCCGTCCGAGTACGACTCGATGATCGCAAAGGTGATCGTGCATGCTCCGACGAGAGAGGCGGCGCTGATGAAGATGCGCTCTGCACTCAATGAGATGCTTGTGATCGGTGTGGAGACGAATCTGGATTTCCAGTATCAGATTATGAGACATCCGATTTTTGCAGAAGGAAAGGCAGATACCGGATTTATCGAGAATGCCATGCATATCAAATAAAGATGGCGCTGGTATGATATGTATAGATATAGGCTAGGGAAGACGGGAGGAGAAGACAATGTATCGTGTAGATTTGAACAGCGATCTTGGAGAGAGCTTTGGACGTTATACACTTGGAATGGATGACAAGGTGATTCCGTTAATCACATCTGCAAACGTGGCATGTGGATTTCATGCATCCGATCCGGTTGTGATGAAGAAGACGATTGAGATGGCAAAGGAGGCAGGCATCCGTGTCGGAGCACATCCGGGATATCCGGATCTGATGGGATTCGGCCGTCGAAACATGAATGTCTCTCCGGCGGAGGCGAAAGCCTACACCCTTTACCAGATTGGCGCTCTGGATGCATTCTGCAAGGCATCCGGTGTGGAGATGCAACATGTAAAACCGCATGGCGCTTTCTATAACATGGCAGCAAAGGATTACAAGCTAGCAAAGGGAATCTGTGAGGCAATTGCAGAGTACAACCCGAAGCTGATTCTGATGGCACTTGCAGGAAGTGAGATGATCCGTGCAGGACAGGACTGCGGACTGCGCACCGCATCTGAGGTTTTTGCAGACCGTGCCTATGAGGAGGACGGAACGCTCGTGGCAAGAACGAAAGAGGGCGCAATGATCACCGATGAGAATGAGGCGATTGCACGCGTGATCCGCATGGTCAAGGAGCAGAAGGTTCAGGCAATCACCGGAAGGGACATCTCCCTAAAGGCAGATTCGATCTGCGTACATGGAGATGGAGCAAGTGCACTTGCATTTGTCGCAAAGATCCGCGAGTCGTTTGCGCGCGAGGGCATCGAGATCTGCCCGCTTGCAGATATCGTATAATTCAGGGTGGATGCGCAGTGATAGCGAGTTTGAAGTAATTCTGAGATTCTGATAGGAAGAATTTTTGAGGGAGTGAGACAGAATTTTCGTTCTGCTCACTCCATTTTTTGTTCTTTCATAGGAAACTTCGTCCCATTCCCTATTGACGTTGTAAAAAAAATCAGTTATGATATTGATAAGTAATAATTCATTTACAAGCACTAATTATAAGAATTACTAATATAATAATAAAGGAGAGCTTACAATGGCAAAAGTAGGAATTGTGATGGGAAGCGACTCTGATATGCCGATTATGGCAAAGGCAGCAGAGATTCTGGACAAGTTTGGAATTGATTATGAGATGACGATTATTTCTGCACACCGTGAGCCGGATGTGTTTTTTGACTGGGCAAAGTCCGCAGAGGGAAAAGGAATCAAGGTGATTATCGCAGGTGCCGGAAAGGCAGCTCATCTTCCGGGTATGTGCGCAGCACTCTTCTCCCTTCCGGTTATCGGAATTCCGATGAAGACTTCCGATCTCGGCGGAGTGGATTCTCTCTATTCGATCGTGCAGATGCCGTCCGGAATTCCGGTTGCAACCGTGGCAATCAACGGCGGTGCAAATGCAGGAATTCTTGCAGCGAAGATGCTTGCAATGTCTGATGAGGCTCTCCTCGAGAAAGTAAAGGCATATGCAGAGAACTTAAAGAACGATGTTGTGAAGAAGGCAGAGAAGCTCGAGAACATCGGTTACAAGGAATATCTGGCACAGATGTAAGAAATTCGTGAGTGTGAAGGTACTGAACAGTCACATTTATTCTAAAAAACATGTAGAAAACACAGTCGCGGATCGGGCGACAGAACGGAGAAAAAGATGGATTATAAGAAAGCCGGAGTGGATATCGAAGCAGGTTACAAGTCAGTAGAGCTGATGAAAGAGCATGTAAAGAAAACCATGCGTGAGGAAGTATTAGGCGGTCTCGGCGGATTTTCCGGAGCATTTTCCCTCGCAAAGATCAAGGAGATGGAAGAGCCGGTTCTGCTGTCCGGAACGGATGGATGTGGTACGAAGGTAAAACTTGCAATCATCATGGACAAGCATGACACGATCGGTATCGATGCCGTAGCAATGTGCGTGAACGATATCGCATGTGCAGGCGGTGAGCCTCTGTTCTTCCTCGACTACATCGCATGTGGCAAGAACTATCCGGAGAAGATTGCAGACATCGTAAAAGGTGTGGCAGAGGGATGTCTCCAGTCTGAGGCAGCTCTGATCGGTGGTGAGACTGCGGAGCATCCGGGGCTGATGCCGGAGGAGGACTACGATCTGGCTGGTTTTGCAGTTGGTGTCTGCGATAAGAAAGAGATGATTACCGGCGAGCAGTTGAAGGCTAGCGATGTGCTGATCGGTATGGCTTCCACCGGTGTTCACTCCAATGGTTTCTCTCTGGTTCGCAAGGTATTTGAGAACGAGATGACGAAGGAAGGTCTTGACACTTACTACGACGAGCTTGGCAAGACCCTCGGTGAGGCTCTGCTTGCACCAACAAGAATCTATGTGAAGGCACTCAAGAGCGTGAAGAAGGCTGGTGTGAAAGTCAAGGCTTGCAGTCATATCACAGGTGGCGGTTTCTATGAGAATGTACCGCGTATGCTCAAGGAAGGTACCCGTGCAGTGATCAAGAAGGACAGCTATCCGGTTCCGCCGATCTTTGGAATGCTTGCAAAGAAGGGCGATGTCGCAGAAGAGATGATGTACAACACCTTCAATATGGGTATCGGAATGATCGTTGCAGTAGATCCGGCAGATGTAGACAAGGCGATGAGCGCAATCCGTGAGACCGGAGATACCCCGTATGTGATCGGTTCGATCGAGGATGGTGAAAAGGGAGTGACCTTATGCTGAGAGTCGGAGTAATGGTTTCCGGAGGTGGAACGAACCTCCAGGCGATTCTGGATGCGGTGGACAGCGGAAAAGTCACGAATGCTGAGGTTGTGACCGTAATCAGCAACAATCCAAATGCCTATGCCTTAGAGCGTGCAAAAAAACATGGAATACCTGCAATCTGCATCTCCCCGAAGCAATTTGAGACGCGCGAGGCATTCAACGAAGCTCTGCTTGAGCAGGTCGATGCATGCAACCTTGACCTGATTGTTCTTGCTGGTTTTCTCGTGAAGATTCCGGAGAAGATGGTCGAGAGGTACCAGCATCGGATCATCAACATTCATCCGTCGCTGATTCCGTCCTTCTGCGGAGTCGGCTACTATGGACTGAAAGTGCATGAAGCGGCTCTTGCGCGCGGAGTCAAGGTGACCGGAGCGACGGTTCACTTTGTGGATGGTGGAATGGACACCGGCCCGATCATTTTGCAGAAGGCGGTCGAGGTAGAAGAGGGCGATACGCCTGAGATTTTACAGCGCAGAGTCATGGAGCAGGCAGAGTGGGTGATTCTGCCGAAGGCGATTGATCTGATAGCAAACGGAAAAGTGAAATAGGATATACAGATCGAGCGTATAGATCAAAATCAAACATATAGATCGAATATATAAAAAAACATACAGGTAAAATATATAATAGGTAGAACATACAGACGGGAGGACACAGAATGAAAGTTCTGGTTGTTGGTGGCGGTGGCAGAGAGCACGCAATTGTGTGGAAACTGGCAGAGAGCCCGAAAGTAGATAAGATTTACTGTGCACCGGGCAATGCAGGAATTGCAGAGCTTGCAGAGTGCGTAAATATCGGTGTGATGGAGTTTGACAAGCTCGCAGAGTTTGCAAAGGAGCATGAGGTGGATCTGACAGTTGTCGCACCGGATGATCCGCTTGCAGGTGGCGCGATCGATGTGCTTGAGAAAGCCGGACTGCGCGCATTCGGACCGAGAGCAAACGCAGCGATTCTCGAGGGATCGAAGGCATTCTCGAAAGATCTGATGAAGAAATACGGCATTCCGACGGCAACTTACGAGACTTTTGACACGCCGGAGTCCGCACTCGAGTATTTGGAGACGGCTAAGATGCCGATCGTACTCAAGGCAGATGGTCTTGCACTCGGAAAAGGTGTGCTGATCTGCATGAACCGCGAGGAGGCAAAGGCAGGTGTGAAGACGCTGATGCTTGACAAGCAGTTCGGTTCTGCCGGAAACCGCATCGTTGTTGAGGAGTTTATGACCGGACGCGAGGTCTCGGTTCTGTCCTTTGTGGATGGAAAGACGATCCGCATCATGACTTCCGCTCAGGATCACAAGCGCGCGAAGGATGGCGATCAGGGACTCAATACCGGTGGTATGGGAACCTTCTCTCCGAGCCCATTCTACACCGAGGAAGTCGATGCATTCTGTCGGGAACACATCTATCAGCCGACGGTTGACGCGATGAGAGCAGAGGGCAGAGAGTTCAAGGGAATCATTTTCTTTGGACTGATGCTGACCGCGGAGGGTCCAAAGGTGCTCGAGTACAATGCACGTTTCGGTGATCCGGAGACTCAGGTTGTGCTTCCGCGCATGAAGAACGATCTGTTTGAAGTGTTTGAGGCATGCATCGATGGAACTCTCGATCAGGTGGAGCTGGAGTTTGAGGATAATGCGGCGGTTTGCGTGATGCTTGCATCCGACGGTTATCCGGAGCACTATGAAAAGGGATACCCGATCAGCGGTCTTGAGAAATTCAAGAACGCAGAGGGCTACTATGCTTTCCATTCCGGTACAAAGTTCGATGAGAACGGACGCATTGTGACAAATGGAGGACGAGTGCTCGGCGTGACCGCACTCGGCAAAGACCTCAAAGAAGCTCGCGCGAATGCTTATCAGGCAACAGAGTGGGTGGAGTTTGAGAACAAGTACATGCGCCACGATATCGGACATGCAATCGACGAAGTGTAGGATGTGATGTGCTGAGATATTTACACATATATAAAAACGGGGATACGACACAGCGTTGTGTCGTATCCCCGTTTTTATTACATCGAGATCCATCCAAATGCATTTGCCACAGAGCTAATCAGAATGATTCCTGCAAACAGCGGGCACAGATAACGGATCATGAAAAGGAAAATCTTTTTACGGCGGAAGGGCTGTCCATTCAAGGTAACCTCTTCCTCAATTTTTTCGACACCTACGACTCTTGACACGAACAGGCAGGTCGCAATCGCTGCGATCGGCATCATGACCGAGTTTGTCAGGAAATCAAAAAAGTCCAGAAACTGCATGCCGATGATTGTCACATTTGCGAGCGGTCCGTATCCGAGGCAGGAGAGTGTGCCGAGAAGAACCATGATCACTCCCATAAATATGGTTGATTTCTTTCGGCTCCAGTGAAGCTCATCCTCAAATGTAGAGACGGCGCTCTCTGTCAGCGCAATCGAACTTGTCACTGCGGCAAACAGGACGAGCAGGAAGAACAGGATACCGACTCCGGTTCCAAATCCCATGTTTGCAAAGACCTTAGGAATTGTGATGAACATCAGTGCAGGTCCGGCCTGAAGCGTGTTAGGATCTCCACCGGAGAACGCAAAGACTGCCGGAATGATCATCAGACCAGCCATGATTGCGATTGCGGTGTCGAAAATCTCAACGTGCTGGGTGGAATCCTCGATCGAAGTCTCCTTTTTCATGTAGGAACCGAAGGTAATCAGGATTCCCATTGCAATCGAGAGCGAGTAGAACATCTGTCCCATCGCAGATACAACCGTCATCCACGAAAAATGTGCGACATTTGGGATGAGGAAGTATTTCACACCATCAAGCGCACCCGGTCTCGTCGTGGAATAGATCGCAATGATGACGGACAGTACAACCAGGATCGGCATCATGAATTTGGAAACGCGCTCAATTCCGTTTCGGACACCGGCATAGATGATGCCGAGGGTAAAAAACGTAAATACGATGAAACAGATCTCCGTGGAAAGTCCGTTGGAAATAAAGCTGGAGAAATATCCGTCAGAAGCGAGTGTCTGCGCATTTCCTCTCAGATACTCAAACAGGTATTTGATAACCCATCCGCCAATGACGGAATAGTACGGCACAATCAGAATCGGAATGATTGCATTGATCCATCCGCCAAATGATCGAGCTTTTGATTTTCCAAAACTCTGAAATGCACCTACCGGACTTTTCTTTGTCATGCGTCCGAGTGAGGTCTCTGCGATGATGATGGAGTAACCGAAGGTCAGTGCGAGGATGATATAGACGAGCAGAAAGATTCCGCCTCCATATTTTGCTGCCAGATATGGAAATCTCCATATGTTTCCCAGTCCCACAGAAGCGCCGGCGGCAGACAGGACAAAGCCGAGCTTTCCGGAGAAGGTACTTCTCTTGTGTTTGTGCATAATAATAACCCCTTCTGTATTTATAAAAATAACCTGGATATAGCACAAGAAAAGGCGGAGTACCTGAATTCCATGATATAGATGAACTTATGAGTGATCCTAACCTTTTGTGCATGAGAATTAGTGTACCACAAGAGAGAAGGAAAAGCAATTTGAATACACTGGAAAAGAGTTTTCGGATGCCCTTTTATTTGACAATGAGAGTGAATGGTGGCAAAATAAAAAGACGTAACCGTATGAATAAAAAGAACCCCTGATAATGATTTTGTGAGTGAAAACTCAAATGTTCAGGGTAGCTTTGGAGAGTACTCGGAAGGAGAAAAAATGGAAAATCTGATTTTTAGTTTGAACGCCACAATTCCCATCTTTTTATTGATGGTTTTGGGCGTTTTTTTTCGTCGCGTTGGGCTGATCAAGGGGGAGCTGATCGGTGGTCTCAACCAGTTTGTGTTTAAGGCAGCATTGCCCGTTTTGCTGTTTGGCGACCTCGCAGTGGAAGATTTTACCTCTGTCTGGGATACACGCTTTGTCGTGTTCTGTTTTGGCACAACACTTTTAAGCATCACAATTGTTTATCTGATCTCGCTGACACTCAAGGATTCCTCGATTCGAGGAGAATTTGTGCAGGGATCATATCGAAGCAGCGCAGCGATTCTTGGAATTGCGTTTATCAAAAATATTTATGGCACATCGGGAATGGCACCGCTGATGATTGTCGGAAGTGTCCCGCTCTACAATGTGATGGCGGTGGTGGTTCTCTCCTTTATGCGTCCGGGACAGAGTGGGATGAGTGATCCGACCCTGCTTAAAAAGACTCTTCGCGGAATTGCGACAAACCCGATTATTCTGGGAATTTTTTTCGGAGCCCTGTGGTCAGTACTCAAGATCCCGATGCCAGCAATCATGCTAAAGACAGTCAATACTCTTGGCGGAATGGCAACTCCGCTCGGACTTATGGCGATGGGAGCCGGATTTGACTGGAAACAGGCAAAACGTGGAATGGGATCGGCATTCCTTGGCAGTTTTATGAAACTATTTGGACTCTGCGCGATCTTTCTTCCTGTGGCAGTCTTCTTCGGCTTCCGGGAGGCAAAATTGATTGCGATTCTCGTCATGCTTGGCTCAAGTACGACGGTCAGCAGTTATGTCATGGCCCGCAATATGGGACACGCCGGAGTTCTCACCTCAAGCATTGTCGCATTGACGACCTGCGGAAGTGCGTTTTCGTTGACGTTCTGGTTATATTTATTAAAGACATTAGAGTTGATTTAAAACTTCAACCGCATCTGGTACCACACGACATTGCCGTGTACGGACATCGAGATTCCCTCATTTTCAAATCCAAATGAGGAATAGTAAGGAATCAATTTATCTTTGCAGGTGAGCACAAGTCCTTTGCGTCCCTGTTCCTTTGCGTCGGAGATTGCCTGACGAAGCAATTCTCCGGCGTATCCTTTTTTCCGGCAGGAAGGGATCGTGTTGACACCAAAGATCATCTGCCAGTCGCCGGATTCATCGTGGAGTTCTGCGTGTTCATAGAGGTCATCGGTCAGATCTGCCTGATTTGTGACCATCCCATCCACAAAAGAGACGAGTTGTCCATTCTCAAACATCAGCCAGAAATGGTTGCCGTAAGCGCGAATCCGGCGTTCAAAATCTGCTTTTGAGGCTGCCTCGGCAGGAGGGAAACATTCAGCCTCCACCGCAGAGACAGCATTCAAATCATCAATCGAGGCGGTGCGGATGATTCGCCCGTCGTCCAGGAACTGTTCTTCTTTCATACGAAAAATCTCCAATCATTTATTTGAAATTTTTTTCTTACTATTTTAGAACGAATTTGCAAAACCATCAATCCCATTTTATCGGCACAAAAAGAGAAAATTACATTCCTGTTTGTAAAATACATAAAGAAACGCCTGACAGGTAACAGAAGTGAAAAAAACACAAGAAAACATAAGAAAATACAAGAAATCACGGAAAAATGAGGAAAAACAGGGTGGAAAAATTCAGCCTCCTGTGCTAAGATCATTAAAAATAAGATACAGGCATTTTGTCAGGCGTTTGCCGGGAGGAGAGAAAAATCATGTACATTACTTGTTTGGATTTAGAGGGAGTTCTGGTACCGGAGATCTGGGTAGCATTTGCAGAGGCGAGCGGAATTCCGGAGTTGAAGCGCACCACGAGAGATGAGCCGGATTACGACAAACTGATGAAGTGGAGACTGGGAATCCTCAAAGAGCATGGTCTTGGACTTAAGGAGATTCAGGAGACGATCGCGAAGATTGACCCGATGCCGGGTGCAAGAGAGTTCCTCGATGAACTGCGCGAGATGGGACAGGTGATCATCATCAGTGACACGTTCACACAGTTTGCAAAACCGCTGATGAAGAAGCTCGGCTGGCCGACGATTTTCTGCAACTCTCTCGAAGTCGCAGAGAATGGAGAGATCACCGGATTTAAGATGAGAATTGAAAATTCCAAGTATTCGACCGTGAAGGCACTCCAGTCGATCGGTTTTGAGACGATTGCAAGTGGAGACAGCTACAACGATCTCGGCATGATCGAGGCGAGCAAGGCAGGATTTTTATTCCGGAGCACCGAGCAGATCAAGAAGGATCATCCGGAGCTTCCGGCATATGAGACATATGACGAACTGCTTTCTGCAATCTGCCGTGCAGTCAATGAATAATCAAGTTCAATAATCAAGTTCGAAAGCCTTTACTTGACATCGGAAAATCACCTGATCGGAAGTCTGCTCCATCTCAAGCAGATCTTGCAGAATGTCGCAGGAAATGCAGTCAAATACAACAAGGACGGAGGAAGAATCCAGTTTTCTACAGAAGAGATTTCCTGTGAAGACGGATGTGGAATCGTAGAAAATGAGCAAAGAGAATGAGAACGTGCTTTGGTGCATAGCACATTCTCATTCCCATCAGGAAAATTGGAAAAAGCATAAAAATATAAAAGTAAACCGCAAATTCGGAAAAGCCGAAGATGCACTGGAAAAGCCACCGAAGCATACATTATCATGAGTAAGCTTCAGGGTGGCTTTTTCTGTGCAGACATTTCCAAAGCCTTTGACACCTGAAGAAGAACGTGCCTGCCTGAAACGCTTGAGAGAGGGAGATCGGGAGGCACGCAATATCCTGATTGAACGAAATTTGAGACTTGTGGCTCATGTGGTTAAAAAATATCAGAGTACAGACTATGAGACGGAGGATCTTCTGTCGGTGGGGACGATCGGTCTGATCAAGGCGGTGAATACGTTTCATCCGGAGCGGGGTTCGAAACTGGCGACATACTCGGCAAAGTGCATTGAGAACGAGATCCTTATGCTCTTGCGCGCGGGAAAGAAGTACAGCCGGGAGGTCTCGCTGTTCGAGCCGATTGGTCTTGATAAAGATGGGGAGGCAATCTCGCTTGTGGACGTGGTGCAGGCGGAAAACAAGGATTTCCTGGAAGAGATCATTCTTGATCAGGACGTCAGGGAGCTTTATGAAGCATTTGAGACCTGCTTGAGCGAGCAGGAGAAGACGGTCATCAGTATGCGATATGGTCTCTTGGGAAAACGGGCGTGGACGCAGAGGGAGATTGCAAAGCACTTGGGAATTTCTCGATCCTATGTATCGAGAATCGAGAAGAAGGCGGTGCTGAAAATGCGGGCTTTTCTGTGCGCAGAAAAAATTTCTGCCAGATAAAATCAGATGAGAACAGGTAAAATTAGATTGATTTGTAAATCGAGGGGGAAGGAATTCCTCCTCAAATTTTGCGCAGAAAACGTAAAGAAAGAAGAAATAGAAAAACTTCGATAAAAGTTGAACGAATTCAGAAGAAAATATCATTGTTTTTCTTGGATTCTCCATTTATAATAAAAAACAGAGTTATTATTAATCTCATGAAATCTCAGTATTTTTGAGAACAGCAAAGAGGAGGACATTATGGCTACTATTTTGGTAACAGGCGGAGCCGGATATATTGGAAGTCATACCTGTGTGGAACTGTTGAATGCGGGCTACGAGGTGGTAGTGGTTGACAACCTGTGCAATTCCTGCAAGGAGTCATTAAAGCGTGTGGAGGAGATTACCGGAAAGCCGGTAACATTCTATGAGGCAGATCTTCTGGACGAGCCGGCACTTGAGCACATCTTCCAGAATGAGAAGATTGATGCAGTCATTCATTTTGCAGGTCTGAAGGCAGTTGGTGAGTCTGTATACAAGCCATTGGAGTATTATCACAACAATATCACCGGAACCCTGATCCTGTGTGATGTGATGCGCCGTCACGGAGTGAAGAATATCGTGTTCAGTTCTTCCGCAACCGTATACGGAGATCCGGCATTCATCCCGATCACCGAGGAGTGCCCGAAGGGTGAGATTACGAATCCTTACGGACGCACGAAGGGTATGCTTGAGCAGATTCTGACCGATCTTCATACCGCAGATCCGGAGTGGAAGGTTATGCTTCTTCGTTACTTCAACCCGATCGGAGCACACAAGTCCGGACGTATCGGCGAGAATCCGAAGGGAATCCCGAACAACCTGCTTCCGTATGTAACCCAGGTTGCAGTAGGAAAGCTCGAGTGCCTCGGCGTATTCGGAAACGATTACAACACCCCGGATGGCACCTGTGTTCGTGACTACATCCATGTTGTAGACCTTGCAGACGGTCATGTGAAGGCTCTCGACAAGATGAGCAAGGAGCAGGGCGGTGTCTGGATTTACAACCTCGGAACCGGTGTTGGATACAGCGTACTCGATGTGATTCATGCATTTGAGGAAGCAAACAACCTCAAAGTCAACTATGTCTTCAAGGATCGCCGTGCAGGAGATGTTCCGGCATGCTACTGTGATCCGAGCAAGGCAGAGCGTGAGCTTGGCTGGAAGGCAAAGAACGGAATCAAGGAGATGTGCGAGGATTCTTGGCGTTGGCAGAAGAACAACCCGAATGGTTACGAAGAGTAAGAGATAAGAATAGGGAATCTGAACCGAAGCAAAATAAAAAAAGAAACTGCAAGAAACAGAAACAGGGGACAGTTAAGATGGCTGTCCCCTGAATTTTGAAAAATCAATCGTATCTTAATTTTCCGAGTTTTCTCCGCTTCCCATCAGCGTTTTCATGATATAGGCGTAGATCGTCTGGCTCTTGTCCTTCCATCGCGCACACATATCCTCCGCCTGCTCGCGGTCCGGCACAGAGATGCTTAAATCAATCAGCGTGCTTTTGCCCTCACGCACTTCGCAGTGGACGGTGTAGTCCTGACTCGTGGACTTAAAGTAGTCGGAGACAACGCCGACCTCATTTCTCATGCGCAGACGGTTCTCTTTCAGGTAGTGATCCATATCCTCGACGATCGCCGGGGAAATGTTCTTTCCAAAAAAACTTAACGTCTCCTCGCCCTCTTTCGTGATCATGTAGCGGGTCGTGTTGTGCGTGGACTCTGTGCGAACAAGTCCGGACTCCTGAAGCTCCTTGAGTGCCTGCTGGAGCGTAAAATAACTGGTGTATTCATGCTGTAAAAAAAAGTCAGTCAGCTGTGCGTTTGTCAGTGGAAAGCTGACCTGCCGGAGCATGTAGAGATTCATAAGTTTGTATAAAGTCATCGGTTCCGATAACATCATGATTAGCCTCTTTCCGTAAAGCAGTATTTGTATGCCTGCCTAGATTTTTTCTTTTTTCTTAATTTCTTAATCATAACAATTTAATCCTTTTAAATCAAGTAAAAATATGATAATATAGGGAAGATTAATGTAGGAGTTTGTCGAAATTTCTGAAATATCCCTGAAAGATCTTTAAAAGATTTTGGAAGACTTAAAAGAGAAAAGTCAGGAGACGGCATAAAACTCCGGAGTTTGCGGGAGATACGATGAGAGAGAAAATTAACCGTCTGGCGCGGGGAATTGTAGATACAGATGTATTACAGGTGAATGTTGTTCCGGAGTCCGTGGAAGAAGCGATACAGGCTGGAGAGCTGACGAAAAAAGAACTGTATGTGACGGATCTTCAGGGACGTTTTATCAAGGGACTGGTATATTCTTCCAATCCCCGCGTCCGGATTCATAAGGAAGCATTTGGAGGCAATCGCAATCACATCACTTATGAGATTGATGGAAGAAACCTGTCAAAGGATGATGTGATTTCGGGTGCTTTTTATCTTGTAACCAATGGGGGAGAGAGAAAGGTGCCTTTTTCTTTCTCCGTAGATATCGGTGTGTCGGGAAAAGTTCTTGACGGGCTTCAGACGGCAGGGGATTTGGCGGAGCTCGTTCACCGGGATCAGGAGCTTGCACTGAGACTGTTTGAGTACCAGGATTTTGCAGAGGCACCATTTATGCAGGATCTGCGTGTGCGTGCGCTCTATGACGGTCTTAAGGGGCGACCAAACCGTCAGAATCAGCTTGAGGAGTTCCTTGTTGTTCAGGGCGCAAAAAAGCCGGTCAGCCTGAGTGTGGACACGAGGGCGAGACGCTATGAGGGACTTTCCGACATCCGTATGGATCTTCTTGAGATTAAGGCAGGTACCTGGGGTGCTGTCTCGATCGAGGTCATGGCGGAGGGAGATTTTTTAGAGCTTCCGAGAAAGAGCTTTGAGCGAAAGGATTTCAAGGATCAGAGCTGTATGGTCTCGTTTGCAATCAATCCGGGACGACTTCACCGCGGAAAGAATCTCGGTGTGATCCATGTGCGAACAATCCGCCAGCAGTTCGATGTTCCGATCGAGGCAGTCGGAGAGGACGAGAGCGCAGAACCGAGACAAAAAGGGCGTAAGAAATCGATCTCTCGTTATCTGAAGATGAGACTGGAGTATGAGACAGTCTCCGGAAAACGTCGTCAGGCACTTGCCGGGAAGCTGAAACAGGAACTCGAAGTTCAGAGAGAGACCGAAGGGGAGAATGCGAGAAATGCACTCTGTCTTGCAGAACTCTATGTGGTGAGCGGGGAGAGAGAGCATGCGATGGCACTTCTCGAGTCCTGCCGTGCACAGGTCAACAGTCAGCGCATGGACGATCGGGTGATGTATTCGTATTTTCAGTACCTGCTCTACCGGATTCAGCAGAAACCGGGACAGAGAGAGGGACTGCTTCGTCTTGTCAGACAGAATGAATCGATCGAGAAGAAGGCGATGGCGAGAGGATACCTCTACCTGATTCAGCTCCTGATTGATCCGGATCAGGCAATGAACCCGGCGGGAACTCTCGATGAGATGCACACACTGTTTGCGCAGGGATGTACAAGCCCGTGGATGTATATGCAGGCACTCAAAATTTTTGAGGAGGATGTGAAATTGCTTCGCCGTCTCGATGAGTTTGAGATGCAGGTGATGAGCTTTGGAGCAAGGCGTGGGCTGATCAGTGAGGAGCTTGCAAAGCGGATTGCTCAGCTCTCCGTGACTGTGAGACCGCACCGTGTTCTTCACTACCGGATGCTCAGGGCGCTTTATGAGAAATATGAGAATAAGGAGCTGCTCTCCGCGCTGTGTGGAGTCCTGATTCGCAGTGACTGTCGGGATAAGCGCTATTTTTCATGGTATCAGAGAGCACTCAAGGAGGGAGTCAGCCTGACCAGGCTTTATGAGTATTACCTCTATTCGCTTCCGGAGGATTACGCCTACCTGCTTCCGAGAGAGGTGCTTCTCTATTTCTCTTACGAGAAGAGTTTAGATGAGGACAGCAGAGCTTCGCTGTATGTGAATATTTTGCGTTACATGAATCCGGAATCCGAGCTTTACAAAAAGTATGAGCGCGATATGGAAAAGTTCGCGATGGATCAGCTTCTCAAGTCGCGGATCAACAGCCGGATTGCCGTTTTGTACGAGCACATGCTCTACAAGGAGATGATCGACGAGAAGGTCGCAAGAGTGCTTCCGTCTATCCTTCGCTCTTATCGGATTCAGATTGATAATCCGTCGATCCGCTACGTTGTTGTGTGCAGTGGCGAGACCGAGGGACAGGATGCATTTCCAATCAAAGATGGGACAGCGTATGTTCCGCTGTTTTCCGAGAATCCGGTTCTGCTGTTTCAGGATGAGTACGGAAATCGCTATGCAAACCTTCCGTTCAAGAAACTTCCGGCGATGGCGCACAAGGAGGAGAGGGAGCTCGAAGCCCGCTGTTATGAGGTATTCCCGGAGCATCCGATGCTTCGCCTTCAGGAGTGCAGGTTGATCGTTGAGAATGGCATTTCCGATGACGGACAGCTGATCCGTCTCAGAGAGGCATCCGAGGAGATGAGATTTAACCTGCTGTTTCGTCGCAGAGTGCTCTCAAGAATTCTCGAGTACGATCAGCGCATGATCGAGAGCGATGCCGGGGAGCTTCCGGATGATGTGGAGTATCTCGCCCGCCTTGATTTGACGAAAATGAACAATGCGGAGCGCGGACAGATCTGTGAGATTCTGACGTGGCAGGGTTATTACCGGGATGCATTTGACATCATGTGCACTTACGGTTGGGAGAGTGTTCGCAGTGCGCGACTCTTAAAGCTCTGTTCCGGCATGATTTTGAAGGAGATCTCGGGACGCGATGACCGTCTGGTATTGCTCGCTTGCAAGCTGTTCTCAGAGGGACGTTACGACGATGCCGTTCTCGACTATCTCTGTGAGTACTTTAACGGCTCGACGAAGCAGATGTTTAAGGTGCTCAGCCAGAGCGTCCGCGACCATATTGCACTCTACGATCTGCCGGAGCGTCTGCTCGCCCAGATGATGTTCAGCGGGGAAACTGACCGTCTCGATCAGGTCTTTGACTGGTATGTGGATGGCAAGGCAACGAGTGAGCTTGTCGTGCGCGCCTACTTTACGACGAAGTCGGTGGACTATTTCCTGCACGAGAAGATTGGTTCGGGACGTGTTTTTGACTATCTTGAGCGCGTGATGAACAAGGCGGAGGATAAGAGCCGGGTTCCGACAATCTACCTGCTGGCGCTCTGTCGTCACTATGCGAGCATGAAGACCCTGAGTGAGGAGCAGAAGGAGCTTGCGAGAAAAATTGTCGATCTTTTGATTTCAGAGGGAAGAGTCTTTGCAT
Source organism: Brotaphodocola catenula (assembly GCA_020686985.1). Lineage (GTDB taxonomy): Bacteria > Bacillota > Clostridia > Lachnospirales > Lachnospiraceae > Brotaphodocola > Brotaphodocola catenula. Next base: position 21,366 of record JAJEPU010000013.1, read on the forward strand.
GGTTCCATGATCTCGGACGCCTGACGCCGATGCCGGATGGAATTATGGACAAAGTGATTGTCGAGTATCACGGCGATCGGGACAGCCGACCGGAGCTGATGGCGAGAGTGCTTCCGGATGAGGAACAGTATGCGCCGGAGGAGCTGCGAAAGGTATATCCGGGAATCTATGTGCACCAGAAAGTTCTGTTTGAGGGAGAGCTTTTGGAGTATCAGGTTTACGACCGGAAAGATGGAAAGCGGGTTCTCGTGGACGAGGGAAGCATTTCCTGCGACATTGAGATGACAAGTTCAGCGGGAAATCGTTTTGCCTCCCTCAATGAGATGGGACTTTGCCTGTCTCTGAAGGAAGAGGGCACACTGAAAGATAAGATGAAAAAATATCTCACGGATAGTGCAGTCATGGAAGAGTTGTTTGGGCTGATGTAATGGGCGCAATAGAAAAACAGGCGACTGCGAACTGTGACTGTAAAAGTGAGAGAAAGGATAAGGGTTGTATGGACGGACTGATTGTTGGCATCGATTTATGCGATGAATATACGCAGGTCAGCTGTGCGGATGAGGAAAAGATCTGGTCGCTTCCGTCCGTGATCTGCAAGAACAGAACGGCGGATAGCTGGTATGTCGGAGAAGATGCCTATACGCACACCTTAAATGGCGACGGCGTGATTCTCGACAAGCTCGTGAGCCGTGCATTAAAGGGAGAGTCTTCGACAGTCGGAGATGTCCGTTATACGGGAAAAGAAATTCTCGGACATTTTCTCGAGGAGATTTTGAAAATGATCCGGGCGGAGACGAAGAAGGAGACGGTTGACCGCATTGTCGTTGCTGTGCGCCGATACGATTCCAAGATGCTTGAGATTCTCGAATCGTGTGCAGACCGGCTTGGAATTCCCGCAGAGCGGATCGACATGATCAGCCATGCCGAGAGTTTTCTGTACTACATGGTCAGCCAGAAGCGCGAGATCTGGATGGGGACGACAGGAATGTTTGACCTCTCCGATGAGGGATTCCGCTATTATGAGATGAAAGTGCAGAAGACGACGAATCAGACGATCGTCATGGCAGATTACGAGGAGCTCGAGGAGAGTTTTCGTCTTGATATTCTCGCGACTGCCTCAGGAAAGCGTCTGGCGGACAAGATTGTCTGCTCGTGCGGAGAGCGGATGATGCAGAAAAAAGCGTATTCTGCAATCTTTCTTGCAGGAAAGGGATTTTTAAAGCGCGATTGGGCGCCGGAATTCATGAATATGGTCTGCATGAAACGCAGAGTCTATATGGAGACGGCTCTGTTTGCGAGAGGAGCATCCTACTGTGCAAAGGACATGAATCAGGAGAAAACATTGTTCCCGTACACGATGATCTGTGAGGGACGCTTGAAGACGACGATCTCGATGAATGTCATCCGCAAGGGACAGGAAACTTCGATCGTGCTTGCGTCAGCCGGAGACCGCTGGCACAGCCGTATCGCGAGCGTGGATGTGATTCCGGACCATCAGAATACCGTTGATCTTGTGGTGACTCCGCAGGATGTGACGAACCGGAAGACTGTCTCGATTTTTCTGGAAGGATTTCCGAAGCGGGAAGAACGGACGACGAAGGTGCGGGTGCAGATTTCGTTTCCGGATGAACAGACGATGGAAGTCATCTTAAAGGATCAGGGACTCGGAGAACTTTTCCCGTCCTCCGGGGTACAGATCAGACAAGAGGTTATGATATGAGTTTATTGTTATGTAGACAGGAACATGTCACCCATCCTTACTATGCCGAGGAACTGGGACTGCGCCTCTCCTCCACTCAGGAGCTGGCCTATGTGATTTACCATTATCCACTGCTTGTGCTCGATGGTTTTGTCAGGGAATCCCTGCTTGATTTCATGCGGGAGGAACTCGGACAGGGCTTTCTCGCGCTCAAGATTGACCAGTGGATGAAGAGTGGGGAGAATCCGGATGAGATTCTGCCGATGATTCTTCAGGAGAGCGATTATTACACGGCACAGGAAGTCGCGCATTACCGTCAGCAGATGACGGATTTGCGCGGAAAACATCCGGCAGAATACCGCAGAATGAAGGCAGATGAGCTGTTTTCGATGCGCCAGTACGGGCGTGCGGTCAAGATTTATCAGGAACTTTTGGAACTCCCGGCGGACGAGGTTGTCAATGAATCCTTCCGTTCACGTGTCGGAAATAACATTGGCTCCTGCTATGCGAGAATGTTTCGCTATGACAAGGCATTTGAGGCGTATAAGCGCGCATATTCAGCTGATGGCAATCCGGAGATTTTGCGCAAGATTTACTATCTGACAAGGCTCGACCCGGATTTGAGACTCGGTGAGAGATTTAAGGCTTTGGCGACGCCGGAGCTGAAAAATGGCTGGGAGCGGGAGATGGAGAGCGCAAGAAAACGTGCAGAGAATTCGGTTCAGGTCAGACAGCTCGACACGCTCTTTGCACAGGAGCAGGCGCAGAGAGAGAAGGGCGAAATGAAGTTAATCAAGCGCTGGAAGCAGGAGTACCGCACAATGGCGTAATGCGTGATTGCAATTCGTTGCTGTTCGCGCGTTGTATCAACATCGATTTCCCTTGTGTTTTAGGCAGACCTGTGATAAAATATCTTTGTTTTATGGGAAAATACAAGAATCCCGCAAGAGAGATTCTTTATTAGTTTGGGAATTAGGAGGTGTTTTTGGATGCTGAAGACAATTTTGTGCGTAATTTTCGTTCTTATATGCCTGTTTCTGACCGTAGTCGTTCTGATGCAGGAGGGAAAGAGCCAGGGTCTTGGAGCAATCGGTGGTATGGCAGATACCTACTGGGGCCGTAACAAGGGCCGTTCTATGGAAGGAAACCTGGAGAAAGCGACAACAGCTGCCGCAGTTCTGTTTATGCTATTATCCCTTGTCCTGAATATTTTATAAGAAATGAAGATTATTGTATATGCTAGGAATTTTCTGAACTGAAAATTCCGTATGATACAATGTTGGAAGCAGATTTTGCCGATTTGGAATGCGAAGCATCGGCAAAATCCGTTACAGTTTGTGCAACGCAGGAACTGTGACAGGTGAAGCACTCTTGTGGAAACAAGGGTGCTTTTTTCAAATAACGTTTTTCAAAAATTTTTGGAGAAAGGAAATAAACTGGAATTTATGACAGAAGAATTATTGAATCAGAGAAAAGAGACGATGCTGGCACTGTTAAATGATCCGACGTATGTGCCCATGAAGCTCAAGGAACTTGCGATGCTTCTGAATCTTTCGAGGGATCAGAGAGACGAACTGCGCGAGGTCATGGAATCGCTTGAGCAGGACGGAAAGGTCATTTTGACAAAGCGCGGAAAATATAAGATTCCGTCAGCAGAATTCCTTACTGGTACGTTTTCCGGAACCGCGAAAGGCTTCGGTTTTGTCACAGTTGAGGGTCGCCCGGATGATATTTACATCCCGTATGACAAGGTAAAAGACGCGATGCATGGCGACCGGGTTCAGATTGTTGCAGAGCCGGCGCGCGGAGGACGCAGGGCCGAGGGGACGGTTGTGAAGGTGCTTGAGCGCGCAAATCAGACACTTGTGGGATATTATCAGAAGAGCAAGAATTTTGGATTTGTGATTCCGGATAACCAGAAGATCGGGGAGGATGTCTTTATCCCGCAGGGAAAGGATATGGGAGCAGTGACCGGTCACAAGGTCATTGTCAAGCTCACTGATTACGGCGGAGAGAGAAAGAAGCCGGAGGGAGAGATCGTTGAGATTATCGGTCATGTAAATGATCCGGGCACTGACATTCTCTCAATCGTCAAGGCATACGGAATTCCGGATGAGTACCCGCAGGAAGTTATGGAGCAGATTGAGCACATCCCGGATGAGGTGCAGGAGGCGGAGAAAGTCGGAAGAAAAGACATCCGAGACTGGCAGACTGTCACGATCGACGGCGAGGACGCAAAAGATCTCGATGACGCGATCACGATCAGCAGAGAGGACTTCGGATATCGTCTTGGTGTTCACATTGCGGATGTCAGCCACTATGTCAGAGAGGGAAGCCCGCTTGACCGTGAGGCATTGAAGCGCGGAACGAGTGTCTACCTCGTGGATCGTGTTGTGCCGATGCTTCCGCACAAGCTCTCCAATGGAATCTGCTCGCTGAATCAGGGAGTCGATCGTCTTGCGCTGAGTTGTATCATGGATATTGATCCGCACGGAAAAGTACTCAGCCATGAGGTTGCAGAGACGCTGATCCGTGTCGACAGACGAATGACTTACACCGCAGTCAATGCGATTATCACCGACCGCGATCCGGCTGTGATGGCGGAGTACGACGGTTTTGTGGAGATGTTTGACTGCATGAAGGAGCTCGCGGACATTCTGCGCGACAAGCGTTCCCAGCGCGGATCGATCGATTTTGATTTCCCGGAGACGAAGATTCTGCTCGATGAAAAAGGACACCCGACGGAGATCAAACCGTATGAGCGCAATTCTGCAACAAAGATTATTGAGGATTTCATGTTGATGGCGAATGAGACGATTGCGGAGGATTACTACTGGCAGGAAATTCCGTTTTTGTATCGTACCCATGACAATCCAGATCCGGAGAAGATGAAGCGACTTGGTATTTTCATCAACAATTTCGGTTATTCTCTGCATTTGCAGAACGGGGAGGTTCACCCGAAGGAGATCCAGAAACTTCTGACAAAAATCGAAGGAACCGAGGAGGAGGCTCTGATCAGCCGTTTGACACTGCGCTCGATGAAGCAGGCAAAGTATATGCCGATCAGCGGTGGTCATTTTGGACTTGCAGCGCGCTACTATACGCACTTTACGTCCCCGATTCGCCGTTACCCGGATCTCCAGATTCACCGGATTATCAAAGAGAATCTTCACGGAAATTTGACCGGCAAGCGGATCAGCCATTATGACAGCATTCTGACCGAGGTGTCGATCCAGTGTTCTCAGACGGAGCGCCGTGCGGATGAGGCGGAGCGCGAGGTCGTGAAGATGAAGAAGTGCGAGTATATGTCGAAGCGGGTCGGACAGATTTACGAGGGCGTGATTTCCGGTGTGACGAACTGGGGATTCTATGTGGAGCTTCCGAATACAGTCGAGGGACTTGTGCGCGTCAGCGATCTCTATGGGGATTACTATCTGTTCAGTGAGGAGAAGATGGAGCTTCGCGGAGAGCGGAGCGGACGGATCTATCGCCTTGGACAGAAGGTTAAGGTCACGGTATCTGGAACGGATAAACTGACGAGAACTGTGGATTTTCTGCCATATTTTGAGTAAACAGACAGAAGAGTAGACAAGAGATAGACAGAAATGTAGACAGAATAGTTTGGTTGAGATAGTGAGCGAGGAATAGTAAGCAGAGATTCGGAACGATTCCGAATATGGGTATGCGGAAATAAGTTGTATGGAAATGAGCATGGAAGAAAAATAAGCGAGGAGGAGTGAGAAAAAATGGGTAGCAAAGAGGCATTTAAACTGATTGCGAATAACAAAAAAGCATATCACGATTATTTTATCGATGAGAAATATGAGTGCGGAATCGAGCTGTTTGGCACGGAGGTCAAGTCGATTCGCATGGGAAAATGTAGCATTAAGGAGGCGTTTGTCCGCATCGACAACCACGGCGAGGTCTATGTCTACGGCATGCATGTCAATCCGTATGAGAAGGGAAATATTTTCAATAAAGACCCGCTCCGCGCGAGAAAACTTCTGATGCACCGCAAGGAAATCTTGAAACTCGAGTCCAAGATCAAGGAGAAGGGATATACGCTCGTCCCGCTCCAGGTTTACTTTAAGGGAAGTTTGGTAAAAGTCGAGATCGGTCTTGCGCGAGGAAAGAAACTCTATGACAAGCGCGATGATATGGCAAAGAAGGATATGCGCCGAGAGGTTGAGAGGGATTATAAGCAGAAGTTGCGCTAAGGAATTTTTGCAAACTCGTTCGCACTCCGGGTTCAGCCAACGGAAGAGCCACTGGCGCTTTGCATTTTTGTGGAGCGTATAACTCAGAAGGGGATTGTCTCCCCTACTGAGAAAATTTGCGATACCCATATATCATATAGAGGCGGGGACATTCACTTTGAGTTATGCGATCATGGCGGTTATATCTGACATAGAAGACAGATATGTCAAAAACGAAAAAGAGGCATTGATTTTGACGGATAATGGGGCTATAATAACTTTATCGTTCAGACAGAAAATAAAATTGGGCTGAATTAAAAAAGAAAAGGGTAGCGGTTCAGTAAGCTTGTAGACTGACTGAACCGCTATGAAAAAAGAATGTGTGTCTGCCGGGGAATGGTGCGGAGCGTGCTTTGGGTATCGTTTCGTATTTTCAGAGATTTTTCGGTAAGATGCGGATACCGAATGGAGGAAAGATTTATGGCTAAGAAAGATCTTGACTGGGGTAATATCGGTTTTGCATATCATGTTACCGACAAACGTTACGTAGCAAATTATAAGGATGGAAAGTGGGACGAGGGTGGTCTGACTTCCGATCCGAATGTCGTAATCAATGAGTGTGCAGGCATTCTTCAGTATTGCCAGGAGTGTTTTGAGGGTCTGAAGGCTTACACTACCGAGGATGGAAGCATTGTTACTTTCCGCCCGGACTTAAACGCAGAGCGTATGATGGATTCTGCAAGCCGTCTGGAGATGCCGGTATTCCCGAAGGAGCGTTTCCTTGAGGCACTTGATGAGGTTGTAAAGGCAAATGCAGATTGGGTTCCGCCGTATGGCAGTGGTGCGACTCTTTACGTTCGTCCATACATGTTCGCATCAGGCCCGGTTATTGGTGTAAAGCCGTCTAGCGAGTATCAGTTCCGTATTCTGGTAACTCCGGTTGGACCGTACTTCAAGGGCGGTGCAAAGCCGTTAACTCTGTGTGTAAGTGATTTCGACCGTGCTGCACCTTGCGGAACCGGTCATGTAAAGGCTGGTTTGAACTACGCAATGAGTCTGCATGCAAATGTAACTGCTCATGCAAACGGATTCGATGAGAACATGTTCCTTGATCCGGCAACCAGAACCTACGTTGAGGAGACCGGTGGTGCAAACTTCCTGTTTGTAACAAAGGATGGCGAGGTTGTCACCCCGAAGTCTAATTCCATTCTGCCGTCTATCACCAGACGTTCCCTGCTCTATGTAGCAGAGCACTACCTTGGTTTGAAGGCAACTGAGCGTCCGGTTAAGTTAGAGGAACTGAAGGACTTCGCAGAGTGTGGTCTGTGCGGTACCGCAGCAGTGATCTCTCCGGTTGGCAAGATCGTGAACCACGGCGAGGAGATCTGCTTCCCGAGTGGAATGGAGAAGATGGGACCGGTTATCCAGAAGCTGTATGACACCCTGACTGGTATCCAGATGGGTAGAATCGAAGCTCCGGAAGGCTGGATTCGCAAAATTCAGTAAGAATAATCAGAATTTAATTTGAGACGATGATGTGAGACAAATTTTGAGGAAAAACAATTTCACAAAAAGTTTCAGAGAGAAGAGCAGGCAGAGATCCGAGATGGGTTTCTGCCTGCTTTTTTGTTTTATAGGAAATTGTTCTTTTTGTTTTTGGTTGTCGACTTCGAGGAAAAGTTATTTCCGGAAAAAATGAAAATCACAGCAATCTCCACCATAGCCTAAGGTTTTTGTCCGCGAAAATCCCAGCTTTTTCAAATTGCCGTAGGTCACGTTGTCGACATCACAGAACAGATGGCACAGGTTTGCACAGCTGTTTTCGACGCAGGCCGTGTGCCAGAGGCATTTTGTGATCGTAAAATCAAAGAAATCTCTGCCGTGATTCAATTTGCTTTCATGCAGATCACTTTTTCGCATAATTTTCAGGGCAATCGTGCTGTAAAGCCAGTAAAATCCGGGGATGAGTTCCATTTTTATCATGGTGGAATGTTTTTGTCTCGCGACAATCTCAAGCATATAAGTTCGCATATAGCTGTATATATGCTCCTCTGAGAGGTCTTCTTTTGCGAGAACCTGATACAGTGCAATGCGGGGAAGGATGGTTTGCGTGAGAGTTTTCATCTGATTTTTTGACTTGTTTTTTGTGTCGTTTATCAGCTTGTCCAGCGCCTGCGTCTGCTTTTTAAATAATGCCTTGCCTGCATGTTCTCCAAATTCTTCAACTAAAAATAGACGTATTTGTTTTTGCTGTTTTATCTGTCTTACTTTCATTGAAATGCCACCTTTTTGAAAAGTCCGAATGCTCAGTCATTTCTTTAATTTTTTGTGTGTAGTTATAGCATTTGTTTTTTTATCCTACCGAAATTTCACAACATCCGCAAATGCTTTTCTCGGTCTCGGATTCAGTGAATCATTTGGATAAGAATGAGCGAGGATTCACGTTTAAATTTTGGCTTGCAGAGTCAATTAGTAAATCTGATGCTCCATCTTTGCGTAATCCTTAAATAACTCTTTGCAGGCATCGCGCTCAAGTTCCTCGCCGTAGTTTCCGTCTTTATCGTCGTTCCATTTCTCATAGAAGACTTCATCGCGGAAACCGATTTGGTCGGTGTCGTTGATTGTGCATCCGTAGTAAACTTTGTCGATGTTTGCCCAGAGGATTGCGCCTTTGCACATCGGACATGGGGCAGCGGTTGTGTAGAGAACAGCTCCTGACAGATCGTGGGAGCCAAGATTGCGGGATGCATCCCGAATTGCTTCCATTTCGCCGTGGCAGGTGGCGTCGTGGTTGAGGAGAACGCGGTTGTGACCTCTGCCTATGATTTTTCCGTCTTTTGCGATCACACATCCAAACGGACCGCCGTGTCTCTTCTGAATTCCTTCGTATGCTTCCTCAATTGCAAGTTTCATAAATTCGTTATGGTTCATAAAAGTTTCCTCCTGTATATATAAAATTTTCGTTATTAGCTCAGTTTCTAAGTTTTTGTTGACGCTTGGAGAAGTTTGGTGCGTGATTTGAGTTAATTTACTGATGGTTTCTCAAAAAAATAACGATACTGTACCTTGTGTTACTCACATACAGTATCGTTATTTCATAAAATCATTCTGTCCAAGATAAATGGACCTGAGGGGAATCGAACCCCTGTCCGAAAATCAATTCCCTGTTCTTCTACTATCATAGCCGGTTATTTGACATTCCCTCCGCCACACGAAAACAGGCACCCTTGTGGCTTCAGTAGCTTCATGATACGCCCATACACGCAAAGCTTAATGTATGTCGTTTCTCACATAGTCGATGCCAGATTCTTAATGTGTGAGTGCACTAAGGCTGACAGCAGCACTTAGGCTGCGTATGCTAAATTATCTTCAGCGTTTAATTTTAATTTTGCCATTTAACGCATCGCATGCGGATAGCTTCACCAGCTGCATGATCCCCGTCGAAACCAGTACAAGCCCTGACTGGTCCGCAGTATCTCAGCGGTAGATTTATTCTATCACTGAAGATTCAGATTGTCAAGGATAGAGATTTTGCGGGAAAATTTGTAATGACTCTTCGGGTTACTGTACACGGGTAGGCATTTTCTGAACTGAAAATGCCGTATGATACAGTGGTGGTAGCAGATTTTGCCGATTTGGAATGCGAAGCATCGGCAAAATCCGTTGCTGTTTGCGCAATGCGTGAACAGTAACCTCTTCGGGTAATGCATGAACGGTAAATTTGTATGATTTTGATGATCTTCCTCTTGTATAAATCTGGAAAATCGATTATAATAAAAACAGAACAAACGTTCGTGGAGATAGATAACGATAAAATAGAGTTTATAGGGAAAAGTGAGAAGAACGAGCGATGAAAATTCTTTTGACGGCGATCAATGCCAAATACATTCATTCTAATCTTGGAATTTACAGTTTGAAAGCATACGGGGAGAAGATTCTTAGGGAACAGTTTGGTGACTCAAATCGTGAGGAGCTTTCAGATCGAATGGTACAGATTGAGCTGGCGGAATACACGATCAACCAGCCGATCGGGCAGATTTTGCAGGATCTTTACCGAAGAAAGCCAGACATTATCGGATTTTCCTGCTATATCTGGAATATTGCCTATGTGAGAGAACTTTTGGCGGATGTGAAGAAGGTTCTCCCGGATGTGCAGATCTGGATGGGTGGTCCGGAGGTTTCCTATGATGTGAGCAAGACACTACAAGAGAATCCAGTGGTGGATCTCGTGATGAAAGGAGAGGGGGAAGAGACGTTTGCACAGTTGCTCGAAAACTGTGTGAGAGCGGGCGGAGATCCTAAAAACTGGAAGGAGATTGTCGGTTTGGCATACCGGAGTCCGGACGGTACAGGCGTGATAGAGACGGGAATCCGCCCTTATATGGATATGAGCCAGATTCCGTTTCCCTATGAGTGTGTGGACACAAAAGAGTTGGAGCATCGCATCATTTATTATGAGAGCAGTCGCGGTTGCCCGTTTTCCTGTGCATACTGTTTGTCTTCGATTGACAAGAGAGTGCGGTTTCGCGGACTTGACCTTGTGAAGAAGGAGCTGGCGTGGTTTCTTGAGGCAAAGGTTCCACAGGTCAAGTTTGTGGATCGAACGTTCAACTGTCGGAAAGATCATGCGATGGAGATCTGGCGGTTTATCCGGGATCAGGACAATGGGATCACGAACTTTCATTTTGAGATAGCAGCGGATCTTCTCGATGATGAGGAACTTGAGCTCTTGTCAACGATGCGCCCGGGACTTGTTCAGCTTGAGATCGGAGTTCAGTCGACAAACGAGAGAACGCTTGAGGCGATTCACAGAAAGACGGACATTGATCAGATTCGGGAGATGACGGCGAGAATCAACAGCTGGGGACGGATTCACCAGCACCTTGATCTGATTGCGGGATTGCCGTGGGAGAATTTGGAAAGTTTCCGTCATTCATTTGATGATGTCTACCGGATGGAGCCAGAACAGCTTCAGCTTGGATTCCTGAAGGTGCTGAAGGGTTCCTGTATGGAGAAGATGACGCAGGAGTGTGGTCTTCAGTATGCCTCCGCTCCGCCGTATGAGGTTCTGTCAACACGCTGGCTTCCGTATAGAGACGTGCTTGTGTTAAAGCAGATTGAGGAGATGGTCGAAGTCTACTACAACAGTCGCCAGTTCTGTTTGACACTCGGAGAACTCGAGAAAGCGTATGATTCACCGTATGAGATGTTTGAAGTGCTCGCAGATTATTATGAGAAGAATCATTTGTTTGAGGTAAACCACAGCCGAATGGCGCGCTATGAGATTTTGTGGGAATTGTTGACAGAGCTGTTTCCGAAGAAGCGGGAGGTATTTCGGGATCTCCTGATGTGTGATCTTTATCTGAGAGAGAACATCAAGAGTCGTCCATCGTTTGCTCCCGACCCTGGAGAGTGGAAGGAGGAGACGAGAAGATTTTTCCGAAAGGAAGAGCAAAGTCCGCATTATTTGAAGCATTATGAGGGATATGATTCGAGACAGATGGCAAGAATGGCACATTTGGAGCGTTTGAGCAATGGAACTTATCGATTGTTTGATTATAAAAGAAGAGATCCTTTGAGCAGAAATGCAGGAATGATCGAGATTTCACAGATTTCAAACGAGGAACTCACCGCATTATAGCATACAGGAAGTAGAAATTCCCAGGAGAAGAGACAGATAACTTTCTGTATGTGACATCTCTTCTTATGGAAAGAAAAGGAGGATATGCGATGAAGAGAGAGCACAGTGGCGAAATAGGCAGGAGAATGTATCCGGTTATGCAGAGATTTCGGGAGCGGGCAAGGGCAGAGTTTGTTCTGTTACAGCCGAAACTCAGAGAGGAGATGGAGGAGGCTGCCAAGGCGAGCGATCACTATGCGCAACTGAGATTGGAGCTTGACCAGAGACATTGCATCGATGAGATGATTGAGAAGATCACGTCAGCATATGAGTGCGAATTGAACTGGACTTACATGGCGGGAATTCTGGACTGTCTGCGCTTTTTGGAGGAGACGGATGGCGGAGATTTTATTTGAGCGAAAATGCCTGAAGATGTCCGTTTTGTATGCATTTTTATGCAAGAAATACCGGTATCCCGCTTGTGAAAGCGACAGAGAAGTGGTAAAATAAAGACATCTTACAGGATACAGTAAGAGAGAAAATCGAGCGTTCGCAAATCGGATTTTTCAGGTTTGTTCCGTTTGTAGAATGCTCAGGGGGAAATGTATTTTTATACAACGTTGAAGAAAGAGAAAATTTTTGCGGAAATTTTCTCTTTCGGATACGAAGAAATCTCAAACTTAAATTGTTTTTTGAAAAAACGTTTACAATCAGATTTCAGATCCGCTCATTTTGGGTTTGACATTTCTAGTTTGATACTGTGTGAGACTCCGCGAGATAAGGAGACTCTGTGATGGAATCAAAATAGTGGAGCAGAAGCTGATAAAATACCTGTTCTGCCTCGCTGGGGTTCCAGTTCTTGCGGTTGAAGAGTGCATTGAGCCGGAAAAGCGGCGGATTGAACGAATAGTAGGTGATCCGGTCGCGGTCGACTGCACAGGATTCTGCGATAAAGGCGACCCCATTCCCGTGAGCGATCATATTGCGGGTTGCGGCGATGTTGTTCGTCTCGCAGAAGGCGTGAGGCGTGAAGTTCGCTTCGCTCAGGATCTGATCTGCGACGATTCGCAGGGAAGAACCACGTTTGGAATTCAAAAAGTTCTCGTTCGAGAATGCCCTTGCTAACTCTTGCGGAGTCAACGTATCGTTTGGATGTTCCTTCGCATAGGGATGAGAGGACGGAACTGCGAACAGAATCAGCTCTTTGCGGAGTACCTTTGCCTGATCGGCAAACGGTGCGAGATTCGGAACGGCGACGATTCCAAGATCAAGAGATTCCTCCATGATCATCTTTTTGAGCGCAGGAAGTCCGAGCTCTGAGATCTCGATTGACACGTCTGGATATGTTTTCTTATAGTCTGGAATCAGTTCTGATAACATACGCATTCCAAAGTTGGAAGTCACTCCAATTCGGATATTTCCGCGGTGATTCAGCGCGGCGATATTATGGTAAAGCTCTTTCTGAATGGCTACAACCTTTTTTGCAGAATCGATGTAAAGCTCCCCTGCTGGTGTGGGAACGAGCTCTGTCTTCGTCCGGTAAAAAAGAGGAGTACCAAGTTCCTGCTCCAGTCTGGAAAGATACTGGCTGAGAGAGGATTGAGAGACGAACAATTCTTCAGCAGCAATCGTCATATTCTTGTGTCTGGCAATCGCCAGAATGTAATTCAAATATTTCACATCCATATCCGTATTATACCTACCTTTTTTATTTTTGACACGCAAGAAGTGTTACCGTGTACCTTGGCTGGACTTAAAAGTATCTGAAATGTTAATTTGTATTTTCCCTCTAACTGTTTGCTTGTAGGCTTGCAAACACGCGCTCTCGCACTCACCTGTCTGCTGATACAGGTGGTTTGCTTGCTGACAGTTATTAGATCACGATTCGTACCTTCGGTACTTGATGCTACTTCGTAGCTATCGTGATCGCCATTCGCCACTCGGGATGAACAAGTAAACTGGTTCCCCCTCGTTAACACTCATTATATCATGTTTAAATCTCAATTCCAATCGTTTTGTATCCATTTCAACAAAACTCTCATATATCCAGTGAAAACAAAAAGGTCTATTGTGAAATTAGCTTTGCTTATTCTGTGAATAAAGAATAAATATTGGCAATCTTTCTGTGAATTTGATATAAATAATTCATAAACAAAGAGAGAGATCATGAAGACATTAACAAAGGAGGAGTCGAGTGATGGCACTGAGAAAGGAGGAACAGAGATGTTTTTCAAAAAGTATGGAGACATTGTAGTCGGTATCTTTTTCATGGCACTGTCCGCAGTCATGATGGTGATGGCGCAGATGCTCCCGAAGTCAAAGGTTATGGAGGTTGGACCGGAATTTATGCCGATGGTAATCGGAGTAATCACCTTTGCACTTGCAGCAGCGCTCACGTTCTTAAGCATCAAGAACTTTAAGATGCATAACGCGGAGATCAAGGCAGATGACATAGAGGACTGCGATTACAAGCGTGTGCTTGAGAGCGTGATTCTGATGCTGGTCTATGTGTTTATGATGAAGCCGGTTGGTTTCATTCTTTCCACCCTGGTATTCCTGTTTTGCCAGATGATGGTTCTTTCCCCGGACGACGAGAGAGGAAAGAAGCAGGCAATTCTACTTGCAGTGATCGATGTGGTGTTTACCCTTGTGGTATTCTTCCTGTTCCGTTATGGATTTAAGATCGTTCTGCCGGCAGGAATTTTCTCAATTAATTTGTAGGAGGCGAAAGAGATGCAGGCATTAGGACTTTTGGGAAATGCGTTTGTGAGTATTATGCACCCGGCATCCATTCTGTTGATGATCGCCGGCGTAGCAATCGGTATTGTATTTGGTTCGATTCCGGGACTGTCCGCTTCGATGGCAGTGGCACTGATGTTGCCGTTGACCTTCTCGATGACACCGTCCCTCGGTATGAACACTCTGGTAGCTGTGTACATCGGAGGTATCTCCGGTGGACTGATTTCCGCAATTCTGCTGAACATGCCTGGTACGGCATCTTCCATCGCAACAACATTTGATGGATATCCGATGGCGAAAAAGGGTGAGGCAATGAAGGCTTTGGGACTTGGAATTGTGTTCTCTGCACTGGGTTCCATTTTCTCCTTCCTGGTACTTACCTTCTGTGCACCGCTTCTGGCAGATGTGGCACTGAAATTTACTCCGGCTGAGAACTTTGGTATCTGCTTCTTCGCTCTGACGATGGTAGCAATCCTTTCTTCCGGAAACATGATTCGCGGTCTTTTAGCTGGTATGCTCGGTCTGATGTTTACCCTGATCGGTATGGCTCCGATCGATGGAACCGCACGTTTCACCTTTGGAAACCCAAACCTGATGGCAGGTTTTGATACCCTTCCTACTCTGATCGGTATCTTTGCAATCTCCGATATCCTGATCACCGCTGAGGCAATGGGTAACGGAAAACTTGAGACGATCCCGATCAACAAGGTAAAGGGATTTGGATTCAGCATGAAAGAGTTTGTTTATCACCTTCCGAACTTCCTTCGTTCTGCACTGATCGGAACCGGAATCGGTATCCTTCCTGGAATCGGTGGTTCTACTTCCGGAATGCTCTCCTATGTAACTGCTAAGAACATGTCCAAGCATCCGGAAGAGTTCGGAAAAGGATGCCCGGATGGTATCGTAGCAACTGAGTCTGCAAACAACGCAACAATCGGTGGAGCCATGATCCCGCTTCTGGTACTTGGTATCCCGGGTGATGGCGTAACCGCAATGATGCTTGGTGGTTTCCTGATTCACGGTCTGTCCGCAGGTCCTCTGCTGTTCGTAAAGAACGGTGATGTCGTATACGGAATCTTCGCTGCATGTATCATTTGTACACTGATCATGCTGGTTGTAGAGTGGACCTGTATCAAGGGCTTCGTACAGGTACTGAAAGTTCCGAAGCACATCCTGCTTCCGCTGATTCTGGTTCTATGCTGTGTAGGTGCTTATGCAACGAATAACCGTATCTTTGATGTACAGTCGATCCTGATCTTCGGTGTGGTTGGATACCTCTTCCACAAGTTCAAACTGCCGACGACTCCGTTCGTTCTGTGCTTCCTGATCGGTAGCATGCTTGAGACTTACCTGCGCCGTGGTATCATGCAGTACAAGTCCTTTGGAGCATTCTTCACAAGACCGATTTTTGATGCATTCTTCTTTGTAGCAGTAGGAGTTCTGGTTTGGTCTGTATTTAAGGAGCTGAAGACCTTCTACGCAAAGAAAAAAGCATTGGGCTAAAAAATAGGTGATTAGGTAAAAAGTAAAAACGGGTTAAGAAACTTAGAGCAGCAATACAAAACTATATAAAAAATAAAGGGAAAAGGAGATACAACTATGAAAAAGAGATTTTTGGCAACGGTACTGGCAGGAGCAATGGTAATGGGTTTAGCAGGATGTAGCGGCGGAGCTGACAGCACGACTGCAACGACAGCAGAACAGAAGGCTGATACTGCAACCGAGACCAAGACTGAAGGTGGCGAGAGCAAGGCAGATGCATCCACCGCTACAAGCGATTGGAAGCCGGATTCTACCGTATCCATCGTTGTACCGGCAGGTGCAGGTGGTAACACTGACCTTTCCGCTCGTGTATTTGCTCAGTACGCAAAAGAGCTGACCGGTGTTGATTTCATCGTTGTAAACGCAAACGGTGCAGCAGGTTCCGTAGCAGCAAACCAGGTGCTTTCCGCAGAGCCGGATGGCACGACCTTCCTGTATGGTCATAACCTTGTAAACGTTGCAAACATCGCAGGTGTAACGGATTACAACTATACCGCATTTAAGCTGGGACCGACCTTCGCAAAGGACCCGGCACAGCAGTTGTATGTAAACTCTGAGAAGTACAAGAATCTGGACGAGTTCATTGAGGCAGCAAAGGCAGCACCGGGACAGATGAAGGCTTGTACCGAGGTTGGTGCATACACCTACTATGAGTTACTTGCATTTGAGAAAGAGGCAGGTATCGATCTGGATCTGGTAGATGTAGGTTCTAACTCCGATAAGATCGCTGCAATGCTTTCCGGTCAGGTAGACCTGATGCCGGGTGCATACATCAACTGTAAGGATTATCTGACCGCTGGACAGTTCACCTGCATCGGTGCTCCGACCGAAGAGCGTTATGACCTGATCAAGGACATTCCAACTCTGAAAGAGCAGGGTATCGATCTGGTATATCCGGACTGTGACTTCTCCTTCTACTTCCCGAAGGATACCTCCGATGAGATCATCACCTGGTATGAGAACCTCGTTCAGCAGATCCTTGACGATCCGAAGGCACAGGAAGCAGTTGCAAACGTAGATATGATGCCGTACTACTTAAACGCAGCAGATTCTGAAAAGAACGATGAAGAGATCTTCAACACGATCCAGGAAATCGCTAAGAGCGTAGAGCAGTAAGCAGATTTAGAGAGTGATGGGACAAATGCTTTGTCTATCGTAAGATTGCTTGAGAATCAACTGAAAATTTGATGATGAAATCCCAAAAAGAACCCCGCAGGTGGAAATTCCGCTTGCGGGGGCTTTTTGTTGTGATAGAAAAATGAGTTTTATACCTTGAGCCTGATTCCGCTTTTTTCTTCAAACAGGCGACAAATCGCGTTGGCGACGTTTTTAATTTCGATTTTTTCTACAAACTGGGGGCTCTCAATCAATCGATAAAAAAATGTGATCTCCGGGGAGACTGTGAGAATGTAGCAGTGGGCACGGATATCTTCGGTAATCATCGATCCCGGCAGAAAGGCGATTCCTTTGCCGTCCTCTAAGAATTCTTTTGCCTTGAGAGAGTGATCAACCTCATAGATGCGGTTTAGAATCAGATGATTTTTTGCGAGAACCTGATCCTGACATTCTCGCATATAGCTTCCCCTTTTTAACAGAATAAATGGGATGGAGGCACAGTCGGAAAGCGTTGGGATATGATTTAGTTTTGTGCGAAGGTATGCCATAGGGACAACAGGGAAAAGGCGGTCTTTTCCGAGCGTGATCTCATGACCGCTTGTCGGCATGGAGGCAGGGATTGTCACGAGGGCAAAATCTGCGAGACGGTTGTCTGTGTAGGCGACACCGGTTCGGGAATCGGTTGTGATCCACTCAAAGGTTTCATCAGGGAAGAGACGAGACAATTCAGGTTTTAACACATCCTTGACAAAGCGGGATAGAACGGGGATTGCTGCAATGCGGATAGATGCGGTTGTCTCAGCGAGATGATGAATCTGTGCGAGTGTCTGGGAGCGGATCTGGAGAATTCGTCTCGCACCGTTGAGATAGATCTGACCGGCGGGAGTGGGAATCATTTTTCGGTCTTTGCGCTCAAAAATCGGATAGCCGAACTGTTTTTCCTCGTTTTTGAGACACTGGCTGATTGCGGATGGAGAGACGAAAAAGTGCTCGGCGGTCTGCGTCACCGTGCCTGTCTTTTCAAGTGTGAGCATGTACTCAAAATTTGTTGTATTCATAGGTGTTGATGCGTTCCTTTCGCTGTTCGAGATAGTAGTCGGCATACTGATGCATGTAGTACGGGGACCCCCAGCTGTTCATGACAAGGTGAATCAGGTATTCTTCTGCCTCGGACAGCTGGTATCCGCGCCGAATCCCGATGCCCTGATAGACGATGATCCGCGGGGAGAGGGAGTAGACGGAGACATCGTCGTCCGGGTTGTAGTAGGAGTCTGGCACGAGGGCAGTTCCGACTCCGTTTAAGACCATCTCGTAGAGCAGAGGGATGATGCCGGTACGAAAAATGATATTTGAGGTCAGACCGGCATTTCGGTAAAGCTCGTCGACGAGGTTGGAGTACGAGGTGTAGCTCTCGTTTGCCAGAATCGGGGTATCTTTTAATACGCTCAGATCTTCGAGAACGGGGATCGGTTGGTTAGGCGCAAGTGTCTTATAGTCGTAGAAAAGCGGATGACCTTTTGGAACCATCAGAAGAAGCTCCTCATCCATGAATTTCAGGTATTCAAGGTTTGGAACGCTTGTCTCCGTCGCTCCAAGCAGAGACATCGTGATCGAACCGTCTGCGAGCATTTCTTTTAAGCGCTGATTCAAGTCTGCGACAAAAAATAGATCAATCTCCGGATAGCGCTTGCGAAAATCCTGAAAAATCTTTGCAAACGCCTGTGCTCCGCGGATCGCACTTCCGCCAAGTGTGATCGAGGTTCGGGAAGGGTGGGAGAGAGCTTTGGCCTGACGACGGATTTCAGAGGCGGTGTTCAGACATTCCTGACAGCCGTGTAGGTAGATTTGTCCGGCTTCCGTCAGAAGCAGGTGCTTGCTGGAACGCAGAAAGAGCGGAGTTTTAAGCTGTGCCTCGAGAGAGGCGAGCCATTTGGAGAGCGCAGGCTGGGAGATGCCGAGCATTTTTGATGCCTTTGTCATCGAACCGGAGAGGGCGAGGGCATTCATATATTGCTGATCTTTCAGATACATGGAACAAGAAAACCTCCTGTAAAAAATCTTATGGATTATCAATAACTTTTACTTAAAAATATCATGAATTTTATGTGTTTGTCAATTCCTGTCGAATAGAGTATACTGGTATCATACAAGGAAAAAGATGAAAAGTACATGATTTCCTTGACAGCGCTGACAAGAATCAAAACTGAAAATCAATCCTGAGTGTATGCAAACAAAGACAGAAAATGGCAAACTAGTGATAAGTTTTGCTTAAATATGGAGGGATGAACATGTTGCACATGTATATTGTTTTAGGACTTTTGATCTTTATGATCGCGATGTTCTTTACAGGAAAAGTGCCTTATGGTGTGACAACGATGACCTGTTGTGTGGTTCTTGCGCTCACTGGCGTGATGGATATTTCGGGAGCATTTTCCGGACTGGCAAATAAGACAACAATTTTGATTGCAAGTATGCTGACCGTTGCATTTGCATTTGGAAAGACGAGTCTGATCAACAAGATCCGGGCGCAGATGGATCGGATCAAGGAAAAGAGCGGACTGGCATTTATTGTCTTTCTGTTTCTCGTGACGATTGTTCTTGCACAGCTGATGGGAAGAACCGCGATTGTCTCGATCATTGCCCTGTTCCTGGTTTCTCTTGATGACAAAGATGAGATCTGTGGATCTCGAATGGTCTTTGCAGCATTTTCTGTTCTGGCAGCGTGGAGCTTGAAGATCCCGATGGGTCTTGGTGCGACTGCATCCGCAACTGCCAATGCGTATTATGAGGGAATTATCAACAATCCGGATCTGATGCTGAAGACAGGAGATATGTTTAAGGTATCCGCAATTCCGGCAATTGCACTGACGGTATATGCACTGTTTGCGTGGAAATTGATTCCGAAGAATTCGATCAATACGACGAACGTGAAAGAAGTGAAGGCGACCGCAGAGATCTCAAAGAAGGATGAGACCATCATCAATGTCGTGTTCATCGCTGTTCTTCTTGGATTTATCTTTGGATCAAAAATTGGAAGCCTGATGTATGTGATTCCGGCAGCCGGTGTTCTCGTCCTGATTTACACGAAGGCATTGAGCACGAAGGAAGCAGTGAATTCTCTGACAAGTGATATGGTATGGATGATCGCCGGTGTTCTCGTAATGTCAGACGCGATCGGCAAATCCGGCGTCGGAGATCTGATCGGAAATGGTCTTCTGAACATTCTTGGTGACCACCCGTCAGGGATGGTTGTCCTGTTTGTCTTTGCAGTTGCAACGATTGTGATGACAACTTTTATGTCAAATACAGGAACCGCAGCGGTTCTGACTCCGATTGCAGCCTCCCTCTCCCTCGTGAGTGGAATGGACCCGAGAGGAATTGTGCTGATTATCAACATTGCATCGATCATGGCAATCGCATTCCCGAGCGGATCTGCTGAGTGTGCACTTGCATTTGCAATCGGTCAGCATGCACCGGCAAAGCTTTTGAAGTATACGATTCCGTATCTGCTGATTGCAGTGGTGACGCTTGTGCTTTCTGCAAACTTCTTCTATCCGGTATATCCGGGCTGATCAGATGGAAATCATACGAGCGATTTGATAAATCATGTGGATGATGCGAACAAAAGATATGTAGAAAAAGAGGAGAGTAGGGACCATGAAATCTTATTTACAGGAACCGGAAGCGCAGAGACTTCCGGATGCGACAGAAGCAACCATCAATCGAAGCCATTATTATCGTCAATTTCTTCATGGCTATTATCAGTTTGACTGTGTAGTGGAAAAAGATGTGACCCGCTCCACAAAGTTTTATATCCCGGAAGGTTCAATTTATAATCAGCCGACAATCTTTCTCGGTGTTCCGGGCGGAAAAAATTCGTGGGATTTCCTGGTTGAGAGCGGATGGAAAGCCCTCGCGGATGAGTATGGACTCTATCTTGTTCTGATGGAGGCATCCGATGAGACAGGATGGAAGGGCGATCAGGCAGATGAGGCGTACTTAAATGCGCTGAATAACGATATTTCTCTGCGCCCGATGTTCTGCTCGTTTCAGCCGAATTTCTATGCAGTCGCATATGGGGATAGCGCCGATGTTGTTGCACGCCAGAGTAGAAAGTCTCCGAGAGCTTATGCAGCGGTCGCACTGATCGGAACCTCCGGAATGACCGAAGAGGAAGAAACAATGCTTAGTGAGACAGAGAGCCGTGTGCCGGGAGTGACATTCTCAGCGGTCCAGACACCGGTATGGATCGTGCCGGCAAGAACAAAGGATTCTCAGACCGATCAGGAAAAAGAAGCCGTAGAGCAAGCTGTGGAGCGTGAGACTTCTTACTACCGCAGAGCAAACCACAGTGAGGAGAATGGATCTGTGTTGGGAACAAAGACGGTGTGGTTGCCAAAAGAGGGCGGAGATGACGATGAGTACTGGTGTGCAAACGTTGTGGAAGATCAGTGCGAGTGGGAATCTTGTGTAAATCGTGCTTACAGTGAGGCAATTCTCACGGAACTTTTTGATGGAATCTATCGCTATCCGGGCAATAACAATGGAGCACTCCGCAAAGCCGGAAACATCTATGAGAGAGGATTTCAGAAGTTTTCAGCGGATGTCTGGGGAGGATATTATTCGGACAAGCGGGATACTTACCGCAGAGAGTGGTATGTCTATCTGCCGCAGAGCGCGCCGGAAAAAGAGATTCCGGTTGTCTTTGTTTTCCACGGTGCAGGTGGAGGTGGGGATGAGATCGCAGACCGTATCGGCTGGAGCACGGTCGCAGACCGTCATGGCTTTATGATTGTGATGATGTCCGCTTCTGAGCCGAATGAGGTTCGTGAGATCAGTGAGATTCGCACAAACAATATATTCCGTCCGATGTGGAATACAGGAAATCCTCAGCCGGAGCGCCCGGCAGACATGAAATTTCTCGATTATGTCTATGAGTGGCTGATTGAGAATTATCCGGTGGATCAGAGACGGATTTATGGAAGCGGTCAGTCTTCAGGCGGAATGATGAGCTGGGCATGTGCAGCGTACCGCCCGGATTACTTTACGGCAGTCGCTCCGTTCTCCGCAAGAGATATTGATATTGAGGCAGTTATGCGGGGCGAGCAGGAGAATCCTCCGATTGAGGGATCAGACATTGCGATCATGGCAAATCTTGGATGCTGTGACTCGGCATTTAAGGGCGGATTTTCCGGATCTGAAAGATTAGTGGATTACTGGTGCGACCGCTATCAGCTCACGAAGCACTGGGCGGATTACACTTACATGGATGAGGGCAAACATTGCAGTTACCAGAAGGGATTGCTCACTCACTATGTGTTTGAGACAGAGGGGGGTGTTCCGATGCTTCATCTGACAGAGACGGCGACGAAGGCACATGCGACCTGGCCGTCTGAATGTGAGGAAGTCTGGAGTGAATTCTTTACAAAATTCACAAAAGACCCGAAAACTAAAAAGTTGTCCTATCAGAAAAATGACTGATTTATAACCCCAGACTCTTATCTACCTGCCCGCGCACATAGTCGGTCGCAAGTGCGATGAAATACTTTTCTGGTTTTGTCAGGTAAGAACCCTTCAAAAACGAGATGCTTCTCATCCAGCGAAGTCTCGGCGGAACCGTAAAGTAGACGATCTCCTCGCTCGGGCGGACGTAGGACTGTGGGAAGAAAGCCGGAGCAATCTGGGATTTGACCATGCTGACGACGGTTGCCGTGCTGATGGATTCAAACAGAATCTTTGGGGAGAATCCGACATTAGAGAAACACAGATCGATCATATCGCGCATTCTGGTCTCTTTTCCGAGAAGGATAAACGAATTGTCCCGAAACAGAGAAAGGTCGATCACGGGCAGGATCTCCCAGCTCTTTTCACCGGCAAGGTGGGCGAGCGGGTGGGAGGACGGAACGCCGAGCACCATATATTCGGAATCCATGTTGATGTACTCGAGATCCGGGTGTATGCTCCGCTCATAGTAGGAATTGCAGGCAAAGTCCACAACCTTCTGAAGAATCAGACGCTCCATCTCCTTGATGCGGGCTTCATGGATCTTAAACGTGATATCCGGATATTTCTGATGAAAGACCGGATAGATCTTGGCGAACATCCGTGATCCCGCCTCCGGGGTGTAGGCGATCGATATTTCACCGCGCCCTTCCTCGGCAATGTCGTGAATCATTTTATAGGTCTCTTTTTTCATCGAGAGCATTTCTTTGGCAGTATTCAGATAAATTCTTCCTGCGTAAGTGGGAAGCATCGTCCGATTACGGCGCTCAAAGAGAGGAGTTCCAAGTTCCTTCTCAAGGCGCAGTAATTGCTGATTCAGTGCAGGTTGTGTGAGAAACAGCCGTTCCGCTGCCCGGGAAATGCTCTTTTCCTGTTCAATCGCAAGAATGTATTCCAACTGATGAAGATCCATATTCTTCTTATCCTTCTTTCTTTGTTTTCTTTTTGTTTCTTTGTTTCTTTTCTTTAAAATGCTCTTTTTTTCAAATCCTGACGATCGATATTTCGCAAATTTGTTAACGAATATATCTAATAAATAATTAGAAAAAATCTAATTACTAATAAGTTATATTTAGCGATTTAGATAATTATAATAAAAATAGATCAAAAAAACAACGTTGTTGAAAAAGAAAATAGTAAAAATAACAAGAGATCAAATAAGGATTTCGTTAAGAAAAAAGGAGAGTATTCACATGGGATTTCGATGCACACCGCCGACAAAAGATCCGGTAGCGACACTGGCCTATAAGCCATGGACGCTGGCGATCAAACCGTTTCAGGTGGCTCCACAGACATGGTATGTCGCAGGTCAGACTTGGGTGGGCTGTTACCTGATTGACACCGGAGACGGACTGATTTTGATTGATACGGCAATCATAGAGAGCCTTTATATGCTTGTAGATTCGATTTATCGTCTCGGCTATAAACCGGAAGACATCAAGATGATCCTGATCAGCCATGCACACTTTGACCACTGTGGTGGAGCACGGGCGATGAAGGAGCTGACCGGAGCACCACTCTACATGTCCAAGGAGGACTGGGAGTTTATGAAGGCATGTCCGGACGAGACAATCGCAATCGACAAAGACGATCATCCACAGCCGTTTGAGCTGGATGGTTTCTTCTCAGATGATGAGCCGATTTGCCTTGGAAATGTGGAGATCCGCACAATGCTGACTCCGGGTCATACCGTTGGTTGCACGAGCTTTTTCTGGACCGTGACAAATCCGGCAAACGGAGAAAAATATGTGGTCGGCATGCATGGCGGTGTCGGCGCCAATACGATGAACAACGAGTATTATGCGACGAGCCATTATCTGACCCCGGATCTGCGCGAGCGTTTCTTAAATGACGCAGAGAAAGTCCGCAACATCCATGTGGATATTGCACTTCCGAGCCATCCGAATCAGATCGAGATTGTAGATCGTGCAGGACAGTACACCGATGAGAGTCAGCCATTCCTCGATGACACGATCTGGGCACAGTTCGTTGATGAGAGAGTGCGCCAGGTTCGCGCGGTGATGGAAAAAGAAAACGAAAAATAAGTGGAAACAACAGTTACCGTTTGTGCAACGCATGAACGGTAACGACAGAAGAGACAAACTGGCATCAGGGATTTTTCAAAGGAGAAGCGTAATGGAAATGTATATTGTACTTGCAGTGACATTGTTTATGATGGTAATGTTCGTCTGGCATAAAGTACCGTTTGGTGTGACGACGATGACCTGCTGTATCGTACTTGCCGCAACGGGAGTGCTGAAACTTTCAGCAGCCTTTACTGGATTTGGAAACAAGATTGTGGTTCTGATTGCACCGATGCTTGCGCTGAGTGCGGCGCTCACAAAGACGAGTCTCGTCGCACGGATCGGCACAATGATGCAGAGCATGAAAGGAAAGAGCGGAATTGCCCTGATCCTGATGTTCTACATTGTTGGTATGGTTTTTGCACAGTTCATTCCGAGTACCGCAGTCATCAGTATCATGATCGTCTTTCTGATGACTATCGGAAACACTGGTGATGTGACTGCAAAGAGACTTCTGCTTCCTCTGCTCGGTGTTCTGTGTGCATGGAAGTTCCGTTTCCCGATCGGTCTTGGAGCATCCACGTTTGCACAGATCAACGGTTACTATGAGGGAATCATCTCTGATCCGTCCATGCAGTTGACGATGATGGATCCATTCTTCTTTGCAATTCCGTCGATGATCGTTCTGGCAGGTTACTGCATTTTTGGATGGAAGTTGATGCCGAAGGATGATGGAGATGTTGATAAGAGTGCTTTAAAAGAGTCCAAGAAGGCAAATGCCCTCACCCACGGACAGGAAGTTTATGTTTATGCAGTATTTGTAATTGTTATGCTTTTAATGATCTTGAACAAGTGGACCGGAAATCTTCTGTATCTGGCACCGGGCATGGGTGTTCTCGCTCTGCTTTACGGTGGAGTGATGAAGCCGGATGAGGCAGTTAAGGCAATGACCGTTGACATGATCTGGATGATCGCAGGCGTTCTGGTTGTCGCAGATGCTCTTGGTTCCTCAGGAGCAGGTGATCTGATCGGAAATGCAGTTCTTGCAATCCTTGGCGAAAATCCGAGCTCGATGATGGT
The DNA here is from genome assembly GCA_020686985.1 of Brotaphodocola catenula. GTDB lineage: Bacteria > Bacillota > Clostridia > Lachnospirales > Lachnospiraceae > Brotaphodocola > Brotaphodocola catenula. The sequence continues at coordinate 46,884 of JAJEPU010000013.1, forward strand.
AATGTTGGTCTTCTCCGCAGCAACGATTGTGATGACGACTTTCCTCTCCAACACGGCAACTCAGGCAGTTCTGATCCCGATTGCAGCTTCGATCTGTCTGGCAGGTGGTTGGGACCCGAGAGGCGTTGTGCTGATCATCGGTACCGCAAACATGTTTGCACTTGGATTCCCGTCTGGTTCCGGTGAGACAGCAGTTGCATTTGCAGCGGGCGGATATAACCCGGTAAAGGTTCTGAAATTTACGGTTCCGTACATGCTTCTAGCAATTATCACCTGTGCGCTGACCGCCCAGTTCATGTACCCGCTGTACTAGAGAATCATGGTGTGCAAACAAACATATCATTTGTTTCTTTGTTCTTGAAATGGAATAAATAAAATGGAATAGAAAATAAACTCAGGCTGAGAAGATTTCGATGTTCCCACTTTATGACTTATGACGGGACAGTCAAAATCCTGCTCAGCCATTTGAACATAGGGACATAAAAAGACAGAAAATCAGAAAAAAAGCAAAAAAACAATCGGAGATGGATTGACAATTCGGTTATCGAATCCTAAACTTTAAAAATTGATAATTTAGATGATTAAGTAAAAAATAGTAGAAAAAGGAGAGAAAAATTATGTCGATGAAATCAGAGTATGAGGAGTATCTGGAACGTCGGGAAAAAATGAAAAAAAATCCGATGGCGCGTATCTGGATCAACCAGGAATCCCGCTATGTAAAGCCGTTTCAGATGTACGGAAATCTGTATTATGTGGGGGATAGCTGGGTGTGTGCACACATCGTGGATACCGGCGAGGGACTTCTTTTGTTTGATGCTGGAAACTGCGGAAATGGTGCAACCGCAATGCTGATTCAGGCGATCTGGGAGATGGGATTTAACCCGGCTGATGTGAAGTGGATGGTTCTCTCCCACGGACATGTGGATCACATCGGAGCGGTTAATTTCTTTAAGAGAATGTTTGGAACGAAAATTTATCTTGGCGCTCTGGATGCGAAGATGTTCCGTGAACATCCGGAACTTGCACTTGTGCAGGAGAGCACGGACTACATGGATGAGCTCTTTGGGCCGGATGTGGAGATCCATGAGGGAGACAAGATCAAATTTGGAAACACGGAAGTGGAATTCCGTGAGGCTCCGGGTCACACCGAGGGCGTGATTTCCTGCTTCTTTGACGTGACAGACGGCAAGGAGACGAAGCGAGTCGGATATTATGGGGGATTTGGATTTAACACGCTTCAGAAATCGTTCCTGCTTGAGATTGGAGACACAAATTACTCGATGAGAGAGGCGTATCTGCGCTCAATCGAGAAAGTGATCAATGAGAAAGTCGATATCTTCATGCCGAATCACTGTGTCAATGTCGATCTCTTGAACAAGAGACAGTTTATGATTGATCATCCGTCTGAGCCGAATCCGTTCATTGATGAGAATGCGTGGAAGAATTATCTCCAGATGAAGTACGATGACTTGAAAAAGCTGATGGCAGATCCGGCGCAAAACTGATAGATGCGAATGGACGCCACACAGAAAAATAAAAAATCAAAGAGTCTGTAAGCGCAAAAAACCGCCTTTTTTCTGCAAAAATGGCGGTTTTTTGTGAACTTGTTTCCGAATTTGTATAGGCTTTTTTCTGTAAAAAGTATGCAAAGGATTTGTAAAAAACAAAAAAGAGCAAAACGGAGTGGAACCGGTACCGGAATTTGTACAGTTTTCCCATAAAATCAAGAGTTTTTATGTACACACTGAAATTTGACATGGACATGGAAACGTGATATACCTTTCACAACCAGTAGGCGTGATGTTACTGTTCACGCGTTTTGCAAATGGTAATATCCTAATTTCTTCCAAATTTAGAAAAGGAGTTGTTTATTATGAAGGAAAGAAAAATCAGACTGGCAACATTGGATGAGGCAAAGGCGTTTGTAACAGCAGCAGGAAAGTGCGATTTTGATATTGATGTTTATTATAATCGTGTCGTGATTGATGCAAAATCGATCTTAGGTGTTTGCAGTCTGGATTTGACAAAAGATCTGACTGTGAGAATGTACGGAGAGAATCCGGAGTTTGAGGCAGTCTTGGATCAGCTTGCACCGGAGAAGAACAGAGAGATTGCGTAAGAGCGATTGTAAACGGGCATAGCAAAATACAGAGATATAGATACGAATTATAAAACAGCAGGAAAATTTCTTGGAACAGGAGAAGTTTTTCTGCTGTTTTTGTGTAACCATATTTTTAATAATATTTCACATGCCCTTTCAAAATCACCGCGCTTAAGTTAGAGCATCTCCATAAATTGTCGTGCCGCCTGCGAGATCGGAACGTTCTCATTGTGTGCGACCACCATCTGTCTTGTCGGAAGTTCCTCCTCGAGATTGACGATAAAGAGATTTTTCTCCTCCTCAGGAATGCAGTAATCCGGTACAAAGGCAATGCCAAGTCCGATTCTTGCAAGGTCGATCAACAGATCGTTGCTCGAAATCTCAATCTCCGGTACAAGATCAAGCTGGTGGCGCTGGAACATGCTGTGCAGAAACTCGCTCGTCGTGCTCTTGCGGTCGAGCATCAGAATCGGATATGTCTGAAGCTCTTTTAAGGAGACGCTCTTTCCGCGCAGGTCAGAGTACTCCTCATTTGCGACAAAGACATCGTGGAACTCGCGGATCACACGCACATGATGACTGCTTGAGAGACCGGAGTTCGGATAGTTTGTGATCGCAAAGTCGACCTGACCAGACTCAAGGAGCTTGGCGCAGGCGATCGAGGTCTGGTTCGTGACCTTGATGTGCACGCCCGGATAGAGGCGATGGAATTCTTTTAAATAGTGAAGCAGATAGTAACGGCAGATCGTGTCACTTGCGCCGATGCGAAGCTGACCGCCGTTTAGGGTGTTGGCCTCAAGAAGCTGATTCTCGCCCTGACGGATCAGATTCATCGCCGGCTCAATGTGCTTGAGCAGGATCTCGCCCTCCGGTGTCAGCTGGACGCGCTTCGTACTGCGGATAAACAAGGGTTGATTTAACTTTTTCTCCAGGACCTTGATTGACTGGCTGACCGCAGACTGGGAAATAAAGAGCTGTTTGGAGGCTTCTGAGAAGCTGAGAGTATTCGCAACATGGTAGAATACTTTATATAATTCGTAGTTGATATCCATGATTATTAGTTCTCCTTATAAGTTGACTTTATTTTATCAGAAAATGCGGAGATTGTAAATGGATAATTTGACAAATAAGAAAAAACGTTGTATAGTGGTTTCATAAAGTAAAGGCGCTTTGGATCTCCCAGAGCGCCTTTTTCTATTATTCGATATCCGCTCGGATAGAACAAAACAAAGGGGAGAGCGCTGATGAGAGAACTGATTGAGCACAGAGAGGGAATCAACCGGCTGATGGCACGGTACGGAGTGAAATTCGGCATTTACAAGAACAACGAATTTCATGAGCAGTTATTTCCATTTGACCCAATGCCAAGAGTGATTTCAGCAAAGGAATTTGAGTTTCTGCAAAAGGGATTGACGCAGAGAGTCGATGCTCTGAATGCATTTCTTGCAGATGTGTATGGAGAGAAAAAGATTGTAAAAGACAAGGTAATTCCGGAAGATTTCATCTTTTCCTCCAAGGGATACCTTCCACAGTGTGAAGGGATCGTCCCGCCGAAAAAGATTTACAGCCATATTTCCGGAATTGATCTCGTTCAGGCAAAGGATGGCGAGTGGTACATTCTCGAGGATAACTTGAGAATCCCATCGGGAGCTTCCTATCCGATGATTGCGAGAGAACTGACGCGTCGGGCTTCTCCGAGAACATTTATCAACAACCGCATCGAGGACAACCGCGGTTATGCGTCTATGCTCAAGCAGATGATGGACAATGTGAATACGGGCGGAATCAATGTCGTTCTGACCCCGGGACGCTATAATGCAGCCTTCTTTGAGCACTCTTACCTTGCAGAGCGCTCAGGAGCGATTCTTGCGATGCCTCAGGATCTGTTTGTGGAGAACAATTACCTCTACTATCGCCAGTATGGCGGAAGCCCGCTTAAGGTTGGAGCCGTTTACCGCCGGATTTCGGATGAATACTTAGATCCGATGTGCTTCCTTCCAGAGTCCCTGATCGGTGTTCCGGGTATTATGGATGTCTACCGGAGTGGTCATGTCGCCCTGATCAATGCGCCGGGCAATGGCGTTGCCGATGACAAGGGAATCTATTACTTTGTTCCGTACATGATCAAGTACTATCTCGGAGAAGACGCGATCCTCAAGAATGCGCCGACGTATCTGGCATTCTATGAGAAAGACCGCAACTTCATTCTCGAGCACTTGAACCGTCTTGTTGTCAAGGATGTCTCAGAGGCAGGCGGATACGGAGTCATCTTCGGAAGCGATTTGAGCGCAGAAAAACTTGAGGAACTCAAGCAGATTATTATCAACGAGCCTCGCCGTTTCATCGCACAGGAGGTCATCGACTTTATTGACCTCGACATTGTGGATGAGAGCAATCCGGGCGATCATCTCGTGCCGAGAAAGGCGGATCTGAGAGCCTTCGTGCTCACCGGAGAGAAGACAATGGTCTGGCCGAGCGGTCTGACCAGATTTTCGAGAAATCCGGATTCGTTTGTAGTAAACTCATCTCAGGGAGGAGGATTTAAGGACACATGGGTATTATCTCGTTAGAAAAAGCAGATCACCTGTTTTGGCTTGGACGTTACACGGAGCGGGTGTTCACGACATTAAATACATTTTTTACTTACTATGACAAGATGCTCGACATTGAGGAGGAAGTATATAAGAAGTTCTGTGAGAAGCTGGCGATTCCGATGGTGTACAAGGATAAGGAGGATTTCATTCGCACCTATCTCTTTTCCGAGAATGATCCAAACTCGGTGTACAGCAATATACTCCGCGCGTTTGATAATGCGGTTGTGCTCCGTGATGAGCTGAGCAGTAAGACGCTCTCCTATATTCAGATGGCACTAGACTGCATCGAGCATGCAAAGGATTCGCAGGCACTTGTCTACGATCTTCAGCCGGTCATTGATGATCTGTTCGCATTCTGGGGCTGTCTCGACGACAATGTGGAGGATGAGGAGTGCCGAAACATCATCAAGTGCGGAAAGTATTTGGAGCGCCTGGATCTGTACATGCGCCTCGACTATTCGTATCGCCAGATTGAAAAAGAATACAATAAATTCCTAAACCGCTTGCATAAAATCCGAATTGGGTATAATCTGTCAGAGGTAGATAAGCTGTCTGAGATCATCAATCTGGGAGAAGACTGGAAATCCCGCTATTACGAAGCGATCAATGCACTGTGGAGCGTTTTTTAAGTCTCTTGACGGAATCATTTAACTGCAAAAGAATGACAGAGGTGATGATTTGAAGAATCTGCGTTTTCAATATGAAATGACGCTGACTCTGGACCGGGAGGTGCGGGACCATCATGTTCTGCTTCGCTGTCGTCCGATGGAAAATGAGATCCAACATCTGACTTCCTATGCCTGCGAGGTGTCGCCAAAGATTTTGCTTCACCTCTCGCAGGATGGATTTGGCAATCTGGGATATACTGGAGTCATTCAAAAACCGCACAGTCTTTTCGCGGTGCAGGCGAGCGGAATCGTACAGAAGATAGAGGGACGGTGCACGGATTTTCATCCGATGTACCGCTTTCCGTCTGTCCGCACGATGCTGGACCCGGGATTGCGTGCGTTTTTACACGAGGTTGAGGAAAGGCTTGGCACTCCGGTGAGGACGTTTCAGGATGTCTGTTTTCTGATGCAGTGTCTTCATGAGCATTTCGAGTATGTCCCCGGAGCGACGACGACGGCGACAACAGCTGGAGAGGCATTTGCGGGAGGAAGAGGAGTCTGTCAGGACTATGCCCATATTATGATTGCGCTGTGCCGTCTTGCCGGCATCCCCGCGCGCTATGTCGCCGGAATGATGATCGGGGAGGGCGCAACCCATGCATGGTGTGAGGTCTGGCTGTCCGATGTCTGGATCGGGTTGGACCCGACGAACAACTGTCTTGCGAAGGATTCTTATATCCGTCTCTCTCAGGGGCGGGATTTCGTGGATGGAGCGGTCGATCGCGGGTGTTTCGTGGGATTTGCATCTCAGACTCAGCAGATCTATGTGAAAGTAGAAGAAATAGAAGATAACCCGTCAGAGGAGATTTCCACGGTATAACTCAGAGTGGATGCGCAGTGATTTTGACAGGAAGAATAAGTTGGGAGAGTTCACGTTGGTGAAACCGATGATGGGAGAAAACGACGACAGAAGTCAGAAATAAAAAACGACAGAAGTAAAGAGGGCAGAGCAAATGAAAGAGATGACGATGGATGTGGTCTCGGTCGGACTTGCGGTGGATGAACAGCTTCGCGTGAAGAAACATGTGTTAGAGCCGGACGGCTATGACGGAAGCGGAAAGAGAATCTGCATTGTGACCGGAACCCACGGAGATGAGCTGGAAGGTCAGTATGTCTGTTATGAGGTCAACCGGAGAATCAGGGAACACAAGGAATGTCTGAAAGGGCGGGTAGAGATTTACCCGGCGTTAAATCCGCTCGGTGTGGATTCAATTTCCCGCGGAATCCCGATGTTTGATCTCGATATGAACCGAATTTTTCCGGGAAGTGAGGGTGGAAGTGTTGCAGAGCATATTGCCGAAAAGATTGTGCAGGATATTGCAGGTGCAGATCTCTGTCTCGACATCCATGCGAGCAACATTTTCCTCAGAGAGATTCCACAGGCGAGAATCAACGTCAATGTGGCAGATGGACTGCTCCCGTTTGCGAAACGCTTAAATCTGGACTTTGTCTGGGTACATGCGGCGGCAACGGTTCTCGAGTCCACGCTTGCACACAGCTTAAACTCGATCGGAACCCCGACGGTTGTTGTCGAGATGGGTGTTGGCATGCGTCTGACAGAGAGTTTCTGTCACCAGCTGACGGACGGAATCTTCTGTGTGATGAAGGATCTTGGAATCTGGGACGGAGAGACGATTGAGCCGAAGGAGCCGATTGTGTCCGAGGATGGAAAAGTTGGATTCTTGAATGCCGGAGCACCGGGAATCTTTGTGCCCTGTGTGGAACACTGGAGAAATGTGGAGGAAGGGGAACTCATCGGACGAATTCTTAATCCGCTTGAGGGAACGGTCGAGGAGGAAGTGCGCGCGCCGATTCACGGAATGCTCTTTACGCTTCGCGAATATCCGGTTGTGTCCTGTGGTTCTCTGCTTGCGCGTGTCCTGGGAGGTGATTACGAATGAGAAAAGAAAAAATTTTCACTCTGAAAAACTGCTACCGGGATGACATGGATGTTTACGGATTTCATTTCGGAAAAGGAGAAAAGTCGGCATGTATCGTCGGAGCAATGCGTGGAAATGAGGTTCAACAGCTATACATCTGTTCTCAGCTTGTGAAGGCACTCAAGGAGCTTGAGGAGAAGGGGGCGATCGTCCACGACAACGAGATCCTCGTGATTCCTTCGGTCAACCACAGTTCGATGAACATCGGAAAACGGTTCTGGGCGACCGACAACACGGACATCAACCGGATGTTCCCGGGATACAGCGAGGGCGAGACGACGCAGAGAATTGCGGGAGGAGTATTTGAGGCGATTCAGGGATACAGTTACGGAATTCAGTTTCCGAGTTTCTATATTCCGGGAGATTTTGTTCCCCATATTCGCATGATGGAGACAGGATTTCAGAATCCGAGCCTTGCAAACCTTTTTGGTCTTCCCTATGTTGTGATCCGCAAGCCGAAGCCGATCGACACGGCAACGCTCAATTACAACTGGCAGATCTGGAACACGAATGCGTTCTCCGTCTACACGAGTGCGACGGATTACATCGATGAGGCATCGGCAAGAATGGCGGTTGCCTCGGTTCTGCGTTTCTTAACGAGAATGGGAATTTTGCGCTACACAAGCCACAGCGGATACATCGCAAGTGTGCTCCGAGAGGACGATCTGACGAATGTAAAAAATGATCTTCCGGGACTCTACCGCAGACATGTCGATCCGGGTCAGGAGGTGCATCGCGGGGATGTGCTTGCGTCAATCATTGATCCGCTTGAGGGAGAGATCATCAGTCAGATCCTCTCACCGACCGACGGCATTGTCTTCTTTGCCCACCATGCCCCGACCGTTATGGAGGGAACGATCATCTTCAAGATCATCCGTCGCCTGCACGAATAAGTGTTTTTTTGCCTCTGCTCACAAAAATTTTGACATGTTCTTGTGGGCAGAAGCTTTTTCTAAGGCTATACATCTGCGAAAAATTATTGTATACTAATAACGATAAGCGCTATAAAGCCATAGTATTGTAGCGATATATAAACGATAAAAACGATATAAGGATATGATATAAAGACGGGATAGAGGGATTTTTTACTGTACATTCGGGGGGAATAATATAATGGAGAAACTCATACAGATTCTGCAACTGCTTGGAAGCTATCGAATCCCGGCAGTTATTTTTAGTGTGGAGGTTTTTGTGGCAGTCTGTCTGCTGCTTGCCGGCTTGAGTCTGGGTGGAAGATACCATTATCGAAATTTCCGCGCGAATCGGGGCGGAAAGCGGGCGCGACAGGAAAAAAAGATCCTCTTTGAGCGTGATCGGGAGCCGGAGCTGTTAATTCGCAGAAAAGACCGCTATCCGGAATTTCAGACAGAGAGTTTTGCCCGAGTGTTCGGTGTGACGAAAGAGCAGATGCAGGCGGATTTGACCTGCTTTTTGGATCAGATGGATGAAAACTTTGGAAAGAAGTTCTGGAAATTCTATCAGAGATGGGATGGAAAGAGCGAGTTTGAGACAGAGATTCAGCTTAAGGACAGTGAGTGCTGGTATCGGATTCGAGTGCTCAGGAGTTGGGATGAGCAGTATGACTGGTTCCGCTTTGCAGACATCACGCAGTATCGCACTCAGATCACGCAGACGGAGGAGAAACTTGAAAAGGCGGAGGAGGTCAGCCAGTCCAAGACAACCTTCCTCTCCAACATGTCTCACGAGATTCGTACCCCGATGAACGGTATTATCGGTATGCTCACACTCGCACATGGCAAACTGAACGGTCATCAGGCGGAGCCATATATTGAGAGGGCAGAACAGCTCTCTCAGTATCTGTTGTCTGTCATCAATGATATTCTCGATATGTCCCGAATTGAGGCAGGTAAGATTGAGCTCGAGAAGAAGGCATTCAGCCTTCAGGCAATGGCAGAACAACTCAGAGCAATGTTCCAGAAAAATATCGAGGCGAAGGGTGTGGCCTTTTCGGTGGAGCTTCAGGATTTTGATCTCGACTGGGTCATCGGAGACGAGCTTCGCCTGTCTCAGGTTCTTGTGAACTTCCTCTCAAATGCCTCCAAATTTACGAGCAGCGGAGAGATTCGGGTGCTCTTCCGTCAGCTCTTGAAAGAAAATGGAAGAGTCAGCCTGATGATGCGAGTGCACGATACCGGTACCGGAATGGATACCTCGTTTGTCAGCCGAATCTTTCGACCGTTTGAGCAGGAGAACAGCCACATTGCAAGACAGTATGGCGGTTCTGGTCTTGGAATGGCGATCACCGATCAGATTGTGCGCCTGATGGGCGGAGAGATCGTGATTGACAGTATGAAGGGGCGAGGATCAGACTTTACGGTTTATTTGACTCTGCCAATTGCAGAGAACCAGAATGTCGACAAGCAGGCGCTCGAGGAGGAGCGTGCTGTGGAGTCGTTTGATTATCAGGGTATGCATATTCTGATGGCAGAGGACAATGAAGTCAATGCAGAGATTGCCGTCAGCATTCTTGAGATGAATGGAGCGAAGGTCGACACGGTTGTGGATGGACAGCAGGCGATTGAGCAGTTTGAGGTCTGCCCGCCGGGAACATATGACTTTATCCTCATGGATATTCAGATGCCGGTGATGGATGGAAGAACGGCATCGAGAGCGATTCGTGCGATGAACCGCCCGGATGCGAAGACAATTCCGATTTTTGCTCTGTCGGCAGATGCATTTGTGGAAGACCAGAGATTGTCGGCAGAGAGTGGAATGAATGGACATTTCTCGAAGCCGATTGATTTTGAGAAGATGAAGAAAGAGATTGGAAAGATACTGATAAAAGGAAAGCGAGTCGGAGCGTGAATCGTATGAGAGAAGAGAAAAGCGGTCAGAGAAAGGAAAATGGACCGTCGAGTGAGATCAAATCGGAACAAAAGAAGATTGAGAAGATCGACGGAAAAAATTCTGAAAAAGACGGATGGAGGAAAAAAATGCCGAGAGGAAGAGTCGTCGCAGGTGCGCTTGCTCTCGTGCTCTTCACCGGAGGGTCTGTCGTTCTCTGGAAAGAGTATCAGGCGGGAGCCCTTTTCCATCCGGAATATTTTCTGAGCCGTCAGGAACTTCGAGAAAACCAGATCTCCTTTGCGGACAGCAATCGCTATGCGAAGAACAATCTTCCGGAGAAGGACTCCTCTGACAATGAGATGCTTGAGAAAGATCCGCAGGCGCAGGAGAAGACGGGTCAGGAGATGGATGATGTCTCTCCGCGTGTCACGATGGATGAATCACAGAAGCAGACCGGGGATGCCGGTAATCTTCTGCTTGAGCAGATGCCGGAGGCTGGAACTGCCGATGCTTCCGATCGAGGTCTCTCTGATTTTGAGAACAGTGGTGCGATGATGCTTGTCGCAGGTGGGGGTGACAATGGACAGTCAGAACATGTCTCGATTGGAAATGTGGCAGGAGGTCTGACAGATGGAAACAGTCAGAATCCAACCGGCACGGCGGGATCAATTGTGAGCGGAAAGGCTGACAGTGAGCGGGAAAATGGATCGTCCTCTTCCGGCGGTGGTGGAAGCAATGGGGGCGGAGAAAACAGTGGTGACAATCCGTCCGTTCCGGATCATTCGGACAACCAGACTCCGTCGAACCCGGACACACCAAGCCCAAGTCCGACTCCTACACCGGATAAGCCGGGCAATAATCCGACCGAGGGAAAGGATTCCAATTTAAGCGATCCGGACTATCCGGACAGTTCCGAGAAACCACAACTTCCGAAAGACCCGTCGTGGAGCGGGGACTCAGCGATCTATCCGTCATTTCCGGACACGGGAATTATTTCGGATGAGCGTGCCCAGGATGCACAGCTTATCCTGATTCCGTGTATTGATGACTCGGCGGAGACCCTTTATCAGGGAGCGGTTCTGACGAAATGGAAATTGCTCTGCTCTCTTTACGCCTATGTCGATGTGGGAGGAACGAGATACCGTCTGACGGACTACAATGACAATTTCCGCATCGGAGAGTTTCCGGAGACTGCCACGAAGGATATGACGGTAACCTTTTATTTCCGCGGAAATGCAAATTGTCCGTGGCAGGAGGTCTCTTACACGTTTCCGGTCGAGTACAGCAAGCTTGTGATGATGGGAATGCCGGACGAGGATGGCAGCCGGGAAGTCGTGGATACGATTTACCTGGATGAGGGAAGCGAAATCTATCTGCCAAATGAGACGATGAAACTCGCAAGTGCGGAAAGCTGGGAGTCGTTTGGAGACTGGATGACAGAGCTGTTCCCGCAGTGGTCTCTGACGGAGGGCGGAGAGGATATAGGAAGCTATTTCAAGGTGGACAAACCGGGAAGATATGTGTTCTATCCGCTTTCGAGAACCCCACTGCCGGACGAGTTTTATGGGGTATTTGATGTCAATGAGGATCGGACAACCGGAAGTCTCTTTTTAGAGCAGAAGCTGACGTTTTGGCCATCCAAGCAGGAACGTTTTGAGATTCCACAGGGAATTCAGGGTGTAGAGCAGGATATGTTCTTTATTGCCGATGATGTGGCGGAGACTGCATGGATTCCGGAGAGCGTTCAGTTTATTGACAGTCCTGCGTTTGAAGTAAAAAAAGAATATCAGGTATCTGAGAAAAACCGGTATTTTACGGTGAAAGACGGGATGCTGTTTGACAAGCTCAAGAAGGAACTCATCGGAATTCCACTTGAGTGTGAGAGCGTGGAGGTTCCAAAGGACATTGAGGTTGTGTCTCTGTCGAGCAAGAATTCGATTCATGAGATGACGTTTCTGTCTGCGACTCCGCCGGAGATCAATCTGAGCTGTCTGAACAATGCGACGTTGATTGTTCCGGAGAGTGCCTACGGGAGGTATCTGTTCGCCTGGGGATCAGAGCTTGGGATGAACCATCTGGAGACAGGCGGAGAGGAAAAACCCGATTACGATTACCGAGACGGAGCACTGTTCTCGAAGGACGGAAAGAAGTTGTATCAGGTTTCCAAAGAAAATTCCGGCCTCTATTTTGTGCCGGATGGAGTGGAGAGCGTTGCCTCGCAGGCATTTGAGGTTTCGGAATACATAGACCGCGTATTTTTACCGGAGAGTTTGCAGAAGCTGGAGTCAGAGAGTCTGAGTGGAGAGAGTCTGACGGAACTTTTCTTTGCATCCGAGGTTCCGCCGGAGATCGAGAAGGATACGTTTGGCGAGATCGAGACAGTGCTTGAGAGAGGACTCCATGTCCGGGTGGCAGAGGGAAATCGTGATGCCTACTTGGAAGCGTGGGGACCGATTTTCGGAGAAGAACAGGCAGAGCGACTGATTGTGGATGAGCCGTTTGACTTGGTAGAGAAGGAGAGCGGGTTGTCCTATTTGAATCTGCCTGACGGAGCCGTTCTTCTTCAGGCACCGGAGGATCTGACTTCGTTTGATGACATTGTCGCAGAGGCAGGCGAGGAGGTTGTCTGGAAGGAGATTGGCGTTCGTGCGTTTGGAACGTGCGAGTCGCTTAAGACAATTGAACTTCCGGAGACGATTGAAAAGATTGCAAAAGAAGCCTTTGTTCAGTGTAAGAATCTCCAGATTGCGGTATGCAAGACGAAGGAAACGATCGAAGTCGGAAAGAATGCCTTCCCGACAATTCGGGCAGTTACCTTTGATGCGCTGGAAGTGAAATTTGCGGAAGATGAGGAAAATATGATCTATACCTCCTGCTATGTCAATAACGACTGCGAGGTATCAGGTGGAATGATGCCGGCTCTGGTCAATCTGTGGGGAACTTCCTACGAGTTGATGGATTCCGATCAGAGCGGACGTTTTCTGTATGGAATGGATGGGGATGTTTCTTACCTGATTGGTGGAACGACCGATGTTTCGGGAGAGATTGTGGCTCCGGAGGGAACAATTCTTCGAGAAATCGGATACTATGCACTTGAAAACTGTGAGGGGGATTTAACGATCTCCGAGGAATACTCGCGGGGACTGTGGTTTGTCGGTCCGGGAGCGTTCCGAAATTCCGGGCTTTCCGGAACTGTCGCGCTCTCGGAGGCTGTCTGGAGAATTGAGGAAAATGCGTTTGCCGGATGTTCGGGAGTCACGGAGATCCGCTTTGATGCAGAGCCGGATGAGCCGGTCGATGAGACGCCACTTGTGATTGGAGATCAGGCATTTGCGAACACATCGATTGAGGAAATCTGCTTTCCACACACGCTCAGCACGCTTGGTCAGTATGCGTTCTTACAGTGTTTAAATCTGGAGCGGGTGGTATTCACCAGCGAAGAGGCTCCAACGCTTGTGACATTCAGCCGTGGCAGTCAATATATGTTTGGCTGGGAGGATGATGAGCATGAGGTGGCGATCGCGCTCGAGGACACGGCAGAAGGCTGTGAGCAGGAGTATATCGATAAGTGGAAGTTGAGCATGTTCGGTTATCTCTCAAAAGAGGAGATGGCGCAGGATATGTCGTTTAACCTGATGATAGATGTCATGTTTGATTGGCCTGGAGAGATCTGGGGAGACGATGGCGAGTATACGCCGGAATTCTCCGCGTACTTTGATGACTATGTGGATGTGAAAGTCGATCAGAAGCTCTATGAGACGGAAGTTCTGCTGAGTGAGATGATGGGAATCGATCCGCCGGAGGAGCCGGACTGGGTATTTCCGAATCCGGACGATTATCTCACAGACAGCACCGAGGAGATCGAGAATCCGGACGAATTGATTAAGGAAATTCTTCCGGTAAATCCGATTGAGGAGCCAGTCAACCCGGATGATCCGACTGAGGAAGTGGACGGAGAGATCGATGAAATTGATAAAACCGGTGGGAATGATGAGATCGAGGATACCGATGAAATCAAGGATACCGATGCAGATGACAAGTCCAATGACAAGTCTGACGATAAAGTTAATGACAAATCGGATGACAAATTGGATGATAAATCTGAGGAGACAAAAGATGATGGATCAGATGAAAAAGTGGATCATGAATCGGGCGATAACTCTGGGGAGACGAAAGATGACACGGCGGATGAGACCGGAGATTCGGACGTCGAAGACGGTCGGGATGGAGATGACAATGAGACCGGCGAGGATGCCGATGACAGCAATTCGGATATAGGTTCCGACTTGGAGGATGAAAAAGCAGGGCAGGAAGTCGAGAATTCTGGAGAAGACGCGAAGACTGCACAGGATAAAGAGACGAGAGAGACGACAGAAAAAATAAAAGAGACAGAAAAGACAGAGGGGGAATCGCAATCATGATATTGGAGCAGTCGGAGCATATCATTCATGAGGTAAAAAAAGTTTTTATCGGAAAGGATGATACCATCCGCCGGGTACTGACAACCATCTATGCGGGAGGTCATATTCTTCTTGAAGATTGTCCGGGAGTGGGAAAAACGACGCTTGCGCTGGCGTTCTCGAGAGCACTCGGTCTGGATTACAGACGAATTCAGTTTACGACAGATACCCTTCCGTCAGACATCACGGGATTTACAATGTACAACACACAGACCGGAAAGTTTGAGTATCGGAGCGGTGCGACAAACTGCAATCTTCTTCTTGCGGATGAGATCAACCGAACCTCTCCGAAGACACAGTCGGCTCTGCTCGAGGCAATGGAGGAGCGGAGTGTGACGGTGGACGGAGTGACACACCTGCTTCCGAATCCGTTTATCTGCATCGCGACGCAGAACCCGATCGGAACATCCGGAACACAGGCACTTCCGGAGTCCCAGATGGACCGTTTCATGGTGCGTCTCTCGATCGGTTATCCGTCGGATGAGGATCAGCTGAAAATTCTGAGAACAAGAAAATATACGAATCCGCTGGATGACATTCAGGTAGTCTCCGGGGCGGAGAATATCGTGGATATTCAGAATTACCTCTCAACGATGACGATGAGCGATGAGGTCCTCTATTATCTGATTCATTTGTGCGAAGCGACGAGACAGGATGCAATGGTAGATCTTGGCGTGAGTCCGCGAGGCGTGTTCGCACTGACGCAGATGGCGAGGGCACATGCGATGCTCGAGGAGCGCAGTTATGTGATTCCTGAGGATGTTCAGGCGACGTTTGAGGATGTCTGTGCGCATCGTCTGATTCTCAAACCTCAGGCGAGAGTGGAGGGTGTGACGGAGAGAGACGTGCTTCAGAAGATTCTGGCGCAGGTGAAACCACCGTCAGCTCCAAAGAGGTGGAATCATGGCTAAGATCCGGGGTGTCTATGCGCTGGTGGTGGAAGCGACATTGGCACTGTTTCTGTGGCAGAGAGAGTGGTTCGTATTTGGAATTTTTCTTTTTGAAATTTTATGGTTTGCGGTGCTTTGGCTGTTGATTCGCATGGAGGCGCCGGAGATTCAGGTTTCGATCCGCACCTCCGCAAAGTGGAGAGCGGGAAAACCGCTTCGGATGGAAATTCGTGCGGACAGTCGCCGGTTGCTTTCAGCGGGCATTCTTGAGGGAAGTCTGGAATGTGAGAATCTGACGATCGGAGAGACGAAGATTGTGCCGATTCGCATGAATCTCTCTGCAAAGTCCATTTCACTGACGCTTCCGATTGAGACGACTCTGTGTGGCAGAATCCGAATCTGTTTAAAGAATGCCAGATGTTATGATTTATTTGGTCTCAACTGTGCGCCTGTTTCCTCAGCAGAAGAATGTCAGATCCTGCTGTATCCGGCGCAGTGTCCGGTGGAGATTATAAAGCAGGGAACTCCTGCGGGAGACAGTCTCGATGGAACGCAGATGGCATCGAAGAAGGGAAAAGATGCGAGTGAGGTCTATGATCTGAGAGAGTATCACGTCGGGGATGATTTTCGATCGATTCATTGGAAGCTGACTGGAAAACTCGGAGTGATGATGGTGAAGGAAGCGAGTGATTCGACTCGCCATGACATACTGATTCTTCTTGATATCGGACGTTCAGATGAGAGAGAGAGCGTTTCCTCTAAGGCACTGAGCTTTGCGTTCTCTCTGACAGCGGGAATCTGTGGAAAATTGCAGGAATCCGGTTTCTTTTTTGACGCAGGGCTTCCGGTTAACGGACAGATTCTGATCCGTCAGGTTTCGGATGAGAGAGAGTACGAAAAAATGCTCGACGCATGGATGTATCTGGTGATTCCGGAGAAGAGCGGTTCGGGACTTTTGTGGTTTGAGGCAGAAAATATGCAGAGAACGTTTCGCAGGGTGATCTATGTGACCGCAGGTACCTGCCCGGAGGCGTTTTTTCATCTGCCTGAGAATCTAGACATTACGGCAATCTGTGTTCAGGATGAGGGAGCGATCCGTGTATCCCAGCAGGGAAGAAGAATGCTGATGGAGGTTTCCACGAAAGAGCTGGTCAAGAACACGTTCCGCGTGGTGATTTAGGACATCTAAGCGGGAATCCTCGACCATTCAATGACTGAGTAGTTCACAAAGAGTTTGTGTTAGGAGAAGGACGGCTGATGAAGAAGGAAAAGAGGCATGACAGACAACAGAGATGGAAAAATTACGCAGATTTATTCAGCTATACGGTGTTAGGTCTGTTTCTGGCGATTGGTCTTTTGTTGTCCTGGTTCCGTATCATTTCATTTTCAACAGAATTTTATCGGTTTTCCGTGGAGCTTGCGAGTGTCGCCGTTTTCTGTGAGACTCTATGTCGGAGATTCTTTTCAGAGAGAGAAAAAATGGTTCTGGTGCCTCCTGTTGGAGGAGCAATGGTGATGGGATTTCTTGCCGGTTGGGATCGGGTCCTGGCAGGGATGAGAGATTATCTCAATGTGATGATTTCGTTTTGGAATGAAAAGTACAGCGATAATCTTTCCTATCTGGGATCGTTCGCCACAACGCAGGAGAATCTGACCGCGTTTTGTCTGGTATTCCTTCTTCTCTGTATTGCAGGAAATGGCTATTTGTTGAGTAAAGGAAAACTGATTCCGCTTTTTGGTCTTGTTGTCTTTTATTTTGCGCCTGGAATCATTCTTGAACAGTCCTCAGCGCGCGGAAGTATCTGTCTGCTGCTGTCTGCTGTGGGTGTTTGGCTGTTTTTTTTTCAGGCGGGCTCGAGACTGCGCAGAATGATCTGTTTTGCAGTGGTGTGGGCAGGACTGCTTGCCATTTATTTTCTGTCACCGGGAGGAAAGAGCGAGGGAATCCGGCTTTTTGAGCAGGAGATCTGGCAGAGCATGGTACAGGTCCGTTATGGAAGAGATACCCTTCCGGAGGGCGATCTTCTTCGCGCCTGTGAGATGGAGGACGGAACGAAGGTGACTCTCCGTATCCAGACAGACCACATAAAAAATATGTATTTTCAGGGATTTACCGGGGCTGTGTATCGGAACGGTCAGTGGAAATCACTCAAAAACAACATTTATGCCGGGGAACGCCGTGGTTTTCTGCGGTGGATGAATGAGCAGGGAGTCGATCCGAATGCTCAGTATGTGGCATATCAGCAGGCGGGAGATCACCTTGTTGCGAATGATCCGGATGAGACGGAGATTGAGAAAAACGTTGTTTCTGTCCGAAATGAGGGTGCAAGCCGCAAGTATGTCTATACTCCGTATTCAGCAGAAAAGCCGAACGGGGATAAGATTGTGAGCCGACAGGACAGCGGATATATCTCAAAAAAGTTTTTTGGAAGCAGATCCTATGAGTTTGCGGAGTATTCGAGAAACATGCCGGGAGAACTTCAGCGTCTCGACTCGTGGGTCTATGCTCCGGTCACGGATGAACAGAGACGGTATCTGGAAGCGGAATCGGTATACCGAGATTTCGTATATGAACACTATCTGGATATAAGTAGTGCGATGAACGCAAGGATGAATGAGCTCTTTCACTCAGACGGGGAGGAAAGTGCGCAGAATGAGAGCATTTATGAGGTGACTCAGCGCATTCGGACAAAATTAAAACGCAGTACCAGATACCATCCGACTCCTCAGAAAAACTTTGCCGGGGAAGATCCTCTGCTTCGTTTCCTCAAGGGAAAGCAATCTGGAAATTCGGCATTCTATGCGTCAGCAGGAGTTCTTGCTTTTCGGAGTTTTGGGATTCCTGCCCGCTATGCAGAGGGCTATTATCTGGATGGAAATCAGGATGAGGAGCTGAATTTTGATGCGACAAACGGAATTACGCTGACCGCGCGGAATACGCATGCCTGGGTGGAAGTCTATGCAGATGGAATGGGCTGGCTTCCGGTGGATGTGACACCTGGTTTCTATTATGACACTTATACGCTTCTTCAGATGTCTGAGATGCCACAGAAGATTAAAAAAACGGCGGCACTTGAGGATACGGGAGATCAGGCTGAGAAAACCTTAAAGAGAGGAGCGGAGGACGGAGGAAAGAGTGGCGAAAATCCGCAGGAGGAGAGCAGGTTGCAGGATGCTGTCTGGGGCGGTTTTCTGATCCTTCTTTTCCTGATTGAGATTATCTGGATTCTTCTGGAAATTCGGAAAGCCTGGTATGAATACCGGATTTATCACTGCATCGACAAGCCGAACAGCGATCTGGTGACAGAGTTTTTGTATGACCGGATTCAGGAGAATCTGTGGGTCTGCGGGATTGATATGCAACCGGGATGGAATAAGACACAGACTGAGCAGTTGGTTTATGAGATTTTTTTGGATGTACCCGTAGGAGTCTATTTGAAGATCAATGATTTGATGGAAAAATACTTTTACGGTGGTGGTTCTCTCGAGGCGGATGAGAGGAGACTGCTTTGGAATTTTCTGATTCAGATTCGCAGGGGCAGGAAGAGTCTCAGTTTGCACCAGAGGCTTCGGCTTCGATTCCTGATGTTTGGGAAGAATCGTTAATCGTCAAGGATAGTTAACAAAACTTTTTACAATTTGTAGGAGGAAAATAAGATGGAAAAAATTACGAGTTTTACAATTGATCATTTAAAATTGCTTCCGGGTGTCTATGTGTCCCGGAAGGATAAGGTGGGCGAGTCGGTTGTCACAACATTTGATATCCGAATGACAAGACCGAACTATGAGCCGGTGATGAATACGGCGGAGGTTCACGCGATTGAGCATCTCGCAGCAACGTTTCTGCGAAATCATGAGCCGATCAAGGACAAGGTGCTCTACTTTGGACCGATGGGATGCCGGACAGGATTTTATCTGCTTCTTGGGGGTGACTACGATTCAACGGACATCGTACCGTTGATGAGAGAGCTGTTTAACTTCATCGCAAATTATGAGGGTGAGATTCCGGGTGCTTGCGCGAAGGATTGCGGAAACTATCTGGATATGAATCTGTCGATGGCGAAGTACTGGGCAAAGCGTTATCTCGAGGAGGTTCTTGATAACATTGATGAGTCCAGACTTGTTTATCCGGAGTAAATGTTGGAAAAAAATAAATGGAGAGAGTAGATTAATATGCACGACGATATTTATCAGATGTATTTGGAAGAGATTGAGGCGATCCGCCCATGCACAAAAGAAGAGCAGGATCAGCTTTTAAAAAAGATCGCGCAGGGAGATGATTCCGCGCGTGAGCGCCTTGTCGAGGGAAGCCTCGGACAGCTTGTGGAGCTTGCAAAGGAGTATGACGGTCAGGGCGTTCTGATGGGAGATCTGATTCAGGAGGCAAATATGGCACTTCTGACTGCACTTGCAGAGTTGGCAGGAGCAGGAGATGGGAACGGTGAAACTCCGGCAGATTTTGAGGTATTTTTGAATACTTCAGTTCGTCCGGCACTCGATGCGATTGTGGAAGAACAGAAGGATGAAAAAGAAGTCGGGGAGGAGCTTGCGGCTCGCGTCAACGTGCTTCAGACGGTATCTCAGGTTTTGCTCAAAGAGCTTGGTCGTGAGGCGACGCTTTCGGAGCTTGCGGAGAAGATGAAGATGACCGAGGACGAGATTCGCGATATTATGAAACTGGCACTTGATGCAGTCAATGTGAGCCAGATGCCGGCGATGACCGAGGATGAGTCTGAGGAGTAGGGCTCATAGCAAAGAAGGGTGTAGAACGTTTCGCTCTGTAAGTAATAATCATATAAAATAAATTAGTACAGATAATAAATACCATAAGATATATTAATTTTATTTATAATATATCTTATGGTATTATTGTCTATAAGTAAGAAAAAATTGCAACTGGATTTTGAGCTGTTTTTAAACAAAATCCGGATGACAGATGAGAATCCATCCAGATAAATTTCCACGGGAGGTACTTATGAGCGTTAGACGAGTGTATGTAGAAAAGAAGCCGGAGTTTGCAGTCAAGGCAGGCGAGCTTCGCGAGGAGATCAGCAGTTATCTTGGAATTGAGACCGTGACTGGTGTGAGAGTGCTGGTTCGCTATGATGTCGAGAACCTGTCTGAGGAGACGTACCGTCAGGCACTGGTGACGATCTTTTCCGAGCCGCCGGTGGACTTTGTGTACGAGGAGACGTTCCCGCATGCGGAGGACGACACGATTTTCTCTGTGGAATTTCTTCCGGGACAATTTGACCAGAGAGCTGATTCTGCGGAGCAGTGTGTGAAACTCTTAAAGGAGACTGAGGAACCGGTGATCCGCACCGCGACGACCTATGTGCTTTCCGGAACGCTGACGGACGAGCAGAAAGCGTCAGTCAAGAACTTTTGTATCAACCCGGTGGATTCGAGAGAGGCATCCGCAAAGAAGCCGGAGACCCTTGTGACCATGTTTGATACTCCGGCAGATGTCGCTTCGTTTGATGGATTTACCGGGTTTGCCGAGGAAGATTTAAAGAGCCTGTACGATTCTTTGAATCTTGCAATGACATTCAAAGATTTTCAGCATATTCAGAAGTATTATGCAGGAGAGGAGCATCGCAATCCGACTGTGACCGAGATCCGCGTGCTTGATACCTACTGGTCTGACCACTGCCGTCACACGACATTCTCAACTGAGCTCAGGGATGTGACGATCGAGGGTGGCGATTACAAGGAAGCGATTGAGGGCACTTACAAGCAGTATCTTGCTGATCGTGAGGTGCTCTACAAGGGCCGCGATGACAAATTTGTCTGCCTGATGGATCTGGCACTTCTCGCAATGAAGAAGCTGCGCGCGGAGGGCAAGCTCGAGGATCTCGAGGTTTCCGATGAGATCAATGCATGCAGCATCGTTGTTCCGGTGACGATTGACGGTGTGACTGAGGAGTGGCTTGTAAACTTCAAGAATGAGACGCACAACCATCCGACTGAGATTGAGCCGTTCGGTGGTGCTGCAACCTGTCTGGGTGGTGCAATCCGTGATCCGCTTTCCGGACGTACCTATGTATATCAGGCAATGCGTGTGACTGGTGCCGCTGATCCGACCCGCCCGCTGTCTGAGACGTTGAAGGGCAAACTTCCGCAGAGAAAGCTCGTGACCGGCGCTGCAAGCGGTTACAGCTCCTACGGCAACCAGATCGGTCTTGCAACCGGCTATGTAAAAGAGATTTATCATCCGAACTACGTCGCAAAGCGCATGGAGATCGGTGCTGTCATGGGTGCTGCTCCGAGAAAGGATGTGAAGCGCCTGACTTCTGATCCGGGCAATATTATCGTTCTGCTCGGTGGACGTACCGGACGTGATGGAATCGGCGGTGCAACCGGTTCTTCCAAGGTACATACCGAGGCTTCGATTGAGGTCTGCGGCGCAGAGGTTCAGAAAGGTAATGCACCGACTGAGAGAAAGATTCAGCGTCTGTTCCGTCGTCCGGAGGTCAGCAGTATCATCCGCAAATGTAATGACTTTGGTGCAGGCGGTGTCTCCGTTGCAATCGGTGAGCTTGCAGAGGGACTTGAGATCGATCTGGATAAGGTTCCGAAGAAGTACGCCGGTCTTGATGGAACAGAGATCGCAATTTCCGAGTCTCAGGAGCGTATGGCAGTTGTTCTCGACAAGGAGCATGTTGAGGAGTTCCTCGGCTATGCACAGGAGGAGAACCTCGAGGCAGTTCCGGTTGCAGTTGTGACCGAGAGCCCGCGCCTTGTGATGCGCTGGAGAGGTAAGACGATCGTTGACATCAGCCGTGCCTTCCTTGACACGAACGGCGCTCATCAGGAGGCAAGCGTTGTGCTTGAGACTCCGCAGAAGAAGGACAGCCTGTTTGTGAGAGCAGAAGTTGGCGATGTGAAAGAAAAATGGCTGAACGTCCTGTCTGATCTCAACGTATGTTCCCAGAAGGGACTTGTCGAGATGTTCGACGGTTCGATCGGTGCAGGTTCCGTCTTCATGCCGTATGGTGGAAAATATCAGCTGACCGAGACTCAGGCGATGGTAGCAAAACTTCCGGTTCTGAAAGGAAAGACTGACACCGTGACGATGATGAGCTACGGATTTGATCCGTATCTGTCAAGCTGGAGCCCATATCACGGCGCAATCTATGCGGTTGTCGATTCTGTTGCGAAGATCGTTGCAAACGGCGGTGACTACACGAAGATTCGTTTCACGTTCCAGGAATACTTCAAGCGAATGACCGAGGACCCGGCCCGCTGGGGTGCTCCGTTCTCCGCTCTGCTCGGTGCTTACAGCGCACAGCTCGGCTTTGGACTTCCGTCGATCGGTGGAAAGGACAGTATGTCCGGAACCTTCAACGATGAGCATCACGGCGAGATCAATGTTCCGCCGACCCTCGTCTCCTTCGCGGTTGACGTGGATCACTCCGGCAACATCATCACACCGGAGTTCAAGAAACCGGGAAGCAAGATTGTAGTCTTCAAGATCGAGCGCGATGAGAATGATCTTCCGGTTTACAGTCAGATGATGGATGGATATGCAAAGCTGACGAGAGACATCCGTGCAGGCAGAATCCTCTCTGCATATGCAGTTGAGAGAAACGGCCTTGCAGAAGCAGTCAGCAAGATGGCATTTGGTAATAAGCTCGGTGTGAAGATTGAGCACAATGTAGATCCGAGAGACTTCTTCTGTGCAGGCTGGGGCAACATCGTCTGCGAGGTTGCCGATGGCAAGGTTGGCGAGCTTGAGATCGGTTATACCGTGATCGGTGAGGTGACAGACCGTGCGGTCTTCGAGTATGGTCCGGTTTCGATCTCCGTCGAGGATGCAATTGCAGACTGGACAAAACCGCTTGAGGATGTCTTCCCGACCGAGTCCGGCGTAAAGCAGACAAAGGTTGAGGAGAAGCTCTACAACGCAGATCAGATTTATGTATGCGCACACAAGATCGCACAGCCGACGGTATTTATTCCGGTATTCCCGGGCACGAACTGCGAGTACGACAGCACGAAGGCATTTGAGCGTGCAGGTGCAAAGGTGATCACCCGCGTCTTCAAGAACCTCTCCGCAGAGGATATTCGTGATTCGGTTGAGGCATATAAGAAGGATATCGCAAAGGCGCAGATCGTGATGTTCCCGGGTGGTTTCTCCGCAGGTGACGAGCCGGAGGGAAGCGCAAAGTTCTTTGCAACCGTATTCCGTAATGCAGTGATCAAGGAAGAGATCGAGAAGCTGTTGAATGAGCGCGATGGTCTGATGCTCGGTATCTGCAACGGCTTCCAGGCACTGATCAAGCTCGGACTCGTTCCGGAGGGCAAGATCGTGGAACAGCATGCAGATTCCCCGACCCTGGCAATGAACACAATCGGTCGCCACATCTCCAAGATGGTTTACACGAAGGTTGTGACGAACAAGTCTCCGTGGCTCGCAGGTGCAGAGCTCGGTGGTGTTTACTGCAATCCGGCATCTCACGGCGAGGGACGTTTCGTTGCAAACGAGGCATGGATCAAGAAGCTGTTTGAGAACGGACAGGTTGCCACCCAGTACGTTGACGATCAGGGTCAGCCGACGATGAATGAGTTCTGGAATCCGAACGGTTCCTATATGGCAATCGAGGGTATCACAAGCCCGGATGGAAGAATCCTCGGCAAGATGGCACACTCCGAGCGCCGTGGCGATTCCGTGGCAATCAACATTTACGGCGAGCAGGATATGAAGATCTTCGAGTCCGGTGTGAAGTACTTCAAGTAAGAGATAAAGATAATAAGATCTATAACGAGCAGACAGAGTGCATCCGCATGCAGATCCGCGTGCTGGCATGAGTCTGTGAGTGTAAAAGACACTTCTGTGATGGGCAAGTCCCCGTCATGGGAGTGTCTCTTTGTATAGAAACAAGGCACATGATCTCCAGCTTAAAGAGGAGGGGGAACATCCACTCTGAGTTATATTGAGAAATCGTGGTTATTTTCTGCTGCTTTGCGGATCAAAGGAAAGCAGATGATCGTGCTGTGTAAGTCGGATGAAAAGTAAGTATACTGTCTTTTGTATACAAAATAAACAGAGGTTATACAAAGCAGATAAATTTTCTTAGATATAATTTGGAAAAATTAGGAGTTACTGGAAATTGTATTGTTGACAATTTAACATAAAAGTGCGATAATTAGTTGCGTATGGCAACGTGAATATGGGTATGGTTGAGCCCAGTTTACGGTTGATTATCACAATTTACATCAGGAAGGCGAGGTCAGGTAAAATGGCAGTAGTTGATTTAAGCAAGTATGGCATTACAGGAACCACAGAGGTTGTTTACAACCCTTCTTATGAGATGTTATTCGAGGAGGAGACAAAACCGGAACTCGAGGGTTACGAGAAAGGCCGCGTGAGTGAGCTTGGTGCAGTGAATGTTATGACCGGTATCTACACCGGACGTTCCCCGAAAGACAAATACATCGTGATGGATGAGAATTCTAAGGACACTGTTTGGTGGACCACCGACGAGTACAAGAATGATAACCATCCGGCAAGTCAGGAAGCCTGGAACGCAGTAAAGGAGATCGCAAAGAAAGAGCTCTCCAACAAGCGTCTGTTTGTTGTAGATGCATTCTGCGGAGCAAATAAGGATACCCGTATGGCAATCCGTTTCATCGTAGAAGTTGCATGGCAGGCACATTTTGTAACCAACATGTTTATCAAGCCGACTGAGGAAGAGCTGAAGAATTTCGAACCGGATTTCGTTGTTTACAACGCTTCTAAGGCAAAAGTTGAGAATTACAAGGAGCTGGGTCTGAACTCTGAGACCGCAGTTATGTTTAATATCACCAGCCGTGAGCAGATCATTGTCAACACCTGGTACGGTGGAGAGATGAAGAAGGGTATGTTCTCCATGATGAACTACTATCTGCCGTTAAAGGGTATTGCTTCCATGCACTGCTCTGCAAACACCGATATGAACGGTGAAAACACCGCAATCTTCTTCGGTCTGTCTGGTACCGGTAAGACCACTCTGTCTACCGATCCGAAGCGTCTGCTGATCGGTGATGATGAGCACGGTTGGGATGACAACGGTGTGTTCAACTTTGAGGGTGGTTGCTACGCAAAGGTAATCAACCTGGATAAGGATTCTGAGCCGGATATCTACAACGCAATCCGTCGTGATGCTCTGCTTGAGAACGTTACTCTGGATGAGACTGGTAAGATCGATTTCGCTGATAAGAGCGTAACCGAGAATACTCGTGTATCTTACCCGATCGATCACATTGAGAAGATTGTTCGTCCGGTTTCTGCAGGTCCGGCAGCTAAGAACGTAATCTTCCTGTCCGCAGATGCATTCGGCGTACTTCCGCCGGTATCTGTACTGACTCCGGAGCAGACCCAGTACTACTTCCTGTCGGGATTCACCGCTAAGTTAGCAGGTACCGAGCGCGGTATTACCGAGCCGACCCCGACCTTCTCTGCTTGCTTTGGACAGGCATTCCTTGAGTTACATCCGACCAAGTATGCAGAAGAGCTTGTTAAGAAGATGGAGAAGAGCGGAGCAAAGGCTTATCTGGTAAATACCGGATGGAACGGAACCGGCAAGCGTATCTCCATTAAGGATACCCGTGGTATCATCGACGCAATCTTAAACGGCGACATCAAGAATGCACCGACCAAGAAGATTCCGTACTTTGATTTCGAGGTTCCGACCGAGCTTCCGGGTGTTGATTCTGGAATCCTTGACCCGCGTGATACCTATGCAGATGCTTCTGAGTGGGAGGCTAAGGCAAAGGATCTTGCAGGCAGATTCATCAAGAACTTCGCAAAATATGAGAACCATGAGGCTGGTAAGGCTCTGGTTGCAGCTGGTCCGAAAGCTGAATAATAAATTATCGGAATGAATTACCACGTCTGAAGTCTTTGTTTCCTACGCCATCAGGCGTGGTTTCCAAAAGACTACGATAAGTGGCTTATGGCTATTCACAAAGTCCTATCCCAATGGGATTACTTTTAAGCGACAGTTTGACGAAAAGAGCATTCTTTTCGTCGCTGTCGCTTTTCTTTTGCTTTGCTAAATGAATTTTTGCTTGTAATTGTTTTTGACGGTTCTTTTTTTGATTCTCATAATCAGGGTGAAGAATAATAAAAACATTCTCAAAACAAGGCAGACTTTCCCCATCAAAGGCCACGAAATCCATCCTTTTTATACATTCCGGCATAGTGAGTCGGTTTTCGTTTACCAGAAAATGTATATTTCGTGGAATCTTCTTTTCGGTACACCGGGATTGGATCATGATCAGGAAAACTTGCCTTTGA
>JAJEPU010000014.1 GCA_020686985.1 Brotaphodocola catenula
CGCTGGAATATTGAAACAAGCTACTATGAACAGAAAACTTTCTGGTCTTTTTGTAACTATATGGTGCGAAGCTGTAAGGGAATTGAAATGCTGGTCAATCTGATTAATATCAGTTACTGTGCCATGAAGATTCTGCCCTATCAGAACGAACATTTTTCTCAATACCGCACCAAAAGTGTACAGGAGTTTCGTTTTGAATTAAGTCAGGGCATTCGCAGTCAGATATTTTTTGCCACTTTCGTCAAAAATATCGAAACACATATAAAATCAACTGCTGTGATAAAGGTTTTAAAACAACTGGCTTGCCAGCAACTCTACCATTTATAAAGTTGTAAACTGGTGAATATTAAGAAATATTTTCAATATCCTTTTCAATGTCTCTTATTTCACGTTTCATTATTTTATGAAATTGCATTTCAACAAAGCATTTATCTTTATCAGACAAATTTATCTGATATATATTTGATAAAATAACCTTCTTATCTTCTAATTTTAAAGCATCTAAATTTGGAATATACTTAGTCTTATGCAATGCCATATGCATTTCCGCATATGTCCGAACAAACTTCTTTATTTTAATTTTATCTTCTAATTTATATCGTTTAATCAATTTTTGCACAACATTATCTAGATGAAACAGTAAACTTAAATCAGTTATTTGAGAATAGAAAAATAACCAACCATACTTATGGCGTTCAAGAATAAAACCTGTAATTTTCAAATTTAATTTCCATTGCAAATATTCAATATTATCTTTCTTTATCGTTCTAAATAATTCCTCTATAGATTGTTCTATTTTTAAAACACTACTTTTTCTTACTGTTACTTTGTTATCATTTAAAACATAACCTAAATACTCAAATGATTCTGTTATAAATCCCTCATCTTTCTTATCATTTAATTCCAATTCAAGTTTTCTTATATCATCACATATATTTTTCTTTACATTAAAAAATTTATCTTCATTAACCAATATTAATATGTCATCAACATATCTGTAATATGATATATAATCAAGTTCCCTATACTTTACATCAATATCTTGCATATATATATTAGCTAAAGTATTCGAAATAGGTAATCCCTCTGGAATCCCCAATATTCTCTCCTTTTTTACAGTTTTTTCCTTTATAGGATAAAGAAGTGCCTCTGTTCTAATTGCATTCCATATAATTGAAATAATTTCTGGTTTATGTACTTTTCTTTTTACTATTCTAATTAACTTGTCCTGATTTATCGAACCATAAAATGATTTCACATCCAATTTTATAAAATGTGTGTACATTGGAATTTTTTTTATAATATCATCTATAACAAGTTGTGGCATGGTAGTTTTACATCTATTCCCATATACCCCCACCAACAATTCATTTAATACTGATGCTGTCAACTTATCTCTCAAAGTCGGCACACAAATCGTTCTAGGTAATTTAGTAGGTCCTTTAATAAATAAAAGTTGCTTATATCTTGTAAAACGATAAGACCCATTCATGGACTTTCGAATAATAATTTCAATGTTCTCATCTAAATTTTGTTCAAACTTTCGAGGCGACACTTTATCCAATCCAACCGACGGCTTGTCTTTTACTTTTTCTTCATAATGTTCAATAAGATGTTTTTTTGTAAATAATTTTTTCCATAAATACGATGCCTGCATCTACAAAACCCCACATATCCAATATAAAACTACTGGTAATAATATAACACATATTTTTAAAAGTAATCGCCAAATTACGTTATAATAATACCTAAATTCTACATTTTTCCAGTTCTTATTTTTATATTCACCTGAACTGTCATAAACTGTCTTATAATAATCAAATGATATATGATTACTACTTGAATCTAACAAATCACAATATCTACTGCATATATTTTTAATCAACTCTACATCATCATTATCAATATTCTTTAATTCAAATTCTAGTTTTTGTAACTCTGTATAATTCTTTCTATATTCTCTTGCATGTTCTAGATATTTTTGTCCATTCAAATATAAAATAACAATAAGCAATGATATTGTCATAAATACTGTCATCAAACTTAATTTCTCATTACCATTCAATAATGTAAGTATAGAAAATATAATCGTAACACATGAATAATAAATGTTAATTCCTTGAAAAAATGCTTCTTTGCTTATTAATCTTTTTTCAGCATTAATTCTTGAAATTCTTGTCGTCCATATTTTGTCTGATAAATCTTTATATTTTTCCAAATTATACTCTCCTTCAAAAATGTATTAGGGTCTCTATATCCTAAGTACGATACCTTCATACGAAAGCCTATAAAATCTTTGTAGATTATTAATTACATTATCTCCTAAACGGAAATCATAACTTACGTTATAGACCCTAATACAATAACTATTTTACCTCATTCCACTATTATTCTCAATCCGTTTTTTCATTTGTTTACCTCGCCTCATAAAATTTGGTATATCATCTAACTCTCTGTCTCACATAATATTGTTCCTTTAACTTATAAATAACCATATCCATTCGCGCACGAATATACTCCTTTATATAATCCAAATCATCTGATAATCTCTTTTTTTCCTTCCGTATCTATATTTTTCAATATTATAAATCAAATTGTGTATTTACCCTTGAAGATTTGTACGGTCTGACTGTCAGTGAATCAGACGGAGAAATCTGTCTGAAAGTCGATATTTCCAAAGGCAAAAACGCTTACGAACTTCAGAAAATGCTGTATGCCTGGAAAGAGTAAGCTGACAAGCTATCTTCTGAAGAAATCAGTAACGACAAATACGATGAGTGGCGTTACCACTACCCAGAGTTTGATACCACGCAAACATGGGCGAAAGTTCCATCACAGGCACTTAGCGATGCTCTGGTCGAAATGTTCCAAGACAAACTCAAACCAGATAAATAAAGACAACAAAAAGCCCTTAGCTATGAGTTTTATACCCACAGCTAAGGGCTTTTTAGATAAATATGGATTCGTTCAGAGCCAAGCGGAGTTTGGACAGTATATGCAATGAATGTTTACATTCAAGAGCATATATTGGCAAAACTCCATTTGGCGGATACGCCACAACGAGGAAATATGCAATATTTCTGAGTCTGGCTCTGAACGCCTTGTTGCACCTGTCAATTATTCTCTAACCCTAAAACCACTGGATTACAAGAATAATGGCTCTCATGCAACCGTTATCAAATTGTTATCAAAAGACTTCTTGAAGTGCCGCAAACCCGCATAAACACTGGCTTTTTAAAGCATTTCAAATTATTCAAACTCCAGACAGACAGTATGCCATATAAGTGAAAATCATTGATTTTAAGGCATTTTCAGGAACTATCAACCACTAAAATCTATATGAAAAAAAATTAAAAATGCAATAAAAATGCAATCGAAGTACATTCAGATTTTATAAGATAGACCGGCAAACCTCAATATCATCCAAAAATAGACGTTCAACAATGAGCGTCTATTTTTTGTTTCAAAATTAAATGGGGCTGAAAACAGCCCCGATGGGAATTGGAGATTTGACCCTCCCGGATTCTTCATGTCATGCCAGCCGTAATTTTTTCCATTGCCCCTGCACACTTTAGCAAAAATTCCCATAAATTCCGTCGCCCACCATAATGCTTTTTACAGTTGTTATTATTGTCATAAGCGTACCTCCTGATATTATAAATCTCCACTGAAATCTACTTTTAAGTTGTTTGGAGTACATGACAGAGCTACATGAAAAAACACAAGCTAACAATTCTAACCATGACTATTTAATTTTTAACACCTAGATAATATCACAACCCTGTAATTTCTTCAATAGTCCCAGAAAGGATGTGATACCACGAAGAAATCACCACTGCCGGAGCGTTCCCCTCCGCTTCCAAACCATAACCCGAAGCCAACCATTAAACACAACATTCAGAAAGGACAGGTACATCTATATGGAATTAAAATTTGTTATCCCCAACATGGAAAAGACATTTGGCAACTTGGAGTTTGCCGGAGAAGACAAAACAGAACAGAAAAGAATCAACGGACGCATGGCGGTACTCTCCCGTAGTTTCAACCTGTATTCAGACGTACAGAGGGCGGATGATATTGTGGTTATCCTCCCTGCCGAAGCCGGAGAGAAACATTTTGACTTTGAGGAACGTGTGAAGCTCGTCAATCCCCGTATCATCGCAGAGGGCTATAAAATCGGCACAAGGGGCTTTACCAACTACATTTTGCACGCTGATGATATGATAAAAGCGTAAGGAAAAGGAGGACATCAGACTATGAGATTAGCAAACGGAATCGTGATTGACAAGGAAGCAACTTTCGGGGCATTGAAATTTTCTGCCCTCCGCCGTGAGGTTCACCTCCAGAATGAAGACGGCTCGGTATCAGAAGAAATCAAGGAGCGTACCTATGACTTAAAATCCAGAGGACAGGGGCGTATGATTCAGGTTTCCATTCCTGCCAGCGTGCCATTAAAGGAATTTGATTACAATGCAGAGGTGGAAATCATCAATCCTGTGGCAGACACCGTGGCAACGGCTACCTTTCAGGGGGCAGAGGTGGACTGGTACATCAAGGCGGATGATATTGTCCTGAAAAAAGGAACTACCATGAATCCTCAGCCGCCGAAGAAAGACGCTCCCCCTGTAAAATAACAGGAATATAAGAAGAAAGCGAAAGGAGGATTGTTCCCATGAAGCAGCTTTTCCCCCGTGGAAAACGTATCCGTCCCACGGATAAAGACCTTGTATTCCATACTGCCCTTGCCGCCCTGTTCCCTGTCTTCCTGCTGGTTGTCCTGCTGTTTCATATCCGGCAGATTGCCGGAACCAACTGGCAGGAAGTGTCCCTCTCCCAGATAATACAGGATGTAAATATCCCCTACCTGTTATTCAGCATGGGCGTGGCAGGGCTGGTGTGCCTTACAGCAGTTCTTCTGTTCTGGCGATACCGCAGGGATGAAGTAAAGCAGCTCATCCACCGCCAAAAGCTGGCAAGGATGGTGTTGGAAAACAAGTGGTATGAATCAGAGCAAAAAAAGGAAGACGCTTTTTTCAAGGACTTGTCTTCCAGCCGTTCCAAAGAAACCATCACTTACTTTCCAAAAATCTACTACCGGATGAAACAGGGCTTGCTCCATATCTGTGTGGAAATCACCTTGGGGAAATATCAGGAGCAGCTCTTAAACTTGGAGAAAAAGCTGGAAAGCGGCTTGTACTGTGAGCTGACGGATAAAGAATTAAAGGATTCCTACGTGGAGTACACCCTGCTCTATGATACCATTGCCAACCGTATTTCCATTGAGGACGTACAGGCAAAGGACGGCAGGCTCCGGCTCATGGAAAATGTCTGGTGGGAGTATGACAAGCTCCCCCATATGCTCATCGCCGGAGGAACCGGCGGCGGAAAGACTTATTTCATCCTGACTCTTATTGAAGCCCTGCTCCGCACCAACGCCGTCCTGTTCGTGTTAGACCCGAAGAACGCCGACCTTGCGGATTTACAGGCGGTTATGCCGGATGTGTACTACAAAAATGAAGATATGCTCGCCTGCATTGACCGTTTCTATGAAGAAATGATGAAACGCAGCGAAGACATGAAGCTCATGGAGAATTACCGGACAGGGGAAAACTACGCTTACTTGGGGCTTCCTGCAAATTTCCTTATCTTTGATGAATATGTGGCATTTATGGAAATGCTCGGCACAAAGGAAAACGCCGCTGTCCTCAACAAGTTAAAACAAATCGTTATGCTTGGGCGGCAGGCAGGCTTTTTCCTGATTCTCGCCTGCCAGCGTCCGGACGCAAAGTATCTGGGGGATGGAATCCGTGACCAGTTCAATTTCCGTGTGGCTCTGGGGCGGATGTCGGAAATGGGCTATGGGATGATGTTCGGGGAAACCACAAAGGATTTCTTCCTAAAGCAGATAAAAGGGCGTGGCTATGTGGACGTAGGAACCAGCGTTATCTCGGAATTTTACACGCCCCTTGTGCCAAAAGGACACGATTTCCTCAAAGAAATAAAAAAACTGATAGACAGCAGGCAGGAAGTGCAGGCGGCGTGCGAAGCGAAAGCCGCAGAAACGGACTGACCTGCTGTGGCTGGTGTGCCGCAAGGCACGCCAGCAGGAACCCCTCGTATCTAACAGAGGGGTACAAATCGACAGGCAACAACCAAACAACAGGGCAGAATCCCACGGTACACAAGGGATTTTCCCCATATCCGGCGTATGTCAACAAAGCTCTGAAAGTTGACATACGCATTTTTAGACAGGAGGGATTTTCACTGAATGAAGAAACATGGGTACGGGACATTAAAGAGAAACGGGAAAGTTACGGTATCTCACAACAGAAACTTGCCTTAGCTGCCGGAATTACCCGTCCGTATCTGAGCGATATTGAAACGGGCAAGGCTCATCCATCCGAAGCATTACAGGAAGCCATCACGGAAGCTCTGGAACGCTTCAATCCAGACGCTCCCCTTGAAATGCTCTTTGACTATGTGCGGATTCGCTTCCCCACTACGGATGTAAAGCATATCGTGGAAGATGTGCTGCGGCTAAAGCTGCCCTACTTTATCCATGAAGACTACGGCTTCTACTCGTACACGGAGCATTACTATCTGGGTGATATTTTCGTTCTGGTATCGCCGGAACTGGAAAAAGGGGTGCTGCTGGAACTGAAAGGGCGTGGCTGCCGCCAGTTTGAAAGCTATCTGCTGGCACAGGAACGGAGCTGGTATGAATTTTTTATGGATGTTCTCATGGAGGACGGCGTGATGAAGCGGCTTGACCTTGCCATCAATGATAAAACGGGAATCCTGAACATTCCCCATCTGACAGAGAAGTGCCGGAATGAGGAATGTATCTCGGTCTTCCGCAGCTTCAAAAGCTACCGCAGCGGTGAACTGGTACGGCGTGAGGAAAAAGAATGTATGGGGAACACCCTGTATATCGGCTCCCTCCAGAGTGAGGTGTACTTCTGCATTTACGAAAAAGACTATGAGCAGCACAAAAAGCATGATATTCCCATTGCGGACGCAGAGGTAAAGAATCGTTTTGAAATCCGGCTGAAAAATGAGCGTGCCTTTTACGCCATCCGTGACCTGTTAGAACATGACAATCCAGAACGGACAGCCTTTCAAATCATCAACCGCTATGTCCGGTTCGTGGACAGGGACAATGCAAAGCCCCGTTCTGACTGGCGTATCAATGAGGAATGGGCGTGGTTTATAGGGGAACACAGGGGAAGTCTGAAACTGACAACCAAACCGGAACCCTATTCCTTTGAACGCACCCTGCACTGGCTCTCCCATCAGGTAGCCCCCACGTTAAAACTGGCTCTCCGTCTGGATAAGATGAACCACACCCAGATTGTCCATGACATCATCACCCATGCAAGGCTGACGGAAAAGCACGAAAAAATCCTGAAGCAGCAAGCTGCCGCTGCAAAGGAGGTGGTGCTTTAACGGCGGCAATTTTAGAACCTAAGAACTCTTACAGCAAAGAAAGGAGCTTTTATGAATTTCGGACAGAATCTTTACAACTGGTTTTTATCCAACGCCCAGTCCCTTGTACTGCTGGCAATCGTGGTGATTGGACTGTACCTTGGATTTAAGAGGGAATTTTCCAAACTTATCGGCTTTCTGGTGGTGTCCCTTGTAGCGGTCGGTCTGGTCTTCAATGCAGACGGTGTAAAGGATATCTTACTGGAACTGTTCAATAAGATTATCGGTGCATAGGGAACCCATTTTACACTTCCGTTATGGAGCAAGCTCTGATTGCTTCATAGCGGAAGTCCACTAGGGGCTTGTGGAGCGTAACTCCCCAAAAACAAATTGTATCTATATTTTAAATGTGTTATAATTTCAAAAAATTTAGAAAGAGGTAATCACATTGAAATATAGAATAAATAGTATAAGTGTTCCTTTTGGTGGCATATCTTGGGAACAGTACACAACTGAAAAAGATAGAATTGAATATTTGTTTTTTTATTTAGAGT
This sequence comes from Brotaphodocola catenula, assembly GCA_020686985.1. Lineage (GTDB taxonomy): Bacteria > Bacillota > Clostridia > Lachnospirales > Lachnospiraceae > Brotaphodocola > Brotaphodocola catenula. The sequence continues at coordinate 7,980 of JAJEPU010000014.1, forward strand.
CAAAACGCATATTAACAAATCCGATTGAAATGGAATTACCAGACCAATGCGTACATTCAGTATTGGAAATAAAAGCTGAATTAGTTAATATAGCCAAAGACTTTGATTTTAGCTCTAATGTAAAAAAAGAACTACGTCAACTGATACAAATATGTAATAAATATCTGGATAATTTGAATAAACTCAATCTGCCACACATTATCTACAAAGAAAATGATAGATGGGCTGATTTGAATTTTGATTCAGCTATGAAACAGTTTCGAAGTGGATTTAAGAAATCCATTGAAAATCTGTCAAAAGAAACTAATGTGGTTGTAACTTTTACAATACCTGAAAAATGGTGATTTTATAGTGGATATATTTGAAACAGCTCATTCTTATTTGAATTAGCTGTTTTTTATATACCTTAAATCAGAAAGGACGTGATACCGATTGAAGAAATGAAAATCTACATCCTGAACACCACAAGGTTTTACCATGAAGATTTTGAGGAATATCCTGGGGCATGGTTTTCCTGTCCTGTGGATTTTGAAGAAATCAGGGAACGTCTTGGGGTTCAGAGTGAGGAAGAAATCGAAATTGAAGACTATGAGCTGCCGTTTCCATTGGAGGGCAACACAAGGCTCTGGGAAATCACCGCCCTTTGCCGGATGATACAGGAAATGCAGGGAACGCCCCTCTATTATGAAATGGATGTGGTACAAAAGCGGTGGTTTCCCAGCTTTACGGAATTTATCGACCACAAAGACCAAATACACTGCTATCCGGTGCAGGACGGAGAATCCCTCGCCCGTTATCTGGTGCAGGAGGTACAGCTATTTGGAGAAGTACATCCAGACCTGTTGAACCATATCGACTACGCTTCCATTGGTCGGGAACTGGAAACCAGCGAAAACTACCTGTTTACGGACAATGGTATCTTTTATTACCGCTAAAAGGAGGTGGAGTAACTTGGAAGAAATGCGGATTTACATTGCCAACTTAGGCAAATACAATGAGGGCGAACTGGTAGGGGCATGGTTCGCGCCGCCTGTGGACTTTGAGGAAGTCAAAGAACGTATCGGTTTGAATGATGAATATGAGGAATACGCCATCCATGATTATGAGCTGCCCTTTGAGATTGACGAATATACCCCCATTGAGGAAGTCAACCGCCTGTGTGAAATGGTGGAGGACTTACCGGAATATATTCAGGAGGAACTATCGGAGCTGCAATCCTACTTTGGCAGTATCGAAGAACTCTGTGAGCATGAAGACGATATTATCTGTCATTCTGGCTGTGACGATATGGCGGATGTGGCTCGCTACTATCTGGAAGAAAGCGGACAGCTTGGCGAACTTCCGGCACACTTACAAAACTATATCGACTATGCAGCCTATGGGCGTGACATGGAATTGGAGGGAACCTTTATTGTCACGAACCACGGCGTATATGAAATCATACGATAGACCCGTCTGTATCTCTTTTTGGAAGTACAGGCGGCTTTTTTATTTCAGGGGCGGCTTTTGCTGCCCCATCTTTTAGAAAGGACAGACACTATGAAGAAAATACGAAGCTATACCAGTATCTGGTCGGTGGAAAAGGTACTCTATTCCATCAATGATTTTAAGCTGCCATTACCCATCACGTTCACACAGATGGCGTGGTTCGTGGTGTCGGTGTTTGCAGTTATGCTCTTGGGGAACCTCCCTCCCCTTTCGTTCATTGACGGAGCATTTTTAAAATATTTTGGCGTACCCTTTGCCCTCACTTGGTTCATGTGCCAGAAGACTTTTGACGGGAAGAAGCCTTACGGCTTCCTGAAATCCGTACTGGCATATCTGGTACGCCCAAAACTGACCTATGCAGGAAAGCCCGTGAAGCTGGAAAAGGAATATCCGGCACAGCCTATCACGGCAGTAAGGAGTGATATTTATGGCATATCCGATTAAGTATATCGAAAATAACCTTGTGTTCAACCATGACGGGGAGTGCTTCGCTTACTATGAGCTGCTTCCCTACAACTATTCCTTTTTAAGCCCCGAACAGAAATATCAGGTACACGATTCCTTCCGTCAGCTTATCGCCCAGAACAGGGACGGAAAGATTCACGCCCTGCAAATCAGCACGGAATCCAGCATACGGGCGGCACAGGAACGCTCCAAACAGGAAGTGACGGGCAAGTTAAAGGACGTTGCCTGTGCAAAGATTGACGCACAGACCGAAGCCCTAATTTCCATGATAGGGGAAAATCAGGTGGACTACCGCTTTTTTATCGGCTTCAAGCTGCTTGTCAATGAGCAGGAAGTCACCATGAAACAGTTTCGCAGGGAAGCAAAGACCGCTGTTTCCGACTTCCTCCATGAAGTCAACCACAAGCTCATGGGGGATTTTGTTTCCATGAGCAATGAAGAAATCTGGCGGTTTCAGAAGATGGAAAAACTGCTGGAAAGTAAAATCTCACGCCGCTTTAAAGTCCGGCGGCTGGATAAAGACGATTTTGGTTATCTGATTGAGCATTTATACGGGCAGACCGGAACCGCCTACGAAGATTATGAGTATTACCTGCCAAAGAAGCGGTTTCAGGAAGAAACGCTGGTGAAATACTATGACCTCATCAAACCCACCCGTTGTCTGATAGAGGAAAACCAGCGGTATCTGAAAATCGAACAGGAAGACGGGACAGTTTATGCCGCCTACTTTACTATCAACAGCATTGTGGGGGAACTGGACTTCCCATCCTCGGAAATCTTTTACTATCAGCAGCAGCAATTTACCTTTCCCATTGATACCTCTATGAATGTGGAGATTGTCACAAACCGGAAAGCCCTCTCTACGGTGCGGAACAAGAAAAAAGAGCTGAAAGATTTGGACAATCACGCATGGCAGAATGACAGTGAAACCAGTACAAACGTGGTGGACGCTTTAGACAGCGTGAATGAGTTGGAATCCACCTTAGACCAGAGCAAGGAATCCATGTATAAGCTGTCCTATGTGGTGCGTGTGACGGCTCCCGACTTGGAAGAACTGAAACGCCGCTGTAATGAGGTGAAAGATTTTTATGACGATTTGAACGTGAAGCTGGTTCGCCCCTTTGGGGATATGCTGGGGCTGCATGGGGAATTTCTCCCTGCCAGCAAACGGTATCTGAACGATTACATCCAGTATGTCACCAGTGACTTCCTCGCTGGTCTTGGCTTCGGGGCAACCCAGATGTTGGGGGAGCCGGAGGGCATTTATATCGGGTACAGCCTTGATACAGGAAGAAACGTGTACTTAAAGCCTGCCCTTGCCAGTCAAGGGGTAAAAGGCTCCGTCACCAACGCCCTTGCTGCCGCTTTTGTCGGCTCCCTCGGCGGTGGAAAATCATTCAGTAACAACATGATTGTCTATTATTCCGTATTATTTGGGGCACAGGCTCTCATTGTTGACCCAAAAGCGGAACGGGGACGCTGGAAAGAAACCCTGCCGGAAATCGCCCATGAAATCAATATCGTAAACCTGACTTCGGAGGAACAGAACAGGGGCTTACTTGACCCGTATGTGATTATGGAGAACCCAAAGGATTCTGAATCACTGGCAATCGACATCCTGACCTTTTTAACCGGCATTTCCAGCCGTGACGGGGAGAAGTTCCCTGTTCTTCGGAAAGCTATTCGTGCAGTAACAAACAGTGAAGAACGGGGGCTTTTCAAAGTAATTGAGGAACTACGGGCGGAGGGAACCACCATCAGCACCAGCATAGCCGACCATATCGAATCCTTTACGGACTATGACTTTGCACACCTGCTCTTTTCGGATGGGGATGTCACACAGTCCATCAGCCTTGAAAAGCAGCTCAATATCATTCAGGTAGCGGATTTGGTGCTGCCGGATAAGGAAACCTCATTTGAAGAATACACCACAATGGAGCTGCTTTCCGTGGCAATGCTCATTGTAATCAGCACCTTTGCCCTCGACTTCATCCACACCGACCGCAGCGTGTTCAAGATTGTGGATTTGGATGAAGCATGGAGCTTCTTACAGGTGGCACAGGGCAAGACCCTTTCTATGAAGCTGGTTCGTGCCGGACGTGCCATGAACGCAGGCGTTTATTTTGTCACCCAGAACACGGACGATTTGCTGGATGAAAAACTGAAAAACAATCTGGGCTTGAAGTTTGCGTTCCGTTCCACGGACATCAACGAAATCAAAAAGACCCTCGCCTTTTTCGGAGTGGATTCCGAAGATGAAAACAACCAGAAGCGGCTCCGTGACTTGGAAAACGGACAGTGCCTCATCAGTGATTTGTACGGGCGTGTGGGCGTGATACAGTTCCATCCTATCTTTGAAGACCTGTTCCACGCCTTTGATACCAGACCGCCCGTAAGAAAAGAGGTGGAATGATGGTGATACATAGAACTTCCAACCGACCGCAATTCCCAGTTCCTCATCACACAAAAAAGGGCTTGTCTTGGAAGACGGCAGGAAAAGTGATTGGCAGGGTGCTTCTGGCACTCCTGCTCATCCTCCTGCTGCTTGCAGTCTTCGGCACAGCCGCCCACGCTGCCGGACTGGTGGATGATACGGTGGACGTTGCCAACGAATACAGCAAATATCCTCTGGACAACTACCAGCTTGATTTTTATGTGGACAGCGGATGGGACTGGCTCCCGTGGAACTGGCTGGACGGTATCGGAAAACAGGTGATGTACGGGCTGTATGCCATCACAAATTTTATCTGGACAATCAGCTTGTACCTTTCCAACGCCACAGGGTATCTGATTCAGGAAGCCTACTCACTGGATTTCATTTCCTCTACGGCGGATTCCATTGGGAAAAATATGCAGACCCTTGCAGGCGTTACCAATAGCGGCTTGTCCTCGGAGGGATTTTATGTCGGGTTCCTGCTGATTCTCATTCTGGTGGTGGGGATTTACGTTGCCTACACAGGGCTTATCAAACGGGAAACCACAAAAGCCATCCATGCCGTTGTGAACTTCGTGGTGGTGTTCGTGCTGTCCGCTTCCTTTATCGCCTATGCCCCTGATTATATCGGGAAAATCAATGAATTTTCCGCAGACATCAGCAATGCCAGCCTGACCCTTGGTACAAAGATTGTGCTGCCAAACTCGGAAAGTCAAGGAAAAGACAGTGTGGATTTGATACGGGACAGCCTGTTTTCCATTCAGGTCAAACAGCCGTGGCTCCTGCTGCAATACGGCAACTCGGATGTGGAAAGCATTGGGGCTGACCGTGTGGAAAGCCTGCTCTCAACCAGCCCAGACGAAAACAACGGGCAGGACAGGGAAGAAATCGTGGTGGAGGAAATCGAAGACAGGGAAAACACCAACCTTACCATCACAAAGACCATCAACCGCTTGGGAACCGTCTTCTTCCTATTTATCTTCAATATCGGTATCTCCATTTTTGTATTCCTGCTCACGGGGATAATGATTTTCTCACAGGTGCTTTTTATCATTTACGCCATGTTCCTGCCTGTGAGCTTCCTCCTTAGCATGGTTCCCTCTTTTGAGGGGATGTCAAAGCGTGCCATTACGAAACTGTTCAACACCATCCTTACCAGAGCCGGAATCACCCTGATTATCACGGTAGCGTTCAGCATTTCCACCATGCTCTACAACCTGTCTGGGGAATATCCGTTCTTCCTGACGGCGTTCTTGCAGATAGTGACTTTTGCCGGAATCTATTTCAAGCTGGGGGATTTGATGGGGATGTTCTCCTTACAGAGCGGCGATTCCCAAAGCATGGGGAGCCGTATCATGCGAAGACCCCGTATGCTCATGCACGCCCATATGCACCGTTTACAGCATAAGTTGGGACGTTCTGTGGCGGCTCTTGGGGCTGGAACGGCTGCATACCACGCAGGAAAACAAGCTGGCTCAGACCAGAGAACTGCTTCAACATCTAGTTCTTCCAAACGGACACAGGCAGACCACAGCAGACCAGACGGGCAGGCAGCACCGGAAAAGGAATCCGTATGGAAACGGGCTGGTTCTGCGGTAGGTGCGGCGGCAGATACCAAAGATAAGATAGCCGATACTGCCGGACAGCTTCGGGAGCAGGCAAAGGATTTGCCTGTCAATGCAAAGTACGCCCTTTACCACGGGAAAACACAGGTATCAGAGGGCGTAAGGGATTTTACTTCCAGCGTGACCCAGACCCGAACTGCCAGAGCGGAACAACGAAATGCACAGGCAGAAAGCCGCAGACAGACCATTGCAGAACGCAGGGCGGAACTGGAACAGGTAAAACAGCCGCAAAAGTCAGCTTCCGAAGCACCCAAAGGGGCAGCTCCTGTCCATGAACGCCCTGTTACTGCAAAGCAGCCGGAAGATTTCCAACATCATGCAGATACCTCTCATACAGGAAAGCCAGCTGTGCAGCCTGCTTCCCCATCCATCAGGGAACGGGGACAGGTTCCTTATGGGAGAGCTATTGCAGAACGGGCTTCGGTTCCAGTGGTAAAAGCGGCTTCCATCCACCATGAACAGACACCGCCTATAAGGACAGAACGCCAGATAGTCCCTCCGGCTTCCCCAGACAAACCAGATGAAAGACAAAAGACAACTACTACACCTGCTGCTTCCCGTCCGGCAAGACCTGTCCAGAATGATACGGCTCCTGTGATACCAGAAAGAAAACGGGCTGCCCCTGTGGTAAAAGAATCCAACTTTACCATCCGGCGTACCACCGCCAGAAAGGAGTGGACAAAAACGGTAACAGCGGCGTCCAAACAGAAGAAAGGGGAGAAGCCATGAAGTTAAGACACCTTTTCTTTGCCTGTTCCGGCGTGTTCGTGATGATGTTCTCCCTGCTCCTTTTGGTGGTGATTGTCTTCTCGGATGAGGAAGACGGAGGAAGCAGCGAAAACCTTATCTATGGGGGCGTGAGCATATCACAGGAAGTCCTCGCCCATAAACCTATGCTGGAAAAGTATGCAAGGGAATATGGCATAGAGGAATACTTAAATGTGCTGCTCGCCATCATTCAGGTGGAATCTGGCGGCACGCTGGAAGACGTTATGCAGTCCTCGGAATCTCTGGGGCTTCCCCCGAACTCCCTTAGTACAGAGGAATCCATCAAACAGGGCTGCAAATATTTCTCGGAACTGCTCGCAGCGGCAGAAACAAAGGGCTGTGACTTAAACAGTGTGATTCAGTCCTACAACTACGGCGGCGGTTTCCTAGACTATGTGGCAGGACGTGGGAAAAAATACACCTTTGAACTGGCAGAGAGCTTCTCAAGGGACAAATCCGGCGGAAAGAAAGTCACCTACACCACCCCTGTTGCCGTAGAGAAAAACGGGGGCTGGCGGTATTCCTATGGAAATATGTTCTATGTCCTCTTGGTATCGCAATACCTGACCGTGGCACAATTTGATGATGAAACGGTGCAGGCTATCATAGAGGAAGCTTTAAAGTATGAGGGCTGGACGTATGTGTACGGGGGCGATTCCCCCTCCACTTCCTTTGACTGTTCGGGACTGGTGCAGTGGTGCTATGGCAAGGCAGGAATCGCCCTGCCACGGACAGCACAGGAACAGTACAATGTGACGCAGCACATCCCCCTGTCCGAAGCAAAAGCAGGGGATTTGGTCTTTTTCCACTCCACCTACAATGCTGGAACCTACATCACCCATGTGGGGCTGTATGTGGGAAATAACCGGATGTACCATGCCGGAAATCCCATTGGTTATGCAGACCTGACAGGCTCTTACTGGCAACAGCACCTTGCCGGAGCCCGACGAATCAAACAATAAGAAAGGATGAACCGATATGATTCAGATTAGAAAAGAGGATAACCAGAAAAAGCAGAAAGAAAAGAAACTGAAAGTTTACAAAGTCAATACCCACAAAAAAACCGTAATTGCCCTGTGGGTGCTGCTGGCAATGAGCTTCCTGTTTGCCGTCTATAAGAATTTCACAGCGATAGACATTCATACTGTCCATGAAACCAAAGTGATTAAGGAAACAATCCTCGACACCCACAAGATAGAAAACTTTGTGGAGAATTTCGCAGAAGTCTACTATTCATGGGAACAGTCCGCCGCTTCCATTGATAGCCGGACAAACGCTTTAAAAGGGTATCTCACCGGAGAACTGCAAGCCCTGAATGTAGATACCGTCCGAAAGGACATCCCCGTATCGTCTGCCCTGACCGATTTTCAGATATGGGAAATCACAGAAGAAAAGGAGCAGCATTATCAAGTGACCTATACAGTGGAACAGCGTATCACAGAGGGAGAATCCGGTAAAACCGTCCGTTCCGCCTATCAGGTGACGGTCTATGTGGATGGCTCTGGAAATCTGACGATTATCCAGAATCCAACCATCACCAGCGTTCCCGTAAAATCCGGCTATACGCCAAAAGCGGTACAAAGTGACGGTACGGTGGATTCCATAACCACGGAGGAAATCAACGAATTTCTCACTACCTTTTTCAAGCTGTACCCTACGGCAACCGCAAAGGAGCTGACCTATTATGTGAATGAGGGCGTGCTGAAACCTGTGGGGAAAGAATACATTTTCTCGGAACTGGTGAATCCAGTTTACAATCGAAACGGAAATCAGGTGACAGCTTCCCTTGCAGTGAAATATCTGGATAACCAGACCATGACAACACAGGTATCGCAGTTTGACCTTGTGCTGGAAAAGAACGGGGAAAACTGGAAGATTGTGAAATAGTTATAGAAAAACGTGCATTTCTCATTTGAGATTTGCACGTTTCTCTTATAAAATATTTCTTTTTAAAATTTATCATTAGTCTTTATATTTTTGATTAGCTCCCAATAGTAGTGTGTCAATTGCTTCGGATAATTCTTTTCTTACTTTATCAGGATTAGAAAAAGCATATCTTAATTGTAAAGTTGTATAACCATGAAGCATACCTGTTACCATGTTCAAAATTTCAGTGGTCTTATCTGGATTAAAGCCACATGAGCAAATAAGTGTTTTAAGTAAAGATAGATAATCATTAAAAATGATTGCTGTTTCCTCTGTTCCATTCCAACTAGCCCATTGAATTATTTCATAAACACCGGGATGTTCAATCATATAATTAAGATATTCAACTGCCACTAATTTTAATGCTGAATCCCCTGTCTTACCGATTGCTGCACGAATCATTTTTTCATTCATAGTACGCATACCACTATGTGCTATCTCCCTAAGAAGTTCATCCAAACTTCCTATATGATTATATAAGGAGGGGGTACGAATCCCTAAATTTTCAGCAATAGCTTTCAAAGAAACATTATGAAGTCCATTTCTATCAGCCATATCAGAAGCAGTTTTTATAACTTCGGCTTTTGTAACTCGCATATTCATTTTCCTCTTTCTACACATCATTTACTTCATTTTAAGTAATCAAATTAATGAAGTCAATAATTTGGTTAGAAAAAATGAACTCTTGTATTGACAAACAGTCTTATAATATTTAAAATTACTAATGTAATTAGTTTTTACACTATTTAAATTAGTTTGCGAAAGGAAATACAAATATGTGTACAAGATTTGTGTATAATGGAAAAGAAACCATTGTTGGGTTCAATTTTGATATTGACCTTTCTGAATGGGAACATACTGTAATTGCCGAAAAAGACCGTTTTTTTATAGGGATAAAAATGTCCGATAATAAGTACCACTCTTTTCACGGAATCAATAGAAATGGGAATGTTGGCACATTGTTGTATGTACATGGAAATGACAATGCACAATTTTGCGGTAATGAATCATGCTATCCAATAGCTGATTTGACAGAAAACTTTATAAAAGGCAATCTCTCTTTTGACGATTCATTGGAAATAGTGAAAAAAAAGAAAATTACTTATGCACCTGACACTACTATGCAGGCTATGTTTTCGGATAGAAATGGGCGTGTTCTCATTATTGAACCGGGGATTGGGTATCGCTTGGAAAAAGAAAAATATTCCTTAATAACAAATTACTCCATTTTAAAACCAGAATTGACTAATCCATATGTTTTATCTGGGGATAACAGATATGAAAAGGCAAAGGATTTACTGCAAGGATATGGAGAAAACTTCTCTATTTCCAACGCCTTTGATGTACTTAGGTCAGTACGTCAGGAAGGACTTTGGGCAACCAGAGTTTCTTTTATATATTCCGTTGCTAAAAATAAGGTATATTATGTGTTGAACAATGATTTCAAAAATATTGCAGAGTATCAATTCTAATATCACTGCAATTATAAACAAAAGTGGAGGATTTACATTTCCCCCACTTCCTTAGATTTGACAATACCATCTGCAACGCTTTCCATAATAACAAGGTCAGCGTCTGTGAAATTGTCTATTTTGCTTTCAAGCTGTCTTCGTCTGCTGCTTTTTGCCAGACTATCAGAGGATAAAAAGAACTCATCCACTGATACATTCAGCAGAGATACAAGGTCGTAAAGCACCTGTAAACTTGGGTGCTGCCCTTTATTCTCAATGTTGGTTAAATAGCGTGGGTCAATCTCAATCATTGCTCCCACCTGTTCACGGGTCAATCCCTGTTTTTTACGGGCTTCTTTTATGGCAAGCCCAAACGCCCTGAAATCATATTTATCTTCTTTTTTACGCATAATACACCACCTCTGTACATTTTACTGTTCCTGTTGTAATAGTGACAGGTATAGAAAAACGTATTGTATAGTTGTACAGTTCCTATTATGCGTATCAAAGATAAAACTATGCTGCCGAAACGGAAATAAAAAAAACCGTTATTTGGCAGTACACTTTTCTTGCGTCAAAATCTCATAAATCTTTCCAGACGACGGTTTGACAAAAGCCGCCGTCTTTCTTTTTTCCAGAATATATGGAGGTTGTATTAAAGTCAGCTTTTTTTAGGCTCCGGCGGCTTACAGGAGGAAGCCGCTATGCAAAATATTTTCTTAAATATATCTACATTCGGTAAACCGTTAAAAAAAGCCATCTACCTACACTAGAAAATTCTGACCCTCAATGTGGTTTTTCAGAATACATAGAAAGAACTATCAAAGCACACAAACAGAAATATCGTCTGTTTGCGTGCTTTTTTAGTTGGAAGAAAAAGTTTTTAAATTTTTCTTTTCAAAACGCAACTGCACCCCCTGTCCTGTCGGGACTAAGAGCGAAAAGGGGGAAAGAAGCAGAAATTCCTATCAACTCGCTCCCTTTCAAGGCTGGAAAGGGGGTGAACAATGATGAAGCCATCTGAATTTCAGACAACCATAGAGAACCAGTTTGATTATATCTGTAAAGTCGCTATGGAGGATGAACGCAAAGACTATCTCAAAGCGTTGTCCAGACAGTGTAAACGGGAAACCCTGTTCTGTGATATGGACGATTACACCGTCAATCTGTTTTCTTCCGAAGACACCTATCCATCCCACTTCCATACTTTTGAAATGGATGGATTTACTGTCCGCATTGAAAACAGCCTGTTAGCCGAAGCATTAGAAAGTCTGGACGGAAAGAAACGTGACGTTATCCTGCGATATTATTTTCTTGGATTTGACGATACGGAAATCTCAAAAATTCTGGAAGTCAACCGTTCTACCATCCAGAGAAGAAGACACGCCGGACTGGAATTTATCAAAAAATTTATGGAGGACGAAGCATGACAGCAAAGCACCCTATGATTCCGTTTCCTGTGATTGTAAGAGCTACGGACGGCGATATTGAAGCAGTCAACCAGATTGTACGCCATTACAGCGGTTTTATTGCCAGCCGTTCCATGCGTCCCATGAAAGACGAATATGGAAATACCCACATGGTTGTAGATGAAACCCTACGCCGCCGGATGGAAACACGTCTGATTGCAAAGATTTTATCTTTTGAAATCAGGGAACCAAACTAGAAATAACGCTCGCCTGTGGAAGCGTGGACAAACCCATGCTTCCCAGACAGAGCTTGCCAGTCTATTAAAGTGCATTATCACCAGTGCATTTTAACAGGCTGACAAAGCCGGATTGTTCCTTGAAAAAGAAAGCGTCTAATCAACGCAGCATAAAGCAGCCGAATACGTTTCGATAGAAAGAGAGCCGTTGGGCTGGCACGCCGTAACCCACCAAAGGAGGGATGATACCGGATAGCGATTCCTGCCAGCGTTCCATAAGTAGCTTACCGCAGAGCTGCCGCCATGACCTTTCTATTGTGATAATGATACTTCCGTACAGCCTTAGTCCGTGTGATGATGTAGCACCGCTGGCAAAGGGTACGGCTGGATGAGAACCATGCAGGGGTGAGATTCCCATGAGCTTTAGCGAAAGCTGTTCGGCTTGCTTAGATACCATTTTGAATTAGAATTTTTCATTCAAAATCAAATAACTATTTGCAGGAAATACAATCTTAATATTACTTTTGCCACAAAATCTGATATAATATAGACAGATATTGAGGGTTCCATATCTGGTCTATGGAAAGGAGGAACATGATTACAGTAACAAAAAAAGACTTAATAGAACTGGGTTATGGAACTTCATTCGCAGCAGACATCATAAGAGAAGCAAAAAAACTTATGATTTCAAAAGGGCATACCTACTATCAGTCACGCAAACTGGACAGGGTTCCCAGAGAAGCTGTGGAAGAATTGCTAGGGATTACTTTTACTGATAAATCAAACTGATTGTACTTCTTGCACATTTATGTAAGGAGTGAAATCATGGCAAAAGACCCTATTAAGAAAGCAGAAAACGGAACTTATTATTTTAGAGCAAACTTAGGTTTTCATCCGATTACCGGAAAACAGATTCAGAAATACAAAAGTGGATTCAAGACAAAAAAAGAAGCCAGAGAAGCATATTCAAAACTTATGCTGACATCCACAGAAGAATTAACAGAAAAGAAACAGCAGCTATCTTTTCAACAGTTTATTGAGGAAACTTATCTTCCTTGGTATAAAACACAAGTAAAGGAAAGCACCTATCTGAACCGCCGTTCTACCATTCAGAAGCATTTTTCATACTTTTACAAAATGACGGTGGATGAGATAGAACCCATTAACGTCCAGAACTGGCAGCTTGAACTCGCAAAAGAATTTAGTCCAAACTATATCCGTATTGTACAGGGTATGCTCTCCATTGCCTTTGACAGAGCAGTTGTTCTCGGTCTTGCAAAGAAAAATCCATCACGAATGATAGGAAACATCAAGAGCAAGAAAACAAAAGTGGATTTCTGGACACTGGATGAATTTCAAAAGGTAATTTCCCTGCTCTACAAGGGAGATTATTACGAACATTACCTTTTCATTTCATACTGGCTCCTGTTTATGACCGGAATGAGAATCGGAGAAGCCGCAGCCCTGCAATGGTCGGACATCAACTTTGAAACCGGACTTTTAAGTATAACAAAAACGCTGTACTATAAAACAATGGACGAATACAAATTTGTGGAGCCAAAGACACAAGCCAGTATTCGCACTATCTATATTGACACAGATACCATCAAAGAATTGAAAGCATGGCAGGAAGTACAGCAAAAGGTTTTAAAGGGCTGCGACCTTGTACTAAGCTACAATGGGATTCCCACCAGTAAGCACACCCTCCCACGGGCATTAGAAAAACTTGCTGGATTGGCAGGCGTACACCGTATCAAGATTCATGCACTCAGACATTCCCATGCTTCCCTGCTCATCAGTATGGGTGAAAATCCTTTATTGATTAAAGAACGTCTGGGGCATGAAAAGATACAGACTACGTTAGGAACCTATGGACATTTATATCCCAACACCAACGTGGAAGTTGCCAAAAAATTAACTGGTGTTCTCACTTATACTCCGGCAACAACCAGTGTTGCCGATTACACCAGCAATCAGCATACAGCAATCTATCACAGAGCAGTTGAATAAAAAAATGCAATCAAAATGCAATTCTAAAAGGAAAGAGCCTCAAAACCCTTGAAAATAAAGGCTTTGAAGCTCTGCTCCAACTATTCAAACTCAATCGTTGCCGGTGGCTTTCCGGTGCAATCATAGAGTACGCGGTTGATGTGCGGTACTTCGTTGACGATACGACTTGACACGATTCCAAGAACATCCCACGGGATCTCGGCTGCCTCAGCGGTCATGAAGTCGATCGTGTTGACTGCGCGCAGGGCTACGGCGTAATCATAGGTTCTCTCATCGCCCATAACGCCTACGGAACGCATGTTGGTCAGGGCTGCAAAGTACTGACCAATTCCGCGATCAAGTCCTGCCTTTGCAATCTCCTCGCGGTAAATCGCATCTGCTTCCTGAACCATCTTTACCTTCTCAGCGGTTACCTCGCCGATGATACGGATTCCAAGACCCGGACCCGGGAACGGCTGACGATAAACAAGTTTCTCCGGAATGCCAAGCTCCAGTCCTGCCTTACGAACCTCATCCTTGAACAGGTCGCGTAACGGCTCGATGATCTCCTTGAAATCAACATAGTCAGGAAGTCCTCCGACATTGTGGTGGGACTTGATGACTGCGGATTCTCCGCCCAGTCCACTCTCTACAACGTCCGGGTAAATCGTTCCCTGAACAAGGAAATCTACCTTTCCGATTTTCTTTGCCTCTTCCTCGAAGACACGGATGAACTCTTCACCGATGATCTTACGCTTGTGCTCCGGCTCCTCTACGCCTTTGAGCTTTGCATAGAAACGATCCTGTGCGTTGACACGGATGAAGTTCAGCTTGTACGGACCGTTCGGTCCAAATACTTCCTCTACCTCATCGCCCTCGTTCTTGCGCAGAAGACCGTGATCTACGAATACACAAGTCAGCTGATCGCCGACTGCCTTTGCCAGCATAACCGCTGCAACGGAGGAGTCTACACCGCCGGACAGCGCACAAAGCACCTTTCCGTCGCCTACCTTCTCGCGCAGAGCCTTTACGGTATGCTCAACGAAATGATCCATCTTCCAGTCGCCTGCACATCCGCAGACTTTGTATACGAAGTTGGACAGCATCTTTGTTCCCTCTACGGTGTGAAGAACCTCCGGATGGAACTGGATTGCATACAAATTCTTCTCTGCACACTCCGCAGCTGCTACCGGGCAGTCCGGGGTATGAGCGATGATCTTAAATCCCGGTGCTTTCTCCTCGATGTAGTCGTTGTGGCTCATCCAGCAGATCGTCTTCTCGGAAACATCACCAAACAGAGCACTGCTCTGATCTACGGTCACTTCGATCTTTCCATACTCACGAACAGGAGCCTTGCATACATGTCCGCCAAGAACATGCATCATCAGCTGTGCGCCGTAGCACAGTCCCAGAACCGGAACTCCAAGTTCAAACAGTTCCTTGCTGCAAGTTGCTGCACCTTCCTCATAGCAACTGTTCGGACCACCGGTAAGGATAATGCCCTTCGGGTTCATCTCTTTAATTTTCTCGATGCTGGTCTTGTAGGAATAAATTTCACAGTACACATTACATTCCCGGACCCGGCGTGCCACTAACTGATTGTACTGGCCACCAAAATCGATCACAATGATTTTCTCTCTGTTCACGAGTTGTCTTCCTCCTGGTATTTGTCCGGTCGTCAAAACGCCCGGCATTTTCTCATTTACTACTTTACTACTGTTTGTTGCTTAACATATAGCTCTTTTGTTGCGACAAGCAGAATCTGCCATGATACACCGCATCCGGATTCTGCTCTCCCAAACATTATACATAATTTATCCCGCGGATACAAGAGGGATTCTCATTTATACTTCGTTCTCGTTGTTATAACTGTTACCGTACACAGGTAGGCATTTTCTGAACTGAAAATGCCGTATGATACAGTGGTAGCAACGCTTCAAATTCATGCCTCCATCATAAATCACTCCAACTTCACATGATAGATACGTTGATGATAATGCGATCTTAAGGCTTGTTCCAATAACTTAATTCATCACAAACAATTGCCCTCACTTTTCTTTACCGGATTTCCGAAATCTCTGAATCTCCTTCATCAACGTCTTTGCACTCGCAATCATCTCATCAAATGCGCCAAACTTGTAAAGATTCATAATCAGAATTCCGATCGGGACTGCAAGAATCATTCCGGAAATTCCGCGAAACTTAAATCCCAGATATAGAAACACGAGTGTCATCAGAGGAGGAAATCCCATCGTGTCGCCGACAATCTTCGGCTGTACAATCTGGCGCACAACCTGAGTCAGCACATAGAGCAAGGCAAAACCCATCGCCAGCGTATACTCGCCCGCAAGTAATTTGATGATCGCCCACGGAATCAGCACCGTTCCCGTTCCAAACAATGGAAGAAAATCAAGAATTGCGATCAGAATTCCAAGTAGAACTGCATAGTGCACGCCGAGCACGAGAAATCCCACTGCAAGAATCATGGCAACAACAAACATGATCTTAAACTGTGCGAGAAAATATCCGCCAATCAGCCGTTTCGTTTCTTCTTTCAAATGATTCCAATAACGACTTCCGCCCTCTGGGATATATTTTTTCCAGAAATCAATGACCTTTTCCTGCTCTGCAATAAAAAAATAGGCGGAGAGAATCGTCATGATCACACTCACGAGAATATTCGGAATCTTCATCGCGACGTTTCCTGCCACCTCCACAGTCGGAGATGCCATTTTCTGAACGAGAATGCTGAGCGTCGCGCCCACATTTCCGGTAAATTCCTGCCACGAATCCTGTATATTATCAGGAAGAAGCGCAAATACATGAGCAAATCGCAGAGTAATCGCATTAGCTTCCTCAACTGCCTGTCGATACAGCTCCGGCAAATGTTTTCCGAGATCAATCGCCTGCATCACAAGCCAGGAAATAATCCCATATCCAAGCCCGATAATCAGCGCAAGTACGGCTATCACAATCAACACGGAACTGTGACGGCGAACGAGTCGCACTCTCCGCTCCAAAAATTTCACAAACGGATTTGCAATAAGCGCAATGATCCACCCGATCACAAAGGGCAAAAAAAACTTTAAAAGTCTGGGGCCCAGCAGACAAACTGCCAGAATCTCCACAATCGGAATTGCAAGATTTAAAATCAGTCTGAGATATTTCTTCTTCCAGTCTTCCATTCTGCCACCTTCTCTCAATCTTTTCCTGCTCATCCACTCTGAGTTATACCTTTCTAGTGTGCAGTAGCCAAAAACTCTCCAAGAAATGCAAACAGTGCTTCCATCTCTTCTCTTGTGCCGATCGTGATTCGCAGATAATTGTCGAGTCTCGGCTGTTTGAAGTAGCGCACATAGATCTGCTCCGCCTTGAGCGCCTCAAAAATCTTCTCTGCCGGCACGCGCTCATGTGTCGCAAAAATGAAGTTTGACTTGGAATCCGGGAAGGAAAATCCGAGTTCCCGAAGTTTCAGCTTCGACCACTCTCTCGTATCGATGATCTTTGCGAGTGTCTCCTTGAAGTATGCATCGTCCTTCACAGCTTCCACACCGAGAATCTGGGACGGCATGTTCATTGTATAAGAATTGTAGGAATACTTCACGTCGTTCAGCGCCTTGATCAGATCCGGATGACCCATCGCAAAACCGATTCTCATTCCTGCCATTGAGCGGGATTTGCTGAATGTCTGCACGACAAGCAGATTTTCATACCTGTCGAGTAACGTTCTTGCGCTCTCCCCGCCGAAATCAACGTAAGCCTCATCCACAATCACAACGACATCCTGATTGTGCTTCAAAATATCTTCCACTGCGTCCAGCGACAGAAGCAGTCCCGTCGGTGCATTCGGGTTCGGGAAGATCACACCGCCATTCTCACGATAGTAGTCCTCCGGACGAATCCGAAAATCCTCATCCAGAGCCGGTGTCTCAAACGGAATCTGGAACAGATCCGCCCACACCTTGTAAAACGAATAGCTGACATCCGGGAAAAGCACCGGCTTTTCTGAATTGAAAAAGGTCATAAATGCCATTGCAATCACATCGTCAGAACCCACACCGACAAAAATCTGATCATCTCCAAGGTCGTAATACTCTGCAAGAGCATGCACGAGATCGGTGACTGCCGGGTCCGGATATTTACGGAAGCGGTCATAATCCATCTCTCTCATTGCTTTCTGTACGCCCGGTGCTGGCGGATAAGGATTCTCATTCGTATTCAGTTTGATCAGGCGATCTCCCTTCGGCTGTTCTCCCGGAACATAAGGAACTACTTTTCGTATATTTTTCTCCCAAGCTTTCATCTTCTGTTCTCCTCCTGTCGGCTCACATCTTTTTTACATCTCGCCTATCGCATTTATCATCTATCTGCTCTCACAGTTCTGACCTTACAGCCCTGTTGTTACAGTCCTGTTCTCATAGCCCTGTTCATACAGCTCTGTTGCCACAACTCTATTTTTACAGTTCTATTTTTACAGTGCCATTCTCACGGCTTACTTTTGCTTATTTTTGCTTATTTTCGCTTACTTTCGCTTATACTCCTTATTTCAGCTTATATTCCTGTGCCAGTTTCTCAAATGCCGGCATTGAGCGCTCGATCTGCTCATAGGATACGCAGTACGCGATGCGCACATACCCCGGACATGCAAACGAGCTTCCCGGAACGAGCAGAAGGTTGTACTTCTGAGCGGTTGCACAGAATTCTTTCTCATCCGGAATCGGGGACTTCACAAACAGGTAGAAAGCACCTTCCGGTTTGATGCAGGTAAATCCACACTCGCGCAGTCCCTCGTAGAGACGATTACGGTTGCGGTCATAGGCCTCAAGATTGACACTTGCTCCCTTCTCAATGCAACGCTTGATAACTCTTTGCATCAGCGACGGAGCATTGACACAGCCGTTTACACGGTTTGCGATCGTTGCAGCGGTGAAGACCTCTGTGCTGTCTTTCATCTCATCCGGAATCACAAGATAACCGATTCGCTCACCCGGAAGGGACAGGGACTTGCTGTAAGAATAGCAGACAACGGTATTTGCATAGTATTTCGTCACATACGGCACTTCCACACCATCGTATGCGAGCTCGCGGTACGGCTCATCGGAGATCAGCACAATCTCGGTTCCAAACTCTTTTTCCTTCTCTCTGAGGATCTCACCAAGTCTGGTCAGGGTTGCATCAGAGTAAACGACACCGGTCGGGTTGTTCGGCGTGTTGATGATAACTGCCTTCGTCTTCTCGTTGATCTTCTCGACGAACTCGTCAAGGTTCGGCTGGAAGTCAACGGTATTCGGGGAAACGACAACGAGCTCTCCGTCGTAGTTTCTGACATATCCGCCGTACTCCACGAAATACGGGGCAAACGCAATAACCTGATCGCCCGGATTCAGAATCGTTTTTAAGATCACATTCAGACCACTCGCCGCGCCGACTGTCATCAGAATGTTATTCTGGTGAAATGCAGTGCCGAAGCGCTGATTCAGAGAATCGGCAATCGTCGCACGCACATCCTCATAACCGGCATTGCTCATGTAACCGTGAACAAACGTCGATTCCTCCTCCATCAGGGTCTCCACAATCGCCTCATTCACCTCTTTCGGTGCTGGAACGTTCGGATTTCCCAGACTGAAATCATAAACATTCTCGGCTCCATAAATGGATGCCAGACGTTTGCCCTCCTCAAACATAACTCGGATCACCGAATTATTTGCCACAAGTGGTTTCATTTTCTCAGAAATCATCATAATATATTCTCCTTCCCGCGCCCATTCCTGCGTATTTCTTTTCATTTCTTTTATTTTGTCTTTATCGCCGGTGTTCGCTGATATGATAATAAACCGCCAGAATTCCCGTTACAATCAGATAAAACCAGGTCGTTGTATTGGAAAACCAGGTGGTAAAAAACGATAACATCAGATAAGCCCCCATCTGTGCATAGAGCAGATACCCCATCGGATTGTGCATCTCACGCAGTTTCACAACAAGCAGATAGGCGACAAATCCCAGCAGGCAGGAGAAAACCAGCACTCCGATCCATCCGAAGTCATAGTAGGCATCGTAAAACATCGTCAGCGTTGTCAGTTCCTTCTTATCCACAAAAATCGGGAAATTAATCAACTGCGGGAAGAAAAATTTGAGTCCCGTCAGTGCCCAAAGCGGAAACAGTCCCTTCATTCCCATGGAATGAGTTGTCAGAGATTCCACCAGACAGTTGAAATTGTCATAGTTGTTTGCAATGTACATGTACGGCTGGGTGATGAAAATCGGCATGTGCTCCCATTTCATCTCAAAAATGCCGTTTAAGTAAACGACATCATGACTTCTCGCCACAGTCAAAATCAGATATACCGGAATGATCACCACAAACAGGATCAGGAGATACGCAGGCTGAAAGAGCTTCTGAAGCGAGATATAGGTAAACGTCGCCAGCACCACCGCAAAAATAAACTGAAATCTGGAGACACAGAGAATCGGAATCAACAGAGAGATCAGCGTCATCACAATCGCCGTCACTGCACACCGACTGCTCTCACGTCCTCTCGCCATATGAAAATACAAAACGGTCAGAGAGGGGATGAGCACACACGATACTGTGATGTAGTGAATACCAGTCAGATGAAACTCTGAGTATGCATGCGGAACACCGCGAACCAGAAACGGCACATATCCGAGAACAACTGCCTCACTCGCAAATGCCAGCGCAGAGACTACGGTCAGTCCGCAGATCATGTGAAAGACCGGTGCCGGGTTTCCTGTGTATCCTCTCCAGCGTCCGTAGTGGTCGTGACCGGAGCCGTAAATCTGGGTCAGAATCTCAAAGACTACCCAGAATCCGATGTAGGCAAGTGCGAGACAGATCCATGTCATCACCGACCAGTCTGTCTGAAGCCTGCTTAACTTCAGGCACGCGATACCCTCGCCTCCCACCCAGAAAAGCGAGAAGAGCGCACGCAGATGAATCAGGTTCCGCGTCTTTCGGTACTCCGAATAGTACAGCCAACACGCCGATCCAATCATTACTGCTCCGGACAGCAGATAAATTCCAAATCTCGCCAGAATAAAACTGACAACGTAACAAATCAAATAAACTATCATCGTTTCCTCTTCCATCCCATCTTGTTTGTATGTATTTTTCTTTCGCTGTGTTGGTGTCCAGCCATCTTCGTCGCATAATGGGACGTGTAGAAAGAGAGCCCGCATCTGCGGACTCTCCTTGTCTCACTTATCCAATAAATGCCCGCATGTAATCCTCAACTTCTTTCACCGTCACAAAGCTCATCGCCTTATCTGCGACTGCCTGAAGTTCCTCGATGCTGTAATTCGTGATCAGCTTTCTCGAATACAGGATTGCAGATGCACTCATGCTGAACTCATTCAGACCAAATGCCAGCAGAAGCGGAATCATCATCGGATCGCTCGCCGCCTCACCGCACATGCCGACCATGATGCCAGCCTCTCTTGCGCAGGTGATCACGCGCTTGATACTGCGCAGAACCGCCGGATTTAACGGAGAGTAGAGATAGGATACCTTGTCATTTCCGCGGTCTACGGACATCGTGTACTGCGTCAGATCGTTCGTTCCAATGCTGAAGAAGTCTACTTCCTTCGCAAATGCATCTGCCATCAGGGAAGCGGCTGCGGTCTCAACCATGATGCCAACCTGAATATCCTTCTTGTAAGCGATTCCCTCGCCGTCCAACTCCTTCTTGATCTCCTCGATCAGAGCCTTTGCCTCGCGGTACTCGTCAAGACAGGTCACCATCGGGATCATGATGCGAATATTTCCGTAAGCACTTGCTCGCAGGAGTGCTCTCAACTGTGGGCGGTAAACGTCATCCTTTCTGTCTAAGCAGAAACGGATTGCACGGTAGCCTAAGAATGGGTTCTCATCCTTCTCAAGACCCATATACGGGATCTCCTTGTCACCGCCGATGTCGAGGGTACGAATGATAACCGGCTTGCCCTCCATCTTCTCTGCGACGGTCTTATAAGCCTCAAACTGCTCCTCCTCGGTCGGCATTGCGATGCGGTCCATGAAAAGGAACTCGGTACGGAACAGACCGATACCCTCTGCGTCGTACTGTAAAACCTTCTCGACATCCTCCGGCTTTCCGATGTTTGCGACAAGCTCGATCGTCACACCATCCTTCGTCACGGTCGGCTTTCCGATGTACTGCTCAAGTTCTTTCTTTTCCTTCAGGAATTTCTCGCGCTTTGCGCTGTACTCCTGCTCCACCTCTGCAGTCGGGTTCACATAAACAACGCCCTCAGAACCGTCGAGAACAACGGTATCGCCATTTGCCACCTTCTTCAAAAAGTCTGTAACTGCAACAACTGCCGGAATCTCCAGTGCGCGCGCAAGAATTGCGCTGTGGGAAGTCTTTCCGCCAAGCTCGGTCACAATACCCGTCACATGCTTCGGGTTGATGCCTGCGGTCATCGACGGAGTCAGATCCTTTGCGACGAGAATGCTTCCCTCCGGAAGTGCGGAGATGTCCACAGACTCGACACCGAGAAGAACTCTCTGCATACGGGTCTTGATGTCGCGCATATCGGTTGCACGCTGCTGCATCAGCTCATCATCCATGGAAGCGAACATATCTGCATAAGTTGTGCAGACCTGCTCAATCGCATACTCACTGCAAATGCCCTCGCCGGTGATCGTATTCTCGATCTCCCCGGTCAGCATCGGGTCCATCAGAAGCATCAGATGACCCTGCATAATCTCGGCTTCTTTCTCCCCTACTCTCGTAGCCAAATCTGCTGCCATGCGCTCCGTATCCTTCATTGTCTTGTCAAGCGCCCCCTTAAAACGCTCAACCTCTGCGGTCTTGTCTGCGACAGCCTCTCTCTTGATGACTAACTCTGCCTCTTCCACAATCACTGCTTTTCCGATACCGATTCCGGAAGATGCATTTGTTCCCTTAAACATACCTTTTTCCTCCTTATTAATTAAACCTTTTATTTTATATGTGAAACTCCATCGGAATGAGGTTCTGAATGTTTCTTTTGTTCCTCTGCGACCACACTCAGCTTCTTTCCCCCCGGAGATACACGCAAAGATAAAAAACCTATAAAATAAAGCCTTAAAAATCCGGCGAAACCGGCGGTCTTTTTATTCCCCTAAACCGCTCTCGACGAGGCGAATCATCGCTTCCATCGCCTCTTCCTCGTCCGGTCCGTCACAGACAAACTCAATCTGATCTCCACATTTGACGCATGCCCCCAAAACGCTGAGCACACTCTTTGCATTTGTCTCATTTCCATTTCCAGACTTGAATTTTATCGAAGATTTGTATCGAATCGCCTCGTTGCAGAGCATCCCTGTCGGACGCAGATGCAGACCAGACGCATTTTTAATCGTAACGTTTCTGCTTATCACTGCTGTATTCCTCTTTCTCTTTTATCAATTTCATCCATGATTCTATCGATTCTATCTGTTTTCATCAATCCTGGGCACTGCTCTCCGTCGCAACTCCGGATGATTCTGCCGTCTCATTCTGTCCGCCCGTCGGTGACCCCGTCTCCGCACTCTCCGTCTCCGCCGGGGAAGTTCCGATAATCATCACCGGAGCCTGGGAGGAGACCTCCACTGTAAATACCGTGTAAGAGACAATCCGATACGCACTGCTGTCCGCAAACTTTAAAACTCCGCGGTTGCTTCCCGCTGTCATTCCCGAAAGATTCAGGGAAGCTCCGAGCTGGGATGCCACAACGCCATTGATATTTTCTGCAAGACCCTGAATCGTCACATCGATCTGGGTCGGATTCAGGCGATAAGTCATATTGTCAGACTGTCCGGTGAGTGAAATGTCGCTCTCCGTCAGCATGATTGTGCGGTTGATCAACTTCTCGACTCTCAGGCGTACTTCCACGGTTGGACTCTCCGACTCGGCAAGCGTCACACCTTCCGGAAGATAAGAAGTCAGGTTGATCGTGACCACCTTATCCGCAGTCGCTCCGCTCACATCGAGTTCTGTCGCCGGAATCGTGATCTTCGTCAGATCAGCAAGAGTATCTTTCGATCCGTTGACCTTGACGTTCTTGACACTGCTCGTCACTCCGACATACTGGTATCCGGTTCCCGCGCTTCCTGTCACCTCAAAATCCAGTTGAAGTTCTTTTACCTTGTCGACGGTCAGCTGATATTCAACCTCCGGGGAGTCGACCTGAATCCGGTCGATCTTTCCGCTGTCCATCAGCGAATTGCCGTTTGCATCGTAAAAGACGAGCTTCGCGGTTCCCTTGCGGTCTGCGCTGAGTCCGGTTTTGTCGATCTCTACACCGACCCGGCTGATCAGTCCAACCTGAGAAACCGGTCCCTCGAGTGTCACTTTCGACGGGGAGAGCTTGACCTCGCTGATCGCGTAACCGTCCATCTCCGTTCCAATCTCCCGAACCTGAATGTCAAACGGTTTTGACTGAAGTTCCTCCGTCACAACGCGAACAACGCCCGGTCGCGCCTCAGCACTGTAAATCAGGCTTTTGTTGTTGACGATCTCAATATTGACCGGAACCGATCCGGTCACATCGTAGAGATCTGCCAGATCGATGTAGGCGCGAAAATCAGAAGCCTGAACCCGATAGGAATCTCTCGTGTGCGTCTCATATCGGACGGTCACCGTATTTTTTCCGCTGATCTCATACGTTCTTCCCGCAGAAGTCAGCACCTGCTCATTCTTGATCTCTAAAGGCACCTCTTTGCTGTCATCAACCATCGGATTGGACACATTCATTACCACCAGCCAGACAAAAAACGCCACAAAGATCGAAAGAATTTTTAAACCGAGATTATTTAATAGTTTTTCTTTCATTCTTACGTTTTCCCTTCCAAATCATAAACCGGTTGGTTCCGGTGTCTGTCCGCTCCTCCATTCCTGCGAGCGAGACACGCAAGGTCTCAGCGTCCGGAATGTGTCGCAGGGAGCCTACCTCAACGAGGGAGACTCTTCCTGTCTCCTCCGATACGACAACTGTGATGCTGTCTGTCACCTCACTGATTCCGACTGCCGCACGATGGCGTGTTCCGAGATCCTTGCTGATCTCCATGTTGTCGGAGAGTGGCAGATAACAGGTCGCCGCCGCCACCCGGTTGCCCCGGACAATCACAGCTCCGTCGTGAAGCGGAGTATTGTGTTCAAAAATATTGATCAGAAGCTGACTGCTGACCACTCCGTTGATCTCGATTCCGGTTCGCTCGATCTCCTTGAGTGGCATGTTGCGCTCAATTACGATCAGCGCACCTGTCTTCACCTTCGCCATCTCAAACGTCGCCTTCACGATCTCATTGACTGTCCGGTCGGTGAATCCGGTGTTCTCCTTGCCGTCATCAAAGGAAAACCACTCAGAAATCAGATTCTTGCTTCCAAGCTGTTCGAGCGCCTTTCTCATCTCCGGCTGGAAGATAATTACCAACGCCATCACAGCAATACTTCCTGTCCTCTCCATGAGCCATAGGATTGTATCAAAATGGAACAAAGCTGCCAGAAGTACAAAAATCAGAATCATGGCGATGCCTCTCAGCAGATACCATGCCCGTGTGCTCTTGAACCACAGCAGTGCATAATACACTAGGATTCCAAGAATAATGATCTCTGCCAAACTTGATATTGAAATCCTTGGCAAGAAGGAGAGCCAGGACCGCGCACCGTCAAAAGCCGCTCCCAGATTCTGGATCATGCCCGCCATATCTATGCCTCTCTTTCCCCGTCCTATTTTATCTGTGCAGTCCGTTCCGCTCACTCATTACCGTTCATGCTCTGCACAAACGGTAACGGGTTCTACTCCCGTTCTATCTCCTCACGGCGTATCCGGTGTTTTCTCCCCGGATTGTTCATCCGCTGAACCCGGATCTCCGGCTGAGAAACCGTCAGCTTCGGCACTGCCTTCACATAGTAAACGTAGTCATCGTCTTCAAAATGCGTATACTCGGTTCTCGTGTAATCGACCGAGAATACAAAAAAATGATAAATCAATGCGAGAAAAATCGAAATCAATGTCCCGATCACGATCTCTCCGATCGGAAATGAGACATTGAAGAGATAATCTCCCGCAAACACAACAGTCAGCTGTGCGATCGTCCCAAACATGATTGCAAGCATCCATGCATAATTCACAGAGCGATTCCGAATCAGATAGACAACCAGAATTCCCACCGCACAGGCGCCCATCATCACAAATATCTCACGGTTTCCCATCAATGCCCGGATGATCTGCACAGACTTCTGTGCAAGATCCACGGAGGCATCATTCGTAAGCACTCCCGCATTCTGCTTCACATACAGCAGAATATAGGAAATCATGACGCCACAGCTGACTGGAATAATCGCAAGCAGACTTCCCGAAAGACCTGCAAGCAGAGGAACTGCAAGCGGAATCTTTAAGAGAATCGCCATCGGTGTCAGAACCAGCCAGAAACTGTCTCCCGGCTGGAATCCATAGTACAGCAGTGCGATGATCACGAGAATCGCCGTCGTCAAAAGCATAATCTCCAAAGACACTGCATAAATATGCGCAAGCATCACTCCCGCCATCAGAAGGCTGATCGCCCCATAAGGCAGAAACGCACCGAGCAGTGCAAGAAGCGGGGTAACCCAGATTTCTTTTAATTGCGTCTGAAATCCGATATTCTGATTCAGCAGGATCAGCGCTGTCAGCGTAAAGACGAACTTCACAATCCCGTCTGTCAGCGTCGCATATCCTCCATAAAATGCCTTCAGCCGTTCTTTAAGTTCGAGTAGTAGCATCATCATGTCGGCTACCCTCCTTCGTCAGTTCTTTCGTCCGGCTCTGAAACTCATACCGTTTCTCCAGACGTCTCAGTTTTGCAACATATACCTTCATTCCGCGCCGAGCATACTCATACCGGCTCTTCGCGACATGAACGGCAATCGCCAGATATCCAACAAGCCCGATCACATAAAACACACAGGCACTGCGCACATGCTTCATCACAAGATCCAGGCTTGCCGTATCGAGAAGCGACTCCATGCTGTAAAGCATCCAGATCACCACCACCAGGAAATAACAGAAGGTATACGAAAAGAATGCGTGTAACATCCGACTGCTGATGTAGTCGCTCATGAAGTACCGGTTAGCGGGACAAATGTGCTTTCCCTCTCGTTTTTCAAAGAAAGAAATTCCCGCCATCAGTTTAATCTTGTCCTCGTTCAGCATAATTCATCCTTTATTTTTTAGATCGTATTAAAGTATATCATAATTGCAGGGTCTGCGCCAGTGGATGAGTCCGAAAATTGCATCAAATTCCATTCCTGTGTTAGTGTTCACACGCCTTGCAGACAGCAACACTTTTTGTTGTGATGCACTTGGCACTTAAGCCTCATCGTAAATCTTTTTCAGGAAAGCGACATCACTGTGATAGCGCTCCTTGTTGGAATTCTCCAAAAGCATCGTCACATACGGTTTTTCCTTCTTGAGCCACGAGAGAATCGGCTGATAATGGAAGAGACCATCTCCGACATGCTCAAACTCCGGCTCGCCGTTCTCCATGCGGAAATCCTTGATGTGGAGCATGCTCACGCGGTCACCGTAAAGCTCAAGAGCACGCGCAATCACAGCATCCTGCTCCTTATAGTTCTCTGCACTGATTAAGTTTACCGGATCGAGAATCGCCTCCACATTCGGAGAATCGATGTCATCGAGGAAACGGCGCATTTTATCCGGAGTGCAGAGCGTGTGATCGTGAACAGCTTCGACGCCGACAGTCGCACCGAGTTTCTCTGCCGCACGGACGATCTGTCCCATCGTATCGAGGAAAATCTGATAGCTCTCCTCGGTGTAGGTCTCCGGAACAACAGAGAAATCTCGGCTGTAACGTCCGGTCTCCGTTCCGACAAGATCTGCACCGATGATCTTTGCGTATTTCAGATGCTCAATAAATTTTGCGATCGAAGCCTGACGCACTTCCCTGTCCGGATGAATCGGATTGATGTAACAGCCAAGCACTGCCACATGGATGTCGCGCTCCTTTAACTTCTCGGCAATCATGTGTGCCATTCCCGGGGAATAATGACCAGGTGCAAAATCAAATCCCGAAATCGACTTTCCGAATGCGAGCTGAATCTGATGAATTCCATTCTCCTTCACCGTATCAAGTACCGTATCGATATCTGCCTTTGCGCACAGGTCGTGGCAACGCATTCCGCAATTCATTCTTTCCATAAAATATTATCCTCTCCTGATTTTTCTATTTTTACCACCATGTTATCTTACGGCACTTTCGGTTTCATAAGTGCCTGTATCTGAACAATAACCTTCGTGGACAGTATAACATAAAAAAGAAAAAAAAGATACCGCCGTGTCAAACACGACGGTATCTTTTTCATTCAAAATTTTATTCATCTACGCTGTAGTTCGGAGCCTCTTTTGTGATGTGAATATCATGCGGATGGCTCTCTCTCAGAGCTGCGGCAGAGATCTTCACGAACTTACCGGTCTCCTGAAGAGTCGGGATATCCCCTGCTCCGCAGTATCCCATTCCTGCGCGAAGACCACCAAGCATCTGGAATACGGTATCCTCCACCATACCCTTGTATGCAACACGTCCCTCAACGCCTTCCGGAACGAGCTTCTTTGCATCGGACTGGAAGTAACGGTCCTTACTGCCATTCTCCATTGCTGCGATCGAACCCATGCCACGGTATACTTTGTATTTTCTTCCCTGATACAGCTCAAAAGAGCCCGGGCTCTCGTCGCAACCTGCGAACAGGCTACCCATCATGCAGACATTACCGCCGGCTGCAATCGCCTTCGTGATGTCTCCGGAGTACTTGATTCCTCCATCTGCGATGATCGGGATTCCATATTCCTTTGCAACTGCGTAGCAGTCCATAACAGCGGTGATCTGCGGAACACCGATACCTGCAACGACACGGGTCGTACAGATGGAACCAGGTCCGATACCAACCTTAACTGCGTCTACACCAGCCTCGATCAGAGCCTTGGTTGCTTCGCCGGTTGCAACGTTTCCTGCGATAACCTGAAGATCCGGATATTTCTCCTTGATCATGCGAACGCAGTTCAAAACGTTCTGAGAATGACCGTGAGCGGAGTCAAGCACAACTACGTCAACGTGTGCCTTCATCAGAGCCTCTACGCGGTCGAGAACATTTGCGGTGATGCCGAGTGCAGCTCCACAGAGCAGACGACCCTGTGCATCCTTTGCAGACAGCGGATACTTGATCTGCTTCTCAATATCCTTGATCGTGATCAGACCCTTGAGGTTGAAATCATCATCGACGATCGGCAGTTTCTCAACTCTTGCCTTTGCAAGGATGCGCTTTGCCTCCATCAGAGTGATGCCTTCCTTTGCAGTCACAAGATTCTTGGAGGTCATGCACTCACGAATCTTCTTGCTGAAATCCTCCTCGAACTTCAGATCACGGTTGGTGATGATTCCCACCAGCTTACGTCCTTCTGTGATCGGAACACCGGAGATGCGGAACTTGCCCATCAGCTCATCTGCATCCTTGAGTGTGTGCTCCGGAGAAAGGAAAAATGGGTCTGTGATGACACCGTTCTCAGATCTCTTTACCTTATCGACTTCTTCCGCCTGAGCTTCAATCGACATATTTTTGTGTATAATGCCGATACCTCCCTGACGTGCCATAGCGATCGCCATGCGGTGCTCCGTAACTGTATCCATACCAGCACTCATCAGCGGAATATTCAGCTTGATTTTCTTGGTCAAGTAAGTCGTCAGATCTACCTGATTCGGGATAACCTGTGAATAAGATGGTACGAGAAGAACGTCATCAAATGTAATGCCGTCACCAATAATTGTACCCATTATCATTTCCTCTCTTTCTTTCGTTTTTTTCAAGGTAAGCAACGTTCCTGTACCTAGTAAGGAGATGCTTACTCCGTGTTATTAGTTACCTAGTCTAACAAAAAACTTTCTGATTGTCAAATCTTTTTTTTCATCAGAATTGAGCGAATTCTTTTTGTCTAAAATGTTTGATTATTCGCAATTTTCTGTTTCTTATAAATAATTTAAAATCTTCTTATAAATCCAGACAGCCCACCGACCGATATCACGCGCCAATTCTGCGCAAGCGTCAACTTGAAGCAATATAATACCGGTATCCTGTTCTCTCAGAGCAGATCAATTACTGTAAAAATGTCTTCTGCGGAGCCGTCTGACGGAAGCACTTAAGCATCTTCTCATCCGGTTCAAAAATCAGCTTGATCGTCGTTCCACTCGACTCGACAATCGCCACATACGGCTTTGTCTTTCCGTCGTGAGAGGTGTAATCGAGCGTCTTTTGTGTCGTTCCATAATTATTCAGGCGATCCGAGCCCTCCGGCGCGATCACCTGGATCTCATCCATCGTGCACTCATATCCTTTTTTTCTCTTGGATTTGCCGAGGATGATGTCGATCGAGAGCATCTTGTCAACGTATAAATATTCATATTCAACATGGGTATTTCTGTGACAGAGATAGGTAAGAAAGCCAAATCCAAACATGAGAATCACGGCGAGCACGCCCGTCGTCATGGCAAGAAAAACGGAAACTGCCGTACACGACCCAAGCACAATTGTGAGGATTGGTGCATAGAATGGACTTTTTCTCGAAATGAGATGTTCTGCGTAGGATTCGTTCATAGGAAGCGAACTCCTTTCTTAAAGTTATTTGCCTTTTTCTTTATCTTTTAAAGATCGCGATTCTTGTGCGGAATGTTTTTTGTTTGGAAAGATCTTTTTATAGAATAAATCCTCCATAGAAATGAATAAAAAATCTCATGAAACAAAAAAAGGAGAACTGCCGGACTAAATCCTGGCAGCTCTCCCTATTAGACAGCTTTTGTTCTGGCTCTGCCCTGTATTACATCATTCCGCCCATACCGCCACCTGCCGGCATTGCAGGGGTTTCTTCTTTAATATTAGCAACTACGGATTCAGTTGTCAACAGGGTAGATGCTACGCTCGTAGCATTCTGCAGTGCGCTTCTGGTTACCTTTGCCGGATCCAGAATACCTGCCTTAATCATATCTACATACTCCTCTTTGTATGCATCAAAACCAGTTCCTACCGGAGACTCTTTTACCTTGTTGATGATAACGGAGCCTTCCAGACCTGCGTTTGCTGCAATGTGGAACAGCGGAGCCTCCAGTGCCTTCAGGATGATCTTACCACCGGTCTTCTCATCGCCCTCAAGAGCCTCAACCTGATCCTTGATCATCTCGATTGCGTGGATGTATGCGGAACCACCACCAGCGATGATGCCTTCCTCAACAGCTGCTCTTGCAGCAGACAGAGCATCCTCCATACGGAGCTTTGCTTCCTTCATCTCAGTCTCGGTTGCAGCACCTACACGGATGACTGCTACGCCGCCTGCCAGCTTAGCCAGTCTCTCCTGTAATTTCTCCTTATCGAACTCAGAAGTGGTCTCGCCGATCTGTGCGCGGATCTGAGCAACTCTTGCGGAGATATCATCCTTATTGCCACAGCCATCAACGATGATCGTGTTCTCTTTCTGTACCTTAACAGACTTTGCACGACCAAGCTGTTCCATTGTCGTATCCTTCAGTTCCAGACCAAGCTCCTCGGAAATTACCTGTCCACCGGTCAGGATTGCGAGATCCTTCAGCATCTCTTTTCTTCTATCGCCGTAACCCGGTGCCTTGACACCTACTACGGAGAAGGTTCCTCTCAGCTTGTTGACAATCAGGGTGGTCAGTGCCTCGCCCTCGATATCCTCAGCAACGATCAACAGCTTAGAACCGGACTGTACAATCTTCTCCAGAATCGGCAGGATCTCCTGAATGTTGGAAATCTTCTTATCGGTAATCAGGATGTACGGATCATCCAGAACTGCTTCCATTTTATCCATATCGGTACACATGTAAGCAGAGATATAACCACGGTCAAACTGCATACCTTCTACAAGATCCAGCTCGGTCTTCATGGTCTTGGACTCCTCAATGGTGATAACGCCATCCTTGGAAACCTTCTCCATTGCATCTGCTACCATCTCACCAACTGCATCATCTGCTGCGGAGATTGCTGCTACTCTTGCGATGCTCGGACGACCCTCGATCGGCTGGCTCATCTTCTGGATTGCCTCAACAGCAGCCTCCGTTGCCTTCTTCATACCCTTTCTTAAAACGATTGGGTTTGCACCTGCTGCCAGGTTCTTCATTCCCTCATTGATCATAGCCTGTGCCAGAACGGTTGCGGTCGTGGTACCATCACCAGCGACATCGTTGGTCTTGGTTGCAACTTCCTTTACCAGCTGTGCACCCATGTTCTCAAACGGATCTTCCAGCTCAATCTCCTTTGCGATCGTCACACCATCGTTGGTGATCAGCGGAGCGCCGAAAGACTTGTCAAGAACAACGTTGCGTCCCTTCGGTCCGATCGTCACACGAACGGTATCTGCTAACTGATTCACACCTGCTTCCAGAGCTTTTCTGGCATCTACGCCATATTTAATCTGCTTTGCCATAATTTCATTCCTCCAATATGATCCATCTTTTTATCCCGCTTCCGCAAAATTCGGAAACAAAGCTGGAAATAAAATCAAATCTAACATAAACCTGGCAATTCGATCTGAAATTCAAATCGAATCTCCCTAATCTCTATTTCTAATTACTCGATAACAGCCAGAATGTCGTTCTGCTTTACAACAACATACTTCTCATCATCCAGCTCAACCTCAGTGCCTGAGTACTTGGAGTAGATTACCTTGTCGCCAACCTTAACCTGCATTGCAACTTCTTTGCCATCAACCACACCGCCAGGACCAACTGCAACAACCTCAGCCTGCTGTGGTTTCTCTTTTGCCTGACCCGGAAGTACGATACCGGACTTTGTCGTCTCCTCTGCTACAAGCTGTTTTAATACAACACGATCAAATAATGGTACTAACTTCATGGATGATTCCTCCTTATTTTTCGCTGCTTTTTCATTCATGAGATCTTGCTTCGATCTCTCTTTCGATTCACAATACCATTTATACCACGCATTGTTAGCACTGTCAATAGTTGAGTGCTAATTTTATAAATTTTTTATCGTTGTCCCCTTTCTTTTTTCCCATATTCGTATTACAATATTCTTTAAAGACGGCTGAAAGTACGAAACCACTGCATATTTTCCATCGAATTCAGAGATTTCAGAAAATAGTTTCGGTTTATAATCTCGGAAATTATTTCATTTTTTATGGGGAACCAGCAGTCCGGCCGCAGAAAGGAGAACGGGTATGTCAAAAAAAGGATTAGGAAAGCTGATGGCTCTCACTGCTGTTGCCGGTGCCGCAGCAGCAGGAATTTCTTACTTAAAGAAGTATCATTCCTTCAATAAGGAACTGGACAAAGATTTTCATGATTTTGAAGATGATGAGGAGGATACCCCGGTTCCGGACAGCACGATGAGCCGTAATTATGTATCCCTTCATGCAGACAAGGATGAGTTTCTTGTAGCTGCCGGCGATATGATCAATGCCACGAAAGATGCTGCGAGCGCTGCCCGCAATGTGGTTCGCGATGTCGCTACGATTGTAACCGATACGGCAAGAGATGCCGTCGGTGTCGCTTCCGACACTGCTTCCGCTGCCAAATCCACTGCAAGCGAAGTCAAGGAGGCGGTCGAGGAAGTTGCCGGCGATACCGCTGAGGATATCATCATCAAGGCAGGCGACACGGCTGAGAAGGTCAAGGAATTTGCGGAAACCGCAGTCGAGAAGGCTGAGGATCTCGCTGAGTCTGCCACGGAGAAGGCAGAAGATCTCGTTGTCGATGTTGCTGACAGCGCCACCGACGCGATCGAGCACACCGCAGATGTGACGGAGACGGTCACCGACCACCTCGCTGAGGAGATCAAGAAGTCCGGAACATCGGCAGATGAGGATGCCGAGGATGCCGTCGAGTATGTGACCGGTGAGGACACCGAGGATACAGAAGAAGACGACAAAGACGCTGAATAGGATTATCGGATGAGCAGCAACTGAAACGAAACATCATTTATCATCGAAATCCGATTTGTAATTGAAATACGATTTATCATCGAAATATGATCTAGCATCTACAATTGAAACAGATAAAAAGTCTCTGACAGACTTCAGGTTTGATCTCACCTTCCTTCATTCCTGAAGTCTGTTTTTTATTTCCGTCAAAAAGCTGTCAATAATTGATTTGTTGGCATATTAGCTGTATAATTTATACAAAGATACATTCAGATGACGAGATATTTCTGACGATGTATTTCGGGGGTTGTTTTATTTGATTGATTGATGAAGGAGGTATTGCGATGTTACATGAAGTGAGTTTTCTTTCTTACAATGAGCGTGACTATGTGCAGGGCTGGATCTACGTTCCCGCAGCCAAGCCGAAGGGAATTGTTCAGCTGATCCACGGATTCGGAGAACATTCGAGACGATACATTCATATGATCTCTGCCTTTCTCGACGCAGGCTACATCGTATCTGCCGACGATCATGTCGGTCACGGAAAGACTGCGATGGTCAGCGGAATCTGGGGTGACTGGGGCGACAAGGGTTTCCACACGATGATGGAGGATGAACACACCCTCCACAACCTTGTCTGCGAGAAATACCCGGATCTGCCCTATTTCCTCTTCGGACACAGCATGGGGTCCTTTATCACACGTGACTACATGGCTCACTATGGCAGTGAACTTGCCGGAGCTACGATCTGCGGAACAACCGGAATTTTCCGCAGAGCACGCGAGGCTCAGAAAGCACTCGAGAAAGTGGTCGCAGAAGGACACGGAGAGGAATCCGATCCTGCATTCTCTGCCAGTCTCCTCGGCTGGATGTGCGAGCGCTGTGGTGAAGTCTCGATCGGAAATGAGTGGATCTGCGCTGATCCATATGTCCAGAAAGATCACGCAGAAGATCCGTTTGACGCGTTCACGAAACCGACGAGCAACCGTGCCCTGCTCTACTTTACCCAGATGATGACCTCCATTGAGGGAACCGACTGGGCATCCCAGATTCCAAAGGAGCTTCCAATCTACAACATCGGCGGAGATCAGGACCCGGTTGGTGAATACGGAAAAGGCATTTATGAAGTCAGCAACTGGCTGTACGAGACCGGACACGCAGTGCGCACCGAAGTTTACTCCGGCTACCGCCACGAGATCCACAATTACAGCACAATCAAAGACTATGTCGAGCAGGGAATCATCGATTTCATGGACGACGTTCTGGAAACCTGAGAAACGTCCCACACCTAGATCTCACCTCATAAAAACATAAAAAGAATAAGAATTCTCATAACTTCAACATCCTACCTCATAAGAAGATAAAAATAAGAATTCTTAAGCTTTCCAGCATTCGATCAGAGTCTTTACACCCGTCTCGATCTCCTCTAAGTTGAGACTGGCATATCCGAGCACAATCGTCGCCGGTCGATGGTTGTGCTCCGGATAAATGAAATATCCGCTGAGTCCATACACCTTCACGCAGGCATTCTCTGCTCGCCGAATCAGATCTTCCTCTGATCTTCCGCTTCTGCTTGTCAGCAGAATGTGAATCCCGGCATACTCTCCATGAATCTCAAATTCCTTCTCAAGCGGTCTGAGTGCCGTGAGCATCGCATCATGCTTTGCTCGGTAAATCGCACGCATTCGATTCAAATGACGCTCAAAATATCCCCGTGACAAAAACTGGTACAAGATATTCTGATCAATCCGCGATACTGTGGACGCATAGAATCCCGTCTGCGATTTGTATTTCTTTAAGAGCTGTTCCGGAAGCACGAGATAGCTGACTCGAATCGCCGGTGCAATGCACTTTGAGAACGTTCCGATATAAATCACTCTGCCTGCACGATCCATTCCCTGAAGCGCAGGAATCGGTTTTCCTCGATAACGAAACTCACTGTCGTAATCGTCCTCAATCAGATAGCGATCCTTCCCCGCAAGAGCCCAGCGAAGCATCTCCTGTCTGCGACCGACTGACATGACTGCACCTGTCGGAAACTGGTGGGACGGCATGACATAGGCGACATCTGCCCTGCTTTGCTCCAAAAGCTCGGGAATCATCCCAAATCCGTCCATATCCACCGGACAGACTGGATAATCCAGGCTGTGAAGAACGCGATATGCCTGCTTGTAAGTGGGATTCTCCATCGCGATCGTCCGGTTTTTTCCGAGAATCTGTGAGAGCAGAATCAGCAGATACTCACTTCCGGCACCGACGATGATCTGCTCCGCCCGACAGTTCACGCCTCGCGCAGAGTGCAGATATGAGCGAATCGCCTCGCGCAGACCATTTTCGCCCTGATGATCGCCGGAGAGGAACATCTCACGGTTGTCATTCACAAGCGTGTTGCGGGAGAGTTTTCTCCAAACGTTATACGGAAAGCTTTCCAGATCGATTCCTCTCGGAGAAAAATCGACCAGATTTTTCTCCTCTTTGCTCTCCCTTGCCTCCAAAAATCCATCCGTCCCCTCCTCGACGCAGACCGGTGTCTCAACCTCGACAAGCTCCTCCATCTGTGCAACATAGATGCCCCGATACGGGCGCGCTTCAATATATCCTTCCGCAAGAAGCTGATCGTATGCCATCTGCGTTGTGCTACGGCTGACTTTCAGATGCGTCGCAAGCGTCCGCGTCGACGGAAGGCGCTCTCCCATACGAAGATTTCCTTCTCGAATCTCCTTGCGGATGTGTGCATAAATCTGTTCATAGAGCGGTTTTTTCAGCTGGGAATCCAGCGGAATCAGAAGATCCATGTTCGTCCTCCTCCCATTCTCTTTCCTCTGACACTTTTTTCTTATATCATTCTTATCATTCTTGTCATTTTTACCATTCTTTTTCCTGTGATCGTTTCCTTTCCATCAGTCAGAAAGAGGACAGACGCAAGATACGCCTGTCCCCTGTAAACTCTTATTTTTAACTCTTATTTCTGAATCTTAAAGGAGCTCTTCAAGGATACGATTCGGTTAAATACCGGCTGACCCGGATTGCTGTCCTTGCAGTCTGCACAGAAATATCCGTTGCGGACAAACTGGAAGCTCTCATACGGCTTTGCCTCAGCAAGAGTCGGCTCCACATAGCAGTCCTTGAGGATCGTCAGGGAGTTCGGATTCAGATTCAGAGAACCATCCTCGTTCAGCTTGCCCTTCTCCTCGTCAACGATGTTCTCATACAGACGGCACTCTACCTTCTTTGCGGTCTCTGCGCAAACCCAGTGGATCGTTCCCTTAACCTTGCGCGCATTGAAACCGGAACCGCTTCTTGTCTCCGGATCATAGGTTGCATGGATCACGGTGACATTGCCGTTCTCATCCTTCTCAAATCCGGTACAGGTCACAAAGTATGCGCTCATCAGACGCACCTCATTGCCCGGGAACAGACGGAAGTATTTGCGCGGTGGCTCCTCCATGAAGTCCTCACGCTCAATGTAAAGCTCTCTTCCAAACGGAACCATTCTCGATCCAAGCTCCGGATTCTCGAGGTTGTTCGGAACCTCCATCATCTCAGTCTGACCTTCCGGATAGTTGTCGATCACCAGCTTCACCGGATCAAGGATCGCCATCATACGGGATCTCTTGAGCTTTAAGTCCTCACGAATACAATACTCAAGCATTGCAGAGTCAACAGAGCTGTTTGCCTTGGAAACGCCGACCATCTCAACGAACATCTTGATGGACTCCGGTGTGTAACCACGACGGCGCAGAGCTGCGATCGAAACCAGACGCGGGTCATCCCAGCCATCCACGATCTTGTCCTCAACGAGCTTCTTGATGTAACGCTTTCCGGTTACAACATTCGTCAGATACAGCTTTGCAAACTCAATCTGGCGCGGTGGGTTCTCAAACTCACACTCGCGGACAACCCAATCGTACAGCGGGCGATGATCCTCGAACTCCAGTGTACAGATCGAATGGGTGATATGCTCAATCGCATCCTCGATCGGATGAGCGAAATCGTACATCGGATAGATGCACCATGCATCGCCGGTGTTGTGATGATGCATATGGGCGACACGGTAGATAACCGGATCTCTCATGTTGATGTTCGGAGATGACATATCGATCTTCGCACGCAGAACTTTCTCTCCGTCCTTGTACTTGCCTTCCTTCATCTCCTCGAACAGGCGCAGGTTTTCCTCAACGCTACGGTTGCGGTACGGGCTCTCCTTACCCGGTGTCGTAAAGTCACCGCGGTACTCACGAATCTGATCCGCAGACAGATCACAGACGAAAGCCTTTCCCTTCTTGATCAGGAGAACGGCACACTCGTACATCTTCT
Organism: Brotaphodocola catenula; assembly: GCA_020686985.1. Lineage (GTDB taxonomy): Bacteria > Bacillota > Clostridia > Lachnospirales > Lachnospiraceae > Brotaphodocola > Brotaphodocola catenula. The sequence continues at coordinate 46,008 of JAJEPU010000014.1, forward strand.
GGAAGTAATTCGATGCAAAGAACAGTCTGTCCTCAAAATCTGCACCGAGCCACTTTACGTCTGCCATGATGGAATCTACGAATTCCGTCTTCTCCTTCGTCGGGTTGGTATCATCAAAACGCAGGTTGAACTTTCCACCGTACTGCTTTGCCAGTCCATAGTTCAGCAGAATCGACTTTGCATGTCCGATATGCAGATAGCCGTTCGGCTCCGGCGGGAAACGGGTCTGGACATGATCGTAAACGCCCTCCGCTAAATCTTTCTCGATCTCCTGCTCAATAAAATTCTTGGAAACTACTTCTTTCTCTTCCGGCGTAACTGCCGTCTTCTCATTCTCCATAAATCGACCTCCGAAAACTCTCCATTATTAGCCATTAGCATATCACATTTTTTGAATTAAGAAAAGATCTTTTTTTTGCTTGACAAACCTCTGAGAGTATGATAATATATCCAAGGTTCAGCAAGCCACTGAATCAAAATTGAAAATGCTGCTGTGGCTCAGTCGGTAGAGCGTCGCATTGGTAGTGCGGAGGTCACGGGTCCGATTCCCGTCAGCAGCTTTAAGTGAGAAGCCCTTGTAAATCAAGGGTTTTTTTGTTGTTTTAAAAAATTTTCTGTTCACCCACCTGCCTTGCCACTCATACTGTAAAGTAAAAAACAGCGAGGCTTTTTTATGGCTGAAAACGATACCCACTACAATGAAATTCCGGAGGGAGTCTCTTCTTCCGACCAATTTTCGGAGATGACTCCGACTTCGCCAAACACTTCCTCAAATGAATCTATAGGAAACGGATCATCCAAAGTTTCCTTTTCCTCACCAGAAACTGCCTATTACGATTACGATCTGACGACTCCTCTTCCGGATGAATTTGAGGTCGGTCCTGCCTATCCCGGAGACGGAGGAAATAACACCGGAAATATCGGGATCATTCTGCCAAACTTCGGACTTCGCCCGACAACGCCACCGTTTTCCTTTCCCCCCTCAAATCTCTCAAGCTCCTACTGTCAGGTGCGCTTCCTGAATGCGTCCACAAACACGTTTCCTGTCACGATCTACATCGACGGAAATATCTATGCGGATCGCTCACGCTTTGGAAGCAACACCAATTACGAATGGATCAGAGACGGGTTCCACACAATCACTGTGCGCCGTGCCACGGGAATTCGCTCAATTCTGCTTCAACAGAACCTTCCATTCTCCGCGGGTCAGAAAAATACGGTCATTCTCACTGATTCCTCATCCGGTGGCTTAAGCCTCGTGCAGGCAAGTGACAACGGCTGTCAGAATCTTCCATCCGGCTACGGATGTTTTCGCTTCGCAAATATGTCTTACAGTGGTTCCCGCTTCGATCTGCTGACTGAAAACGGAGATGCGGTTTTCCGCAGAATCGCGTTCCAGAATATCTCCGCCTATAAGCAGGCGATGGCAGGCACTTATCTGCTCTTCGTCTCTGCCACCTCGTCCTACACCTTCATACAGGAACTCCCAATGCTGATCATCGGAGTCTCCGGAAACGGAGCCGTAATCGGGGGGCAACCGGTACTCTCCTTCCCGCAGACAATCCGCTCTGGACAAAATTATACCACGTATCTGATCGGAAACACCTGGTCGGACTACTCACTTCAGACGATCACTCTCGAGAGTTAAGTTTCCTCACTCCAGTCCCCGGTAACTCTCTCTGAGAATCTCACACGACTCTGCGAGCTTCTCCCACTCTGTGTCTGTCAGATCAAGCTCAAGCACCCGTCTCACACCATTCTGATTTAAGATACACGGGACTCCGGCGAAGACTCCCCGCTGCCCGTACTCGCCGTTTAAGAGAGCAGATACCGTGAGCACACTGTTCTCATTTCCAAACAGCGCACGCGTGATCCTTGTCATCGCCATGCCGATGCCGTAATACGTCGCCCGCTTCGCCTCGATGATCCGGTATGCGGACTCCCTGACCTCCTCAGAGATCCGCTCAAGATCTTCCATCCGAATCGGACTCTCGTCGCCTGCGACAATCTCCTCGATCGAGCGCGTTGCAAACATCGCCTGACTCCACGGCACAAACTCACTGTCCCCGTGCTCCCCGATCACATAGGCGTGGATGTTGCGGGGATCGACGCGAAGCGTTTCTCCGAGCATATATCGAAGGCGCGCCGTATCAAGCGCAGTTCCTGTTCCAATCACGCGCTCCGGCGGAAACCCGGAGAGGTCACAGGTCACGCGTGTCATCACATCGACCGGATTTGTTGCGACAAGAAAAATTCCACTAAATCCAGAAGCCGTTACCGGCTCAATGATCGAGCGAAAGACCTCGCGGTTGCGCTTTAAGAGATCGAGGCGCGTCTCTCCGGGCTTCTGGGCGACGCCCGCACAGATCGCCACAATGTCTGCGTCCGCACAGTCCTCATACTCTCCCGCATAGATCTTCATATGAGAACCGGAAAAGGCGAGACCATGGTTCAAATCCATCGCCTCGCCTTCTGCGCGTTTTTTATCCAGATCAATCAGAACCAGCTCCTCGCAGGCATTCTGATTCAGCATGCTGTATGCATAACTCATTCCCACCATTCCGGTTCCAATCAATCCCACTTTTCGATTGTCTATTCTCATGCCGTCCTCCTGTCCCCGAAAACACGAATTTCCCAGTTCCATTTACCGGTTTTAAATTCCTGTCCCGTTTTGCATTCGTTTGCTTTTTCTTACATGAGAATAGTGTACGCATTTATGATTAATTCATGCGCCAGTTTGACTGTCTGTTTGCTGTCCATGCGCCAGTTTGACTCATTTATTAATTCATTCTCTGGCGCACAATCTCGTAGGCAAGCACACCCGCTGCGACAGATGCATTCAGAGAATCGATATCGCCCTTCATCGGGATCGACGCAATCATATCGCATTTCTCACGGACAAGTTTACCGACCCCATTTCCCTCGTTTCCGATCACAAGACCGATCGGCCCTTTGAGGTTCAGCTTGTACATCAGCTCACCGCCCATATCAGCGCAGACAAACCACAGACCGCGCTTTTTCAGATCCTCGATCGTGTTTGCCAGGTTTGTCACGCGGGCAACCGGCGTGTAGTTGAGAGCTCCTGCTGAGGTGCGGGCAACCGTCGCCGTCAGACCGCTTGCGCGGTGCTTCGGAATGATGACTCCGTGTGCTCCGGCAAGGTTTGCGGTACGGATGATTGCTCCGAGGTTGTGCGGATCTTCGATTCCGTCAAGCAGGAAGATAAACGGCGGTTCGCCCTTCTCCTCTGCAAGTTTCAAAATATCCTCAACCTCCGCATACTCATAGGCTGCCGCATAGGCGATCACGCCCTGATGCTTTCCGGTATCGGACATCTGATCGAGACGCTCTCTTGCAACAAACTGGATCACCGTGTCGTGTTTTCTCGCCTCTCGCACAATCGTCTGCACCGGACCGTCCTTACAACCATCCTGGACAAACAGCTTGTCAATCGGTCTTCCGGCACGAAATGCCTCCAGAACCGCATTTCTGCCCTCTATTGTAAATTCCTCGTATCTCATTCAATTTCTCCTATTTTCTCAAATCCGTCGTGCACCAGTTTGAGCACGCGGTCATAGCGCCCCATCAGGTATAAATATCCCATCAGAGCCTCAAATCCGGTCGCCATCCGGTAGTCAATCATCGTCGCATGCTTTGCCATCGTCGCAGAGCGCGCATTTCGTCCACGGCGATAAACCGCAGACTCCTCGGGTGTCAGATCATCCATCAGAAGTTTCGCAAGATTCGCCTGCGTCTCTGCCTTCACGAGGCTTGCACTCTTCTTGTGCATCTTGTTGACCTGCATACTTCCGTGGCTGACAACGCGGGTACGGACAAGAATCTCATAGACCGCGTCCCCGATGTAGGCGAGAACAAGCGGAGAATATGTCCGCACATCCATTTTCGGAAGTGCAAGCATCTCTGTGAGATTTGCCTGAACCTGCTGTTCAAGAGCGGTCTGCTCCATCTCCATCTGAGCCACTGCGTTCTGCCCCATCACGTTCTTCTCCTGCACAGTCGGACTCTGTACCATTTTCTCTGCCGTCCGGTTTTCCTTTTCTGCCGTTTGAGTTTCTTTCTTTACGCTCTCTTCCATTTTACACCCTCTCTGGTATCTTCAAGGATGATGCCCATGTCGAGCAGTTTCTGGCGAATCTCATCTGCCAGTGCGAAGTTGCGATCCTTTCTTGCCTGCTGACGGTCAGCGATCATCTTCTCGATCTCCTCATCGAGTGCCTCATGATGACGCTCAGTCACAATTCCGAGAACCTCGCAGAGTTTCTCAAGCTCTGTCTTCACAAGCTCTGCATAAGCCTTGGAGCTGTTTTCCGTCACAGTCGTATTTGCAAGTTTTACCAGCTCAAACAGAGCGGAAATCGCATCTGCAGTGTTGAAATCATCATCCATTGCGGACTCAAACTTGCCGACAAGCTCATTTACATTCTGCTCAAAAGCCTTCTCCTCTTCGCTCAGATCGGCTCCCTCTGCCTTTCCTGCCAACTCCTTGACGCGCTCTACTGCGGTCAGGATACGCTCAAGACCATTTTTTGCGGACTCCATCAGATCGGCGCTGAAGTTCAGCGGACTGCGGTAATGCGCACTCAACATGAAGAAACGAAGCACCTGAAGATCATATTTCTCGCCGATCTCGCGAACGGTGAAGAAGTTGCCGAGAGACTTGGACATCTTCTTGTTGTCAATGTTTAAAAATGCATTGTGCATCCAGTAATTTGCAAACTTTACGCCGTTTGCACACTCAGACTGTGCGATCTCGTTCTCATGATGCGGGAACACAAGGTCCTCGCCGCCGGCATGGATATCGATCTGATCGCCGAGGTAACGCTTTGCCATGACAGAGCACTCAATATGCCAGCCCGGACGACCCTTGCACCATGCGGAATCCCAGTACGGCTCGCCTTCCTTTTTCGGTTTCCAGAGCACAAAATCGGAGGAATCCTCCTTGTTCTCCTCACCAGTAACCTTCAGCTCACGAAGACCCGACTGCATCTCATCGAGATTCTTGTGGGAGAGCTCTCCGTAATTCTTAAAAGAACGGGTGCGGAAGTAAACGGTTCCGTCCTTTGCGACATAGGCATGTCCCTTCTCAATCAGCGTGCCGATCATATCGAGCATTCCCGGGATCTCCTTCGTCGCCTGCGGATGAGTCGTCGCCGGCTTCACGTTCATATCTGCCATATCCTTCTTGCACTCTGCGATATAGCGGGTGGAAATCGTCTCTGCGTCAACACCCTCCTCGTTTGCCTTCTTGATGATCTTATCATCGACGTCGGTAAAGTTGGAAACGTAGTTGACATCGTATCCCTTATACTCAAAATATCTGCGAACGGTATCAAACACAATCATCGGACGTGCATTTCCAATGTGAATGAAATTGTATACAGTCGGTCCGCACACATACATTCTTACCTTTCCCGGCTCGATCGGCACAAATTCTTCTTTTCTCTTTGATAAGGTGTTATAAATTTTCATATTTTTCTCCTCACTCAATTTTTCTGTTCCTGTACCACACAGAAGGTTCCATTCATTCTTCTCAAAAACTTCCCTGAGCCCAAATCTCCGAGCCCGAACAAAAACCTTCCTTTCCCGTCTCAGTTCGGTCCTGCACGCGACCGAACAACTTCCTGATCTTTGATATTCTGATCTCTGGTATTCTGATCCTGGGTGCTCTTACCCCTGACATCCCGGACAGCTACAGGCACGCCCCTGTTCCCGGTCATCGACAGCCAGCTCCCTGCCCTTTGCAAGCAGTGCAATCGCCTGAGAGGAAATGCCCTCACCCGTTCCGGTGAATCCAAGTCCCTCCTCGGTCGTCGCCTTGACGCTGACCTGACTCACCTCAATGTGAAGTGCCTTTGCGATGTTCTCTGCCATCTGCGGGCGGTACGAAGCCAGCTTCGGACGTTGTGCAATGATCGTCGCGTCGATGTTCTCAATCACATATCCGTTCTCCTCAAGCAGCTCTCCGACCTTTTCCAGAAGTTCAATACTTGAAATTCCCTCATATGCCGGATCAGTATCTGGAAAATGCTGTCCGATATCCCCGAGTGCTCCTGCGCCGAGAAGCGCATCCATCACTGCGTGCACCAGAACATCTGCATCCGAGTGACCGAGAAGTCCCTTCTCATACGGAATCGTCACTCCTCCAAGAATCAATTTGCGTCCCTCTACCAGTCTGTGCACATCATATCCCTGTCCAATTCGCATTTTCTTTCTTCTCTCCTTACTATCACTATCGTTCTCGTTCGTCTCGCCATTCCCCTTATTCTGACCCAAAGACTCTTCTCGCCAAATCCAAGTCTTTGCGAGCGTCGACTTGAATCATTTCTCATATGATCAGCTCTTATATGATCATCCGAAGCTTTTTCTCCACACATCGAAGATGAAGATCCGTCTGGAACAGGCAGCTTTCTCCATCCGTATGAACCGGGAGCGGACGTTCCACATGAATCAAAAGTTCCCGGCACTGATAATGACGCACACCACGGCGCTTGCCCTTCCAGCCAAGCATCGCATCTAAGAGCGCGCTAAACAGATCTCTTCGGTGGGCATTGTGCACGACACGCACTTCAAGGAAACCGTCGTTGTAAGATGCCTTTGGCGCAACCCGCACTCCTCCGCAATCAAACGGATGAATATGCGCCGAGATCGTACAGATATGATTAAACTCAATTCTTCTCGCCCCGTCAAGCACAATATATCCGCGTGTCGGTTTGACCCGAATCAGTTCAATCAATGCAATCAGAAAATATCCCAGCCGTCCCGGTCGCAAAAGCGAAATTCCACTGCGCTTCATAAATTCAAGTCTTTTGTGGCAAATCGCCGCATCCAGACCGATTCCACTGCTGATCAGAAATCTTCGATGCTCTGGTTCATTCTCCCCGTAAGAAAGGATTCCATAATCCATGTAGCTGTGATATTTTGGATTTAAAATTTTTTTCAAACAGCGCTCCGGACTTTTCGGGAAGCGAAGGCTTCTCGCCAGATCGTTTCCCGTTCCGGCAGGAATATATCCCAAAGTAACTCCACTGCAAAAAGAAAGTCCATTTAAAATTTCATTGAATGTTCCGTCCCCGCCGACGGCAATGATCGTGTGCGGTTCCCGGCTCTCTTCTGTCAACTGTTGTGTAAATGTTCTAGCGTCTCCCGGTTGTTTCGTGATGTACACTTCATAGTCAATTCCGTACTTTTGGATCTCCTGTTCCAGCCTATTCCATACCTTTTGTCCGATGCCTCTGCGGGCTTTCGGATTTACGATAAAATAGTACATGAAAACCTCCCAGTAATTACTATCCTTTAGTATATCATAAAAATCAGAAAACTCCTAAGAAAATTTCTATGAATTGAACAGGGGAGCCTCCGATTCCTCAGAGACTCCCCTCTCACACATTTTTATTATCCAATGACTTTCTGGCGCTCGGATTTGTTTTCTGCGTAAACTGAACCGTAGACAAACGGATACAGGACATATCCCAAAATAAATGCTCCGAGAACGTCAATCACCGAATGCTGTTTTAAAAATACTGTCGCCATACAGATCGAAACCATGAGCACGAGAGAAGCTCTGCGAACCCACTTCTTTCCCTTGAGCACCCGGCTGTTGCACACCGCAAAATGAACCCCCAGCGAGTTGTAGGCGTGAATACTCGGAAATACATTCGTCGGTGTATCTGCCTCATGAATCTTCTGCACAAGCCAGCAGAAAATATTCTTGTTTGGATCTACCGCCACCCTCACATCCGTTCCATTCGGGAAAAAGGTGCAGATCAGCAGGCAGATTGTCATTCCTCCAAACAGAAACGTGCAGATCCGATAATATTCTTCCCTGCTCGTGAAAAAGAAAAACAGGACCGCTCCCGACACATACAAAAACCAAAGCAGATACGGCACAATAAAGTACTCATTAAATGGAATGAGATCATCCAGACCCGCATGAGTCACGATATAATCTCCGGATACCGTTCTCTCCAGATAATAAAACCACGGCAGATAAATCAGGATATATCCCATTACCCAGACATGCCCATATTTTTTTACCAGATTCTTCAAAAACATTTTCACTTGTTTTGCCTTTCTGGATTTCTTTCCCCAATCAAACATGATGGCCTCCCTTCCTGTCCCATCACAACTTCCTGACAAACTCTTTCCATATCTTTTCTTTATCTTTTAAACTTTACAAACTTAACTTTCTCGGATTATATCACAACTATTTTCCCTGTACAAGGTAGTTTCTAAAAAGTTAAGAAACGAAAAAAGCACCTGCCATTTTGCAAGTGCTTCCCAAATCATAGCGGAAGGGAGATTCGAACTCTCGACACTACGGGTATGAACCGTATGCTCTAGCCAACTGAGCTATTCCGCCACATTTCCAAAAAGTATGGGGCCTATAGGGCTCGAACCTATGACCCTCTGCTTGTAAGGCAGATGCTCTCCCAGCTGAGCTAAGACCCCATATTGCAGTCTTAAGTGTCTCACTCAAGACTGCTTCCATAGTATAACAATCATTGTGCTAATTGTCAAGACTTTTTACACAACTTTTTTAATAAATTAATTAAATCCAAAGAACTTCTGGCTGATCTTGTATCCGGCGATCGACACCGTGCGTCCGCTCTTTCCCGGCAGATTCATGCTCTGTCCAAGGAATCCCCAGCGCAGGCGCATAAACAGCGGAAGATCGGTCTTTCTTAAATCCTGCCACAGCTGTTTCTTCTTCTCCATGTTCTCATCGCTTCCGGACTTGATCGCAAGAATCGAGCAGATCGTCATCATGATCTCGAGATAGCGCACCATATAATGACGCAGTTTGAAACTCGTGATCTTTGCCTTCTCATAGCTGTCAAGCATCAGACGGGTCACACGAATCTGCTGATCGATTCGTCCGATCATAACCTGCTCATTGACCGACTGATCGGATCTTCCGATGAAATAGCGGTAGAAGTTCACATCCAGGTAATAGAACGTCTTCACATACGGAAGTGGCTGGAACACAAAGAGGTTATCCACATAGAACGTGTGCTTCGGAAGCTCCAGACCGCACTCTCTGAGCATCTCCGTGCGGTAAATCACCGAATGCATCAGAATATACTGTCCCAGCATGAAGACCTTCACATCGTTCCATCCGCAGAGCTGACGCTTCGGAAGTGCCGTCTTGTACTGCATCACGCGCTTGTGCTTTGCCCCCTGCTTTTCATAGACAAAGTTGGTGATCAGCATGTCAAGGGTCTGTTTTCCCATAACAAACTCGCGGAGTGTCTGAAGCACCTGTGCATATGCCTCCTCATTGACCCAGTCATCGCTGTCCACAACCTTGAAATAAATACCGGTTGCAGCGCGAAGTCCCGCATTGACGGCCTCTCCGTGGCCACCGTTTTCCTGATGGATTGCCCGGCAGATTCCCGGGTACCTTGCCTCATACTCATCCGCAATCTGTGCCGTGTGGTCCTTTGTAGAACCGTCGTCCACAATCAGAATCTCGACTTCATCTCCTCCCGGAAGCAGGGTATCGATACAGTGACGCATATATGCCTCCGAATTGTAGCATGGAATTGCTATGGATAATAATTTCATAATTTAAATTCCTTTCATCTTTCATGGGGAATCTCAGTTCTCCTGTCCTTCCCCATCTGATAAAATGCGATTGCCGTCAAAATTCCTCCGACTACCGCAGTGACTGCCATCCCAAATCCCGAAAAAATTCTCCGATCAAGATCAAGCATTGTCAAAAAAATCGCCGTCAGATTTGCTGTTCCGTGAAAAATCCAGGCATCTCTCAACCCGCCCAGTTCATATGCTCCTGCAAGAAAAATTCCCATCAGACAGGCATAGATTCCCTGAATCAGATTTCCATGAAACAGCCCAAAATATACGGCTGAAATCACTGCCGCTCCCGCAAACGGCAGTTCCCGGCGAAGGCTTCTATATGCCATTCCCCGAAAAATAAGCTCCTCTGTAAACGGAATCACAATTCCGGTACAGATCACCTGCGTCCCAATCGCAGGCTGATACAAAAGTTCTGATGTCGCCTGGTATCCCGCCTTCGGAATCGGAAGGAGGAGCAAAAGGTGATTCAGACACAGACAGGTTCCAAAACCCGCAAGCAGAAGCCAGATCACATTCTGCCTTTTCATCCCAATTTTCATCCCTCTGCTTGAAACTCGCTCTGTCTGCCCTGCTTGCTCTATTTGCTTCGTCTGCTCTCTTTGTTCGATTTTTCTGTACCAAAACCCAACTCCGATTGCAGTGATTCCTCCCGCCAGAGCGGTTAGAGGAAGGACTTCACGCGCGGTCGGCTCTGCTCCGGTTGCCAGGTTCCAGCCCTCCATCACCAGCCATACAGCCATTTCATACAGCAAAAGTGATCCAAACATTTTCCATGCCAGGCTCAGAAAACGGCGCATCCCCTCCACATCAAATCCTCCCATTTGTTTCTTTGTGTTTTTCACCACGGTATCCTACGAAATTTTCCAATCAGAAAATTTCTGCCTGTGTACAGTAACACTGCGGTCAGTATAACACAAATTGGTTGCTTTTTTCCAGTAGAAACACTATAATATTCTTATAATTTACGCCGGCAAGATGTTTCATCCATAAAATTCATTAATAATATTTCATATTCCGCAGAAGACGCCGGATCTCCGCAGAAAGAGGTATGCATATGGCAAAGAAAAGAATCGTCATGGCCCTTGGCCACAACGCACTGGGAACGAATCTTCCTGAGCAGAAGGCAGCAGTAGGCCCGACCGCTCGGGTAATCGCAGATTTTATTCAGAATGGCTGGCAGGTTGCGATCGTACACAGCAACGCTCCGCAGGTTGGCATGATTCATACCGCAATGAATGAACTGTGCAAGAATCACGTAAATGAGGGATATACACCGGCTCCGATGTCTGTCTGCTCTGCTATGAGCCAGGGTTATATCGGATACGATTTACAGAGCGGAATCCGCTCCGAACTGCTCAGACGTGGAATCTACAAACCAGTTTCCACGATCCTGACTCAGGTTATGGTAGATCCTTATGATGAGTCTTTCTATAACCCGATTAAGAAGATCGGCCGTTACATGACAAGAGAGGAAGCCGATGCCGAGGAGGCTAAGGGCAACTATGTGACCGAGGTTCCGGAAAAGGGATTCCAGAGAATCGTCTCCTCCCCGAAGCCGGTTGCGATCGTAGAGATCGATGCTATCCGCGCTCTGCTCGACGCAGACCAGATCGTCATCTCCTGTGGCGGTGGCGGTATCCCGGTTCTTGAGCAGGGTTCCAACTTAAAGGGCGCAAGTGCTGTCATCGAGAAAGATCTGACAAGCGGACTTCTCGCAAAGGAAGTCGACGCCGATGTACTGATGCTCGTCACCACCGTTGACAACGTCATGCTCAACTACGGCACCCCGGATGCAAAGCCGATCGAGCACATGACTGTCGCTGAGGCTGAGGAATACATCCGCCAGGGTCAATTCGAGAGTGCTTCCATGCTTCCGAAAGTAGAGGCTGCTCTCTCCTTCATCAAGGCTGGAAATGGTCGCAATGCGATCATTACCTCGATGGAGCACGCTCAGGACAGCATCAGCGGACACGCCGGAACCACAATCGAATAACAAATCAACCAAATTCGTTCTATTACACAAAAATACCACGTCTGATCTCATTCATCAAACGTGGTATTTTTATTTATGCATTTCTCACGCGCTCACCGGCACGTTTCTTTAGGTTTAGCCGAACTGTACAACATCCTTGATCGGCTGTGCCGGCTCAACGGACTCTGCATAGAGCACCGGTCCCTTGCCGTCGTAATCCTGCCAGAATTCCAGCTCCACTCTCGCGCGAACCTTCACCCACTGCTTCGTCTCCAGATTCTTTGCCTCTTTCGCCTTGCAGATATAGCCGAGGAACGTCATATCCTCTGCACAGCAGGTCATCGCCATACGTCCCGGAACAAAATAGTTCTTCGGGAAATTCGGGGATTTCAGTACCATTCCGGTAAACTCCACAACCTTGCCCACATAGCGATCCGGCTTATCCATACAATCGATGTACCAAATTCCGTAGTCCTCCGGCTTGATCTCGATCACCGGTGCATTGACATCGTAAGGAAGATCTTCCTCGGAGATCTCATTGATCTCACCGTTCTCATCCTCAAAGACAATCTCGCACTTCGTGTTCATCGACTTGAGCAGACGCTTATAGCGGTCAAGATCCTCAATACCGTCACAGCGGTTGCAAATGATCAGCTCAGAATTGCGTACCATTGCAGCCAGAAGAGACTTCATATTCTTCGCATAGAGATCGAAGGTCGTCATATCTACGATCGTGATCTGCTGATAGAGATTCCAGTCATTCGGCAGTTTTAAATCATCCTGATTCCACATACCGTTCCACTCGATCAGAACACGCTCCGGATTGTAGAGAAGCTCCAGTTCGGTCAAACGCTCCGGATTCATCTCCTCAAGACTGTCCACATAGACAACGGAAGTCCGGGTCTTCTTCAGCAGTTCCTCATCGTACTCATTTTCTCCCTCCTCGCAGACAATCAGAAGAGTCTTGCCCTCTGCCTGAAAATAGTCCTGCTCCATCGTAAAAGAGAGAAATTCGGTTTTTCCGGCTTCCAGAAATCCGTTAATCAGAAATACTGGCATAACGCCATCGTCAATCGTCGGTCCCATTGATTACTCCTGTTTTAATTTTTCTTAAATGCCTTGTTCAGCTCGTCTTCCTTCAGCTTTGCACCGATTACGCACACTTTTCCAGTGTAATCCGGTGCTCCGGTGCGGATCTCATACTCCTCCGGTACCAGATCAAAGTAGAACCACTCGCCCTGCTTCTCACTGTTCGGAAGCATACCCTTTGCACGCAGAACATCGCCGTAACCGTTTCCGTAAGCAAGCTCATCAAGAATTGCCTCCAGATCTTCCTTTGTGCAAGGAATCGTGGTCTCCATGCCCCAGCTTGTGAAGACCTCATCTGCATGATGATGGTGATGATCATGTCCGCATCCGCACTCGCCATCATGGTCGTGATGATGATGATGCTCATGCTCCTCATGATCGTGGTCATCATGATCATGGTCGTGGTCGTGATGGTCATGTCCGCATCCACATCCGCACTCGTCGTCATCATCGTGATGATGGTGATGATGCTCATGCTCCTCATGATCGTGATCGTCATGATCATGGTCATGGTCATGATGATCATGTCCGCATCCACATCCGCACTCGTCGTCATCATCGTGATGATGGTGATGATGCTCCTCAAACTGAGCCTTTGCCTGTGCCATCAGCTCTTCCATCATCGTATCCGGCTTCTCGATCAGTTCCAGAAGCTGTGCACCGCCGAGCTGTTCTACCGGGGTTGTCACGATCGTCGCGTTCGGGTTCTGCTCACGAAGCATCTTTACATCTGCCTCTACCTTCTTTGCATCTGCAACATCGGTACGGCTCAGAACGATCGTTCCGGCATTCTCAACCTGGTTGTTGAAGAACTCACCGAAGTTCTTCATGTACATCTTGCACTTGCAAGCATCTACAATCGTAACGGCGCTGTTCAGCTTCACTTCCAGATTCTTGGCAACGTCACGAACTGCGTTCATGACATCAGACAGCTTGCCTACGCCTGACGGTTCAATGATCACGCGATCCGGCTGATACTTCGTCAGAACTTCCTCGAGAGATTTTCCGAAGTCACCTACCAGAGAACAGCAGATGCATCCGGAGTTCATCTCACGGATCTCAATACCGGAATCCTTCAGGAATCCGCCGTCGATTCCGATCTCACCAAACTCATTCTCAATCAGAACAACCTGCTCACCAGCAATTGCCTCTTTTAAAAGTTTTTTAATAAATGTTGTTTTTCCGGCTCCAAGGAAACCGGAGATAATATCAATCTTTGTCATGATTCTGCCTTCTTTCCAAATGATTATTTTCTCACAAAATGGACGGAAAGTCAAGTTTCCGTCTCATTTCGGATTTTACAGATTCTGTTTTGTGATTACCGTTCAGGAAATTAAATTCTTAAGGATTCTTCTTTTCCTTCTCTTCTCGCTCAATCATATAGCGGTTGATTCCGTCGACAACATCCTGATCAAGAATGTGTTCCATTCGACATGCATTTGCCTCCGCCTGCTCCTTCGGAACCCCGGTCACCTCCTGCAAAAATGCAGTCAGAAGACGATGACGACCATAAACAGCTTCCGCCTTTGCGAGACCTTCCGGTGTCAGTATGATCCCACCAGACGGCTCCATCTCAATAAATCCATCTTCTCTGAGTATTCCCATTGCACGGCTGACACTCGGCTTACTGAAATTCAGCTCACGCGCAATATCTATCGAGCGAACCGTCCCCTTTCGCTCTTTCAAGATCAGTATTGTTTCCAGATAATTTTCTCCTGATTCGTGCATTCAAATCCCTCCCGCATCATACTAGCTACTATCATATACGAATTTTCTCGTTCCGTCTAGTGGTGTAATGAAAGAAAAAGAAAAACGGAATCTCCGTTCCCTCAGAAATTCCGTTTCTTTTTTTCATCCCTATATGGTTTCTCATTCCTGCACTCTATCAAATTTTCTTTTCTTGAAAATTCTTATCCACATCCAGCAACGATTCTCCCATTCTTAATCATTCTTAATCTTCCGAAAACCTCTATGCGGTTGCCACTGCATTGGTACAGTCAATTCGATACATGTTCTTGCGCTGAATCAGTCCTGCCTCCTCAAGTGTCTTCACCAGGCGGTAAACCGTTGCCATTCCGATCGTCGGATCATGCTTTGCTGCGCGATAATAAATTTCCTTGCAGCAGCTACATTCATCCTGAAGAATGATATCAATCAGCAGTTGTCTCTGACTGGTAATTCTACACCCGTTCTTCTTTAATTCCTGTATAATAAATCCTTTCTTAGTCTCGACAGACATGTTTTACCTCCTTCTTCTCCCTTTTTGTAAATATTCGTGTATTTGCGAAAATACGTTTTACTTTTAGATAACGCTTCTAATTGTTTCCTCTTTATCAACGTTTCTCAGTCTTATTTGAGACTGATTATCATTTTCATAGTTATCATACGCTAACTCTTTTGAAAAGTCAAGCTGATTTTTTTCATTTTTTCCCATTTTTTTCAAAAGTACAGCTGCACATTTTTCTTCATAAAAAGCCTAAAAAAGAGCGGGCAGACTCATCCTGCGTATTCCCGCAGAAAAATCTGACCGCTCGATTCTTCATTTCCAGTCTTTTGCAAACTGCTTCGGTCTTCCTCCGTTTTCACGGACTTTTCCCCGGACTGTCTGCACAGACAAACTACTGTCTTATACTTGTTTTATGATTGATTACAGGTTTGCAAGCTCAGCACCGATTGCCTTGCACTTGTCAAGAGCCTCATCATCCGGAGTCAGATTTGCAATGCAATCCTCTCCGCCGATTACCTTAGCACCTGCCTCTTCCATACGGCCGGTCCAGGTGCGAATCCACTCGCCGTCACCCCAGTCATAGGAGCCGAACAGAGCGATCGTCTTTCCGCTTGCAAATGCCTCTACCTGAGTTACGAAATCATCCATCTCGGAATCCAGCTCCTCAGCACCCATTGCAGATGCGCCGAGAGCAAATGCCGGTACATCCTTCAGTGCGCTTGCATCTGCGCTTGCTACCTCAACAACATGAGCGGTTGCTCCAGCGGACTCTGCGCCTGCGCCAACTGCCTCTGCCATTGCCTGGGTATTTCCGGTACTGCTCCAGTATACTACATAAACATCCTTCATTTCTGTTCTCTCCTTTTTTGATTCTTTTATTTATAATTTAAGAAACTGCAACCTGACCGAGCGCATAGCCATTCATGATCTCCTGCATGGCCTGCTCCTTTGCCTCGTCGTAGACACGGAAGGTTCTCTCCGCCTCCTGTGGGTTGTGGTAGACTTTCCAATATCTCGATGCCAGACTGTTCTGACCGGCATTCTCAATAAATCCCTCCACATCCTCAAGCGGATACTCGAGAAGAACTCCTAGCTCATGTGGGAACTCTCCCCTTGCCTGTGCGTACAGCCGGTATCTCTCTCTCAGTCTCTTTAACACCGAGCCGACGTCAAAACAGGTATATCCATATCGATATAAGAACTTTCGTATTTTCTCCTGACACAGATGAGTCCGCAGACGGTCAAAGCGATATAAAAACAGGACTTCCTTCACTCCATCCGAGTACAAAGGCACGCAGACAATTCTGCTCCTCTTGAGATATGCACGGATCTTCAACCAGCTTCCCTGCTTCACAGAAATCAGATTTGACATCTTGACTCCCTTTAAAACCGGTGCACACTGCGTCACAACCTGAAAGCCCAATTTTGCTTCCGGCGTACAGTTATTTAAAAAAGAAAGCATCGTCTCAACCGGCATATCTGTTCCTCCTGTTCATTTCTTCTCCGTTTGGTTTTTCTCTCCTGTTCGGATGGATATATGTTAGCATAAGCTAACTCGTACGTCAACGCTCTTATCCGCCACATTTTCTCAACTGAGAAAATCTAATCGTTAGAGAGTATCTTCTTACTTCTTATATCTTCTTATTCTTACTCTTTCTTAACGTTTTCTTACCCGTATTGATTTTCTTCTGATTTCCTGATATATGTTTTACAGAATCTTTCATTTTTATTCCATCAAAAAGAATTCGTTTTTTCACAAGAGAGGACTTGTTATGAATATCGAAAATATAACAGACTTGCCACAGACAAAATATCGCATCGGGGATGTCGCGGAGCTTATCGGAATGAGCCGGGACAGCCTGCGATACTATGAAAAACGAGGGCTTCTCCCCTCAAAGAAAGAAGACAACGGCTATCGCTACTACACAGAGGAAGATCTCGGACGACTGATCTCCATCCTCTATCAGCGAAAGATGGGACTGGGACTTGACAAGATTGCTCTCGGATTTCAGGAATCCTCCTCCGATCAGTCAAAGATCTGTCGAATGAGAGAACAGCTTGCAAGAGAGAAAGAAGAAATCCGCGAACACCAGCGCGCAATCGCCCGCCTTCAAATGAGTCTTGAAGACTACGAACTGATCCACCGTCACAGCGAAGAGATCATCGCCAAGGACTTTCCTGCCTCCTATGTCATTCTCCCGGAAACAGGCTTCTCGGAGGGGATCACACAGTGGTTTCGCCTCGCCTCCCGCTATCCGGGGCTTGACATGATGTACGTCTTTGACACTTACACCTGGAACCGGGAGGGCGACGAGATCAATCTCCACTATCAGAAGAGTCTGATGATCTTAAAGAAGGAATTCCGCGATTTCGTTGAATATCCGTTCTCCGAGACTTCGACTCCTCTCATCGAATCCTTCCCCTGCCTCTGCGCCTTCTCAAACTCCAGGAAACGCCTTCCACCGGAAGAACAGGTGCGCGCCCTCCTCGACACTGCAAAAGCCCAGGGACTGACTCCTGGTCCTGAGCTTTACTGCACCTTCATCGGAAAAAGCGAGCATGAGGAGCAGATTTTCTACGAGCTCCAGCTCTATCTCCCCGTAGCCCAGAAGTGAAACAAAAACAGACAGCTCCTCTGATCTCTCCACGGCACAATCACACTACCTGCCATACAGATCGATCTTTGGAACTGTCTGTTGTTGTTTTTTTAGAAAGTTTTTTTAAGAATGTGCTTCGGCAACCATCTGCTCCTGCGCCGAGTGCGCATCTTTGTTCCACTGCGGTCGGTGCATAACAAGCGCCACTGGCGCTTTGCACCCCAATCCTATGAAATAAAAAAAGGACATTACTCCCCAATCGAAGTCACTTCATAACCGGCTCTCTCCACGCGGGCCTTCACATCTGCGGAATCGATCTTTCGATCATAAGAAACAATCGCCTCTCCGTGCTTGAGATTGACTTTTGCGGAAGCTCCGTCAATCTTGTTGATCACCTCTGTCACACGATTTACACAGTGCTGGCAGGACATCCCCTTGATATGAACCGTCATCTTTCCGATCACCGGATTTTCTAACTTCTTCTCCTCTGCCGGAAGCTCTGCGGAGCCACCTCCACAACAGGAGCTCTCGCCTCTCATATGTTTCATGGTTCCTCTCACTGCAAAAATTGCAATCACAAGCAGAACCACAATGATAATTGCATTTGCCATTTTTCTGCCTCTATACTACTATACTGTTTTTATCTTTATTATCATTACTGTATCTTACGAAATTTCCCATTCAGAAAATTCCTACCTGTGTACAGTACCTCTACTTCTGTGATCTGCCCTGTTCTTCACTCCGGAATTTGCGGTCACGGATCTGCTCTCTCCATTTCTGGAACGCCTTAAATCCGCCATAAATTGCGACACCTGCCACATAGAGTACAATGAAGATGAGTACCATATAAAACATGGAACCTGTTGAATTTCCCATTTTCGATCCCTATCCTTTATTTATGGAATTTCTTTGGAGCGTGCGAATGGCAGGCTCCTCCGCACGAAGAACAGCTACCGCCACAGCCAGAACAGCCACCGCTTCCACAGCTACCGCCACAGCTGTCACCGAGTACGCCCGTCTTCTTCCAGTAAATGACCAGACCACAGTAAGCAAGTACAACTGCCATCACAAGAATATCAGCCATTTTGATGCGCCTCCTTTTTTTGTGCAGAGAAGCCGGGCACATTTCTGCGCCCAGCTCCCACTTAAAAAATCGTTTTCATAACTGTTCAGTACCTTCACAGTCACGAACAAAAATCCTATTTTTCTACCTATTATTATGATGCAGACTGTACAGATCTCTTGGAGTAAGTCTTCTGATCCTTGTACGGGTCCGGACGGAACAGCATGAACAGCATGAATGCCAGAACAATGATTGCTGCGATCGTACCAATACCAAATGCACCGCCACACAGAACACTGCCAAGCTGATATACAACCAGAGTTACTGCGTAAGCAAAGATGTTCTGGAACAGAATTGCAAACCAGAACCACTTGCGATCCTGCATCTGCTGAGCCATCGTGGAGATTGCTGCCAAACACGGGGAATCAAGCAGGTTGAACAGCAGGAAGCTGAAACCGCTGATTGCAGTCGGGAACCACATGCCAACACCGGTTGCAACGGTATCTGCATCCTCAACATCACCAGCAACATTTGCAAGTACTCCCATCGTGGAAACGATACCCTCTTTTGCACTGAAGCCGGAGATTGCTGCTGCAACCGGCTGCCACTCGCCCCAACCAAGAGGAGCAAACAACGGAGCGATTGCACCGCCAACGATAGCCATCAGGCTGTCAGCGGAATCCTCGACCATTCCGAATGCGCCATCCTGAACACCGAAGGTACTCAGAATCCACATTACTACGCAAGCCAGGAACAGGATGGTACCTGCCTTGATCATGAAGCCTTTCAGTCTCTCCCAAACGTGAAGCAGTACGGTTCTTGCAGACGGAATGTGGTACTGCGGGAGCTCCATTACGAACGGAGCTGGCTTACCGGAGAACGGCTTGGTCTTCTTTAACATGATTGCTGCAACTAAAACTGCGATGATACCCACGAAGTACATGATCGGGGTCATCAGACCTGCAACATCCCAGCCAGTTACATAACCAGCCATAACACCGCCCATCAGAGCGATAACCGGGAGCTTTGCACCACACGGAACAAAGGTTGCAGTCATAATTGTCAGACGACGGTCATTATCCTGCTCGATCGTCTTAGATGCCATGATTCCCGGGATACCACATCCGGAGGAAATCAGTAACGGGATGAAACTCTTACCGGACAGTCCGAAGTGACGGAATACGCGGTCCATAACGAATGCGATACGAACCATGTATCCACAGTCCTCAAGGATGGACAGGAAGAGGAAGAGGATTGCCATCTGAGGCATGAATCCAAGTACTGCTCCAAGTCCGCCGATGATACCGTCAACAACGAGGCTGACTACAAGATCGCCAGCACCGGCATTCTCAAGGAAGCCAGTTGCGATATCCTGAATAGCACCAACAAAGGTATCGTTCGTCCAGTCAGTAACCAGAGTTCCGACTGTGGAAACGGATATGTAGTAAACAACGAACATAACTGCAACGAAGATCGGGATACCGAGGATACGGTTTGTAACGATCTGGTCGATCTTATCGGAGGTCGTCATCTTCTCTTTGCCCTTCTTCACACTGGAAGAAACAATCTTCTGGATGAAGCTGTAACGTCCGTCGGTTACGATACTCTCCATATCATCGTCATGCTCTTTCTCAAAAGCGGTTCTCGTCTCATCTACAACTTTCTTTCCGGAATCGGACAGCTTTACAGATGCAACGATCTTCTCATCGTTCTCAAGGAACTTGATTGCGTACCATCTCTTCTTGTCATCAGTGATAGACTCCGGAAGAACAGCCTCAACCTTGTCAACTGCACTCTCTAATTCCTTGGAGAAGATCTCCTTCGGAAGATCTACTTCCTTCTTCTTTGCGGTCTTCACTGCCTCGTCGATCAGCTTATCAAGACCGGTCTGCTTCAGAGCAGAGATCTCTACGATCGGGCAGTTTAAGAGCATGGACAGACGCTCTACATCAATCTTGATTCCTCTCTTTGCGAGAAGATCGGTCATGTTCAGAGCGATTACAACCGGAACACCAGTCTCGATCAGCTGGGTGGTCAGATACAGGTTTCTCTCGATGTTGGTTGCATCAACCAGATCAACGATTACATCCGGATCATCTTTCAGAACATAGTCACGGGTTACTACCTCCTCCAGTGTGTACGGAGACATGGAATAGATACCCGGAAGGTCCGTAACGATAACATCGTCATGTTTGCCCTTCTTCAGTTTACCTTCTTTTTTCTCGACGGTAACACCCGGCCAGTTACCAACATACTGGTTGGCACCGGTCAGAGCATTGAACAGGGTTGTCTTACCACAGTTCGGGTTGCCCGCGAGTGCGATTTTAATTGCCATTTCTTTCCCTCCATGAGCATTGCGCTCGTTCCTGTGCTTTTCTTTTGAATGAATCGCTCAGTTTTTATTTCGCCTTTACTTCTACGCACTGAGCATCATTTTTTCTTACTGAAAGCTCATAGCCTCTTACAGTAATCTCAACAGGATCTCCCAGAGGAGCTACCTTTCTGATATAAAGCTCGCTTCCTTTTGTGATACCCATATCCATAATACGGCGTTTGTAAGCGGCATCACCGGTAATTTTCGCAACGATTACGGTACTGCCTACTGCTGCATCACCTAAAGTCATCGTGATTATCTCCTTTCCTGAAAACTCATCTTTATAATACAACGCTTTTCCATTCCCTATGACGGATGACTGATTAACTCGATTACATCTCCATCATAATGTGGCGCGCCATATCCTGATTAATGGCAACTCTTGAATCTTTGATATTTACAATCATGTTGCCTCCGATTGCGGATACGACAGTTACTTCTGCTCCAACGACAAATCCGAGATTAGAAAGAAATCTCTTCGTGTCATCGCTTCCACCGACCTTGCGAATCTTATGTACTTCGCCGGTCTGCATCATTGTCAGTGGCATTTCTCTTCTCCTCTCCTATGTATCTTGTTCTGCGTGTTTTATTACTACTACGTTAGCACCAGATAACTCTTTCGTCTAATTAGTATACGCTAACTAATGTTAGCCGTCAACAACTTTTTTGAAAAATATTTTATATTTTTTTTATAAATGACTCCCAAATACAGAATCAGGCGCAAAAAAACAGGCTTCCAGCAGAATTTTTTCTGCCGAAAACCTGTTTTTTTTGTTTTATGTGATAGGAATTTTAATTTTGTTACATTTTAAAAGGATGGTTGTGCAAAACTTATATCGATGATGTGCCAAATTTCTCCAAGCATCGATTGCCATTGTCTAAAAAATTTATCTAAGCGATATGATCTGATCACTCTTAGTTATCAGCATCTGCCTTCCACTTTTCGCTGTCCTTGTAGGTCACTACACCGTTACTGTCTGTGCAGTAGTAATAATCGTCGGCATCCTTGATATTCTTCTTGCTCTTCTGAACCTTACCGGAAGTATTTACAAGGTAATCCTCATCCTCATAAGTCACAACTTTGAGCTTCTCATCCGAATCTGCCTTCTGGAGCTGACCCTTGATGTAGAGATAGCCGTCATCGAATCCGTCAATGCCCTTTCCTCTCTCATCACCGGACTTCTTAAAGCTGTATTTGTAAGTCTCTCCATCGAGGGTAATCGAAGCGGTTCCCGTCTTCAGTGCTCCCTCCTTGGAGCTTCCTCCAAAGTAGTAGACATCCCAGGCTTCATCTGCTTCCGGAAGATCGCTCTCACTCTCAATCTCCTCGTAGGAAACAATCGTTCTTCCATCCACACTCAGCTTGTACAAACCGTCAAGCATCTCTCCATGCTCGTCAAATCCATAATAGTAGCCATTGATCTTTTTGATCTGGCTTACCGTCAGATCTCCGTCTTTATCGGCATAGAACCAGTGTGCCTCATCGGCATCATGCGCTTCTGAATCCACATTCTCACCCGGAACGGTGTAGAACCAGCCAATGCTCAGCCAGCTATCCGACGGCTGACTGTAAAACATGTTGCTTGCCGATGCCGGAGTCGCCTCAGACGGGGTTGCATACCAGTTGAAGATTGCATTTCCGTTCTCTGTGAAGCGGTACTTCTTTCCATTGATCTTCTTCGTCGTGTCCACAGTCTTCTTACCGTTGCTCTTAAAGTAGAACCAGTAATAATCCTGGAAATCATCATCCTCCTGCTCGTCATCGACAGCATCAATCTTCGCCCACTGGTTATCTCTGAGCGCACCATCACCGGCATCTCCGAGATAGTAGACACCCTCTTTCCACGCGTCATCTCCCGTCTGACGCTCCGAGGACTCGTTGACCCAGCCGTAGAGCATTCTTCCCTGATCATCAAACGCATACCTCTTTGTCGCACCGCTCGCCGTCACAATGCTCTTAAACGTCGTTTTTCCGGAATCGCCTGCCTTGTACGCCTTTCCATTCGGTCCAAAATAATACCATGCGGTATCAGAAGCGTCCTCGCTGTCATCGTCATTGTCAAGCTCTCTCCACTGGTTCTTCACCTGCACACCGTTCTCATCGACGTAATAGTGCTCATCATCCACCTCAACCAGCGTGTCAGTCGCCATATCGCCGTTCTCATCGAGCCAGTACCAGTTGTTGCCAGATTTCTTCCAGGACTCCGTCGCCAGATTGCCATCTGAATCATAGTAATGCCAGGTTCCATCTGCATTCTGCCAGCCATAAGCCGCAAATGAAGTCATCGAAGCTCCAATCGTCATCGTTGCTACTGCCAGCGGAATCAAGATTTTCTTTTTATTTTTTAATTTCATGTCTATATTCTCCCTTCCATTTTCATACGCTAATCGCGACTTTTTTCTCTCTTTCTACTTTTTATTGTTTGCTATCACTTGTTCTCTGTGATAAACTCACTGTACACCTTGGAACGATTCCAAGGTCAAGCGATGTAATACTTTCGTAATAATTCGTAAGTCCCCCGTAACTTCGTAAGGCAGACGTAAAAATTGTGTTTGCTTGACGCTGTAAGGGGTTTCCTGTATAATTCAGATTAGTAGATAGAAAGTTTTCTAATTTTTACAGAAAAATCCTCGATCAAAATTTGATCCAAGTCTATGGGAAATGGAAAGGAATTTTTGCTTATGGATGGAATGATAACAATTTTTGCCATAGTAGCAGTTTTTGTGATCTGCTGGTATATCTTGAATGTCGTCGCATACTGGCGCATTTTCACAAAGGCAGGGGAAGCCGGTTGGAAGTCCCTGATCCCTGTTTACAACACCTACGTTCAGTACAAGCTCACCTGGAATACAAAGATGTTCTTTGTCTCACTTGCACTCTCTCTGATCACAGGAAGCCTCTCGATGATTGGAGGTTCCGCTGAGAACCTCAGCTATGTGATCTCCCTGATTCTCGCCGTGATCCAGCTGACCGCCCTCTACAAGCTCGCAGAGGCATTTGGACGCGGAGTCCTGTTCGCTGTCGGTCTGGTGTTCTTAAACCCGATCTTCCTGCTGATTCTTGGATTCAGCGACAACCAGTACCAGGGGGCGCACTAAATTTCCGAAAGCGTCGACTTAAAACGTTGTAGAAGTAGCACCTGTCGACGATCAAACAAATCTGCACCAAAACTGAAAGCGTACATTACTAAGTAACAAGGCGACGAAAGGCGAGAAAGCACCTGCAAACCCGTGTGAGACGTTGGTGCTTAGGCTGTGTCATTTACAGCCTTATGCACCACTACGTCGAACCCGGAGCGAGAGCGCGTTTGCAGGGCTTTACTCGCCGTCGGAGCATATAACGCAAGTTTCGGTGCAACACAAATCAACGAAAAAGCTGTTCTGCGATCCCTCACAACTCAGTGGCGAATCACAAAACAGCTTCTTTTTTATATTTTTTTATATTTTATATTTTTTGTCTTACATTCTTTGTCTTATTTCCTCTTCTCCAAATTTTTCTTTAGAGCTTCAGAAATCAAAAACTCTTACTTCTTATACGCAATATCCTCAAGACGCAGATGACGCGGAAGTCCATCAACCATCATCGGGGTCAGCTCCGCCTGAATCAGCGGGCGCACATAGTCAAGGAACTCATCGGTCACATAGTCACCAGCCTCATTGATCCACTCTCTCGGAACCTTCTTCTCGACATTCGCAATCTTGTGAACATCGTAGATATCGGTTACGCACAGATACGGATCATCGGAGACACGCTTTAAGATAACCATCTTGCCGGTCTCACCCTCGAAAGCGGCCTTTACCGCAGCTCCACCTACCTGATAAGCCTCGGTGATATCCACACGACCTACGATATGGGAAGCACAACGCTGAAGAGAGTTGAACTCGATTGCTCTCGTCTTACAGCCAACTTCCTTAGAGATCTTCTCAGCAAGGAAACGAGCCGTTCCGGTCAGCTGACGATGACCGAATGCATCCACATAGTCGATGTTGTCGGTCAGCTCGCAGACATAACGTCCGTCTGCCACCTTGACACCCTCAGAGATTGCAATTACGACAGATTTCTTCTTCTTGTGGATCTCAGCCACCTTCTTCATGAATGCATCCACATCAAAGGTGATCTCCGGCAGGAAGAGCATATCCGGACCCTCGCAGTCCTCACCGGTTGCCAGTGCAGCAGCTCCGGTCAGCCATCCTGCATTTCGTCCCATAATCTCGATCAGGGTAACGTTCTGCTGATCATATACCAGACCATCGCGAATCACTTCCTTTGTGATCGAAGCGATGTACTTTGCAGCACTTCCGAATCCCGGAGTATGGTCAGTCACAGCAAGGTCATTATCAATCGTCTTCGGAACACCCATGAAACGGATCTTGCTTCCATTTAAGATTGCATAATCAGACAGCTTCTTGATCGTATCCATCGAATCGTTTCCACCGATATAGAAGAAGTAGTCCACGCCGAGCTTGTCCAGAATCTCAAAAATCTTGTCATAGACAGCACGATCATCCTTGATCTCCGGCAGTTTGTAACGGCAGGAGCCGAGGAATGCAGACGGAGTACGCTTTAACAGATCGATGTCGAGATCGCTTCTGATATGCTCAGACAGATCTACGACCTTCTCTTCGAGCAGTCCCTGAACACCGTGAAGCATACCGTATACCTTTCCTGCTCCGCGATCCTTTGCAGTCTTAAACACACCTGCAAGGCTGGAGTTTATGACTGCGGTCGGTCCGCCGGACTGTCCTACGATTACGTTGCCTCTGATTTCACCCTTGAATGTCTTCATAAAATTGTTCCCCCATTATCTTTATTTATTGCCTTATCCCTTATTTTAAACTCTTCCCATACTGTTTCTCTTTTTATAGTTTTTCTTTTTCACGCTAAACGTCCCCTTATTACCTTTAGCGTGCCATCTCAAGCTGTGGTCCCGTGCTCTGGTGTGCCTTGATGATCATCTCAATCTCCTCAAGATCAGAGGACGGAAGATCGCCCGGAATCGTATTTTTCACAGAACTCGTCGCGTTTCCATACTGCATTGCACGCTCACAATCAAAGTCACTCGAGAGCAGACCATAGAGAGCGCCTGAAATATAAGCATCTCCGCTTCCGATTCGATCCACAACCTCAATATCGCGGTATGGCTCCTCCTCATAGTAGCGATCATTCTTCGCATCATAGACAACAGAGCCGAAATCATGACGCTTCGGGCTGTGTACCACGCGCTGAGTCGATGCCACAATCGAGATCGGATAGTCCTCGGTAAAGCTCTTCATCATCTCTTTTGCTGTGCCAGTCTTCTTGAATGTCAGACGTGCGGTATCCTCTGAGCAGAAGAAAATGTCCACATACGGCAGGATCTGCTCGATGCATGCCTTTGCTTCCTCTCCACTCCACAGGTTTCCGCGGAAGTTGACATCAAACGAAACAATCGTTCCGGTTGCCTTGAAACGCTTGATCATCTCAATCGTTGTCTCTCGGATCTTCGGGCTGAGAGCCAGCGTGATTCCACTCGTGTGGAAGCAACGCGTTGCCGTATAGACATCCTCCGGGATCTCGCTGATGTCGAGGGAGTAGAATGAGCTTCCGATACGGTCATAGATAACCTTCGGCTTTCTCGGGTAAGCTCCACTCTCGTAGTAGTAGATTCCGACACGGGCATTCGGTGACTTATCATAAATGAAATAGTCATCGCTGATGCCATAAGAACGGATTTTTCCTTTCATGAAAGTTCCGATATCATGAGACGGAAGTTTGGAAATGACTCCGGTGTGAAGTCCAAGCAGAGAAACTCCAACTGCCACATTCAGCTCTGCACCTCCGACCTGCTTGATAAAGGTATCTCCGCGAACAAGACGCTCATTGTTTGGCGGTGACAGGCGAAGAAGCACCTGTCCAAGTGTCAGCAAATCAAAATCTCTTGTGTTCTCCATCATTTTGCCCTCCGGCGCTTTTGCGCTTTCTTAAATTCTGTTCTGTATTCTGTTCTGCTGTGTATGGAACTCATGATCTGACAAAGAACTCTGAACTTTGGAAATAGTCCAAAAAGAATCCCCAAAAAATCAAACGAATTCTGAAGAATTCTGATAGATAAAATGGCTAATTCCTGTTACGGAAATTAGCCATTTATCTACGATGTCAGTATATCAATCTTTTATTTATAAAATCACCAGTTTACAACTTTATAAATGGTAGACGTGCTGGCAAGCCAGTTGTTTTAAAGCCTTTATCATAGCATTTGATT
>JAJEPU010000015.1 GCA_020686985.1 Brotaphodocola catenula
AAAATTTTAAAATCATTACGCATTCACCCACGTCTGATCCAGTTGGTCAGGCGTGGTACTCTGCGATTTTGATAGAAGATATTTGAAAATCACAAAAAAGCCCTTCTCAGCTTTTTTCTGGGAAGAGCTTTTTTAAAGAAAGTGGTAAATTGGTGGATTGGTAGCGAGGAGAGATTCTAATGCAAGAATCACGGATCACGGAAGAAAACTACTTAAGAAAGACGGAAAGACCTGGCGACTGTATTCTGCAAGAGAATATTCGCCGGAGCAGAGACACCAGTCGTAGAGCAGTGCCCGCTCAGCAAGTGCATAGAGCTTTACCATCTCGCTGACATTTAAGCGATGACTGAGCTGACCGTTATCCTGACCTTTCGCAATAATCTTTCTCAAGAGTTTGTAGTAAATTCGATTGTGATCGAGCAGATGCTTCTCCCCATTTGTTGTGAGCTGAGTGGAATAGAGGCGGGTCAGCAGATCAAGGGAGATGCTGTTTTCGATCATCCGAAAAAGTTCCTGATTGAGAAAGAGAAGTTGATCCATTGCGGTCATCTCATCTGTGAGCTGTTCCATCAATTCTTCATATTTCTCGTCAAAAATGGTGCTGAGTGTAGAGAGGAGAGCATCTTTTCCATCAAAATAATGATAGAAAGATCCCTTAGAAGTTTGGGAAAGATCGATGATTTCTTCCACAGTGGTATCCTCATAGCCCTGCTCATAGAAGAGTTTCCATGCTGCGCTGACAATTTTACCGCGCGTATTTCGTGTGTTTTTTTTAGCCATAGTAGTGATTATTCATTCCTTTATTTATTATTACGATTTAGATTTATTAGTAATGATTGATTCAGGTTGATTTTTATTATTTATTTTATAGTTTTATCAATCGTAACATAGCAAATCGAGCGAGTCAAGTAAACGCAATGCCGGAAAAGAGATATCGATTTACGTTACAGGAGATTGCCATGGGGAATTTGAACGGTTATTTTATCCGCAGTCGAGTTAGAAAAATTTATTAAAGTTTTCCATTTATTTTTTTCTGGAAAAAGGAGGACACATTTTTGGGATAGGATAAAACCAGAAAATGGTAGTGAAAGGAAGGAAAATGGATGCCAGTTTATTACAGCAATGGGGAGATCAAAAAGGAGAAAACTGAAGTTCGCACAGGAAAAACCTATTATCTTGTTGACACAGAGAATCCTGGAAGTTCCGTGGTGACAGACCTTTTAAGGGAGGGCATGGAAAAAAGAGAGATCTACTTTTTTTATACTTCAAATTCGATCAAACTGGATTTTGAGACGGTTGAACAGATGATCCAATATCCAGAACATATACATTTTGAAAAGTGCTTTTGCGGCGCGAAGAATTCACTTGATTTTCAGCTCGTCAGTTTTCTGGGAGCATTGATTCAGGAAAAAGGAAGCCAGAATCGATATGTCATTCTTTCAAATGATGGTGGATTTGGAAGTGTCGTGGAATTTTGGAGGAGAAAGGGAGTCGACATTTTGCGGATCGGACAAGGGGAACTTGGACAGTTGACGGAACTGGTTTATCAAGATGAGAGTGCTTTGTCTGAAAAGAAACTGACTGATTTTTCCAAGGTTAAAATTCTTCATGTTGCATCAGCAGTATTAGGGACGCAGTTGAGAAAACAAGGGATTTTTACAAAACATGTTTCACAGATTGTTGATTATATATACGAACACAAGGATTACACACAAAATGCGCTTGAATCGATTGTAGGTGGGGAGACTGCGAAAGAAATCTTGGAAAAAGTTTCAAAAGAGGAAGTTGATGCAATTATTCAAGAATCTTTTTCGCGGTATGCAGAATATAACTAAAAGAAAATTTAGGAAAAGTAGGACATGCCTGAATCTTGCAAGGCGGAATAGACCTTATCGTATATCGTATGTTGTCGTTATGAGAAAATATCACAAAAAAGGAGAAAACCTTATGAAAATCAAACACTTTATGGACATTCAGCGAATCCGAGAACAGGCGGATGAAGGTACAGCATCTAATATTGGCGGTTTTTCAGTTGGAGATCACATTGTGATTCAAGAGAAAGTTGATGGAGCAAATGCGTCGATCCGTTACGATAGAGAGACCGGAAAGCTGGTAGTATTTTCACGAAATCAGCAGCTCTTTGATGACAAGGCATTAAAAGGATTCTGGAGCTATGTTCAGACACTTTCTGCGGATAAGTATAAAGAGACGGAATCCTATGCCATTTTTGGGGAATGCTTGATTCCTCATGCGGTGGAGTACCGACCAGAAGCGTACAACAAATGGTATGTATACGATATCTATGATACAGAAAAACGAACCTATCTGCCACAAACTAAGGTGCAGGAGTTTTGTGAGAGACATAACCTGACTTATGTGAAGACCTTTTATAATGGACCATTTGTCTCCTGGGAGCATTGTAGAAGCTTTGTTGGACAGTCTGAGATTGCACTCGATCAGGGAGAAGGCGCCATTGTGAAAAATCAGACGAAATTGGGTGCGGAGGACAGGGAGAATCCCTCTATGATCAAGATAGTATGTGAAAATTTTGCCGAAGTCCGAAAGAAGAAAAAGCAGGTCGAAGATCCTGAAAAACGGTCGGAGATTGGGAAAGCTCAGGCGATTGTGGAGCAGATTGTGACGCCTCGACGCGTGGAGAAGGAGTGGATGAAGATGCGCGATGAGGGTCTGATTGCGGATTTAGAGGTAAAACAGAACATTCAGATTCTTGCAAAGAACCTGCCTATGCGAATTTATCAGGATTGTGTGAAGGAAGAGCCAGAGCTGGTGAATTCCTGCAGGGAATATTTCGGAAAATTGTGCCAGAAGAGAGTGATGAAACTGATCAGAGAGATCGAGGCTTCGCGCAAGTAGACTTGTAAGAATGTGAAAAATTGAACAAGGTATTTACGATTAAAAAGATGAAAAAGAGAGAACACTCCAGAATTTTTGGAAAGCCTAGAGTGTTCTCTCTTTTTTGTTTTATATCATTTTATTTGCGACTTTGTTTTATTGTTATGTATATCCTTACAGCTTTGTGTATCCGTAGCTGTTTACGATTGCATCCAGCTTTACGCCTGCCTGACACTGCGGGCAGTTGTGCGGATCGGACAGCTTGAAGTCCGGGATATCGCTCATATCGAAGACTGCATTTACCGGATAACCTTCGATCTCAGATACAGCACCGAAGATAACGGAGATACCCTCCATGATTCCGCCGTAAGACTCGATGCAACGGATGCTCTTCATGATCGTATGACCAGACATTGCACTTGCAAGAACAACCAGAACGTGCTTGTCCTTCAGCATCGGAACGATGTTCTCACGGACAACCATCTGACCGGTGGAATCGAACTCCGGAGTGATGATGTAGCTGGTCTTGTGCATGTTGGTGGTGTTGAATCCCATCTCGGAGAGCTGCTGTGCAACGTAAGCGCCGATTACCTCACATCCGTCCATGCAGATGATCGTATCGATCGTCTTCTTTGTAGCGAAAGCCTTCGAGTACTGAAGAACCTCATCACTGATTCCGAAAGACTTGGAAAGACCAACACGGTTTACATACTTCTTGACCATTGCCTTTGCAACAGCCTCTGCCTCAGACTGACGCATCTTCAGAGAAGACATATCAATATAATAATTGATATGGAAACGGTCGGAAGAAAAATGACCTTTTGTCACACGCAGAGCAACCTTCGGGTTGTCCTTTGCCTGAATTTTAGTAGCTTGTCCCATCATAAGAAAGATCCTCCTCTAAAATGATTAATGTAATCCTACCCATTTAAATCAGATTATAGTACAAAATGATAAAAAAATCCATAACGATTGTTAAGTTTTTAATAATTTAGACAAAGCTCCCCATTTCCATAGACAATTTGGCGCAGTGCTTCCACATTTTCAATCAGAATCCCGTTGCTGTTCTTGGACAGATAACCGCGCTGTTTCATCTTTGCCATGATGCGCGATACCGTCACCGGGTGCGTTCCGAGATAGCGCGCCAGCTCCGCATAGGTAAAGAATTTCGGAACGGTCAGGATGCCATCCTTCTCCTTTGCGACGTTGAGAAGCAGACGGCTTAAGCCCGTTACAGCCGACTCGTCGAGTCTCTGATGAAAATGAACAAGAACTTCATAATAATTGTCAGAGAGTGTCTGAATCAGAAAGGTGTTGAATGCGGGATTGTGTTGCATCAGATCCTGAAAGGCAGAGAAGCTGATGCGGTAAAGTGTACATTTTGTCTTTGTAATAATCGAAAACTCAACGGGATGAGAAGTTCCGTGAGTCATTAAGAGCTGATTGAATCCGACAATGCGAGGAGGGTAGAAGTACAGGTAAACGGTCTCTTCCCCGTTGCTTGTCACGCCTGTCAGTGCACAGATTCCGTCTTCAAGTAAATAACAGCAGTCAGCCCCAGGTGAATCCATGCTGATATTTAAACAGACCTGCTTGTCAAGATGGATTTTGGTTCCTCTTGAGCGGAGCAGTTTTCTGAAATTTTCTTTCATAGTTCTTATACCTCCAAACTAATTGTAACATAGTTTTAAAAATAAAACTACTGAAAAATATTATCAGATATAACGTGTGTTATAGCTTTAACAAGAAAAAAATGGTAGTATTAGCTAAAAGTGAGGGTCGCATTTTATAGGAGTTGTTGCGTTTTGCCTCATGTGTTAATTAATTAACAAAAGTGTAGGAGGGGTTTGACACATGGCAAATTCAAAAAACAAAGACACGATGACGATTGTTCACTCCATAATTGGAGTTGCAATCATGGTGCTTTTCCGGTATTTACCGCTTAATCTGCCGGAGATTACACCAGTTGGTATGCAGGTTGTAGGCATTTTCCTTGGAACCTTGTATCTGTGGACATTTGTAGATCCACTCTGGAGCAGTTTGTTTGCGATTGCGATGGTCGGTTTTTCTGACTATGCACCGATGAATGCAGTGCTTCAGTCCGCATTCGGATCTCCGGTTGCCCGTCAGAGTTTCTTCCTGATGGTAGCAGCAGGAGCACTTGTTTACTACAAAGTAACTCTTTACATCGGACGTTTCTTCCTGACAAGAAAGTTTGCAAACGGTAAGCCATGGATGATGGCATTCGTCATCTGCATCGGTTCTTATCTGATTGCAGGATTCATCAACTGCTTCACCGCAATCTTCCTGTTCTGGCCGGTTCTGTACGATATCTTTGATGAGATCGGTTATAAGAAAGGCGATGCATTCCCGAGAGTTATGCTGACACTCGTAATCACTTCTGCACTCGTTGGTTTCCCGATGGCACCGTACATGCAGAATGGTCTTGCTCTGTTAGCAAACTTCCAGAGTATCACAGAGAGCATGCCGGGTGGTCCGATTTCTGTAAACAACGCTTCTTACCTGATCGTTGCAATCGTTCTTGGAATCACGATTATCACCGCAACCGTTCTCTATGCGAAATTTGTGATTCGTCCGGATGCATCGAAGTTAAAAGATTACGATGTAGAAGAGCTGAACAAGCATCCGCTTCCGCCGATGGATCTGCGTCAGAAAGTTCTGTCCACAGCATTCGTTCTTCTCGTTCTTGGTATGATGCTTCCGTCCCTGCTTCCGTCTCTGCCGGGCATGAAGTTTTTGTCCAGCAACAGCTACGGACTTGCGCTCTTTGTTGTAGCAGTTCTGGCAGCAATCCGTATTGACGGCAAGGCAGCAGTAGAGATCCCGAAGGTACTTGCAGGCAACTTAAACTGGGGTGCATACTTCATCATCGTTGCAGCAATCATGCTTGGTAACGTTCTGACGAACGAGTCCACCGGTGTCAGCGCATTTTTAAGCTATGTGCTCTCCCCGATCTTCAACGGAATGTCTTCAACCGTATTTACAATCCTGATCCTTTTGGTTGCAGGAGTTCTGACAAACCTGTGTAACAGCCTTGTAATCGGTATGATCCTTCAGCCGGTTCTCGTAACCTACTGTGCACAGTCCGGAGCAGATCCGAGACCGATCGTAACCCTGCTGATTCTGTTCGTATTGATGTCCGCAGCAGTTACTCCGGCAGCATCTCCGTTTGCAGCAATCCTGCACAGTAACAAGGAATGGATTGAGACGAAGTATGTATATCAGTACACTCTGCCGATCGTTCTGATCGAGTTCATCCTTGTGATGGTCGTTGGTGTTCCGTTAGCAAGCATGCTGATGTAATTCCACTGCCAAGCGGGAGGCGATACCGCAAAGCAGAGACATGACACAGGATATGTATGATACAGAATATACAGAATGTAATGTGTGAAAACGTGTAGATATGTGTAGATAAAAACGATGGCAAAGACGCAGAGACAACAACTCCAAAACGTGACACTCATCTGTCTGTGAAAATCATAAAACATTGGAATGACAGGGGATAGGTAATAGGTATAAGTAATTTAAAGAGTTGAGAGATTTTATTCTAATTGCTTTGTAAGATAAGAATTGGAATTATCAGAATTAGTAAGAATGAACAGAAGTTAGTTAAGGAGAAGGAATTATGACACAGTATGATGTGATTATCGTGGGAGCAGGTCCTGCTGGAATGACTGCTGCAATCTATGCAGCGAGAGCAGACATGACCGTGCTTCTGCTTGACAAGCTGGCACCGGGTGGTCAGATTATCAATACAAATGAGATTCAGAACTATCCGGGAACCGGTTTTATTAACGGAGCAGAGCTGGCATACAAGATGTTTGAGCAGACTCAGGAGTTCCCGTCAATCACTTTCGATTATGCGACTGTCAAGGAAATTCAGAACGACGGCGCAGAGAAGAAGGTAATCTGCGAGGAGGACGGCAAAGAATTCACCGGAAGCACGATCATTCTTGCAACCGGAACACGTCCGAGATGTCTCCATGTCCAGGGGGAGGACAATTTCCGCGGAAATGGCATCAGCTGGTGCGCAATCTGTGATGGCGCTCAGTACCGCGATCGCGACGTTGTTGTAATTGGTGGTGGAAACTCCGCAGTTGAGGAGTCGATCTTCCTTGCAGGTATCGTAAAGAGCCTGACAATCGTGACGATGTTTGATCTGACCGCAGATCCGATCGCATGTGACAAGCTCCGTGCAATGGAAAATGTAAAGATTTATCCGTATCAGGATATTCTTGAGTTTACCGGAGATACGAAGCTGACCGGTGTTCATTTCAAGTCCACAAAGACCGGCGAGGAGAACACGGTTGCATGTGACGGTGTGTTTGAGTACATCGGTTTGACTCCGACGACAGAGTTTGCAAAGGATCTCGGTGTTCTGAACCAGATGGGTTATGTGACGGTTGATGATCGCATGCATACCCCGGTAGAGGGAATCTTCGGTGCAGGAGACTGCGTGACAAAGAACCTTCGTCAGGTAATCACAGCATGTTCGGACGGCGCAATTGCCGCACAGGAAGCTGCTCACTATGTGCAGAACCTGAGAAAGTAATCGATCACACAGATCTGCAATCAAACAAACGAATAATAAGTACAACGAATACGGAGGAATTAACCAATGATTAAAGAAGTAAACAGCGCAGAATTCAAAGAGTTAGCAGGACAGGGTCTGGTACTGGCAGATTTCTTTTCTACTACCTGCGGACCGTGCAAGATGCTCTCTTTCGTACTGAAGGATGTTGAGAAGGAGTTTGGCGATGATCTGACCATCCTGAAAGTGGATTTTGACCAAAACAAGGATCTGACTGCTGAGTATGGGGTAACCGGCTATCCGACTCTCGTTCTGTTAAAAGATGGCGCAGAGGTTGGACGTTTACAGGGTCTTCAGCAGAAGCCGGTTATCATCAAGCTCGTGAAGGATCATCAGTAATCAGCAAGTAATTTGTAGTTATTGTAATCTGAATGGATTATAAAACAGATTATAAAACATAAAAAAGCAAAAAACAAAACAGAAAGAAGGGGCAGATGCTAAGGGGTTATGGATCTGTCCCGACAGGAGGAGGAACTTATGTCAGTAAATTATTCCTTTCAGGATCACCTGATCAATCGCCAGGCAGAGGCAGAGGCACAGATGCTTAAGAGATTTGAGGAGGGCAATTATACAATCGCCAATCCGCTCGTTGTCTACAACGCTTACCTCGTAAACCCGCTTTCCGCAGTCATCTGCTTTGAGACTGAGGAGGAGACCGCAGTGACTCTGACCGTTCTCGGAAAGACGGTACAGGGAAACATCAGCCACACCTTCCCGAAGGCAAAGAAGCATGTGCTTCCGGTTGTTGGTCTGTATTCTGAGTATCAGAACAAGGTTGAGATCCGTGCATACCGCGGAGAGACGAACGTTGTCACGATTGATGTTCCAGATGTATTTGACGGCAAGAAAGTTATTTTTTCGATGGATACGACTCCAGAGTATTTACAGGACAACATCATTCTGGTATCTCCGGCAGGTGAGGATCTGGCAGTTGGTTTTGACTATGCAGGCGATGCAAGATGGCATATGAATCTTCCGTGCGTATTCGACGTAAAGAGACTGAAAAATGGCAATCTGATCATGGGTACGAACCGCGTTATTCAGATGCCGTACTACATGTCCGGTCTGTACGAGATCAGCCCGTGTGGTAAGATCTACAAGGAGTTCCGTCTGCCGGGCGGCTATCATCACGATGAGTTCGAGATGGAAGATGGCAACCTCTTAGTTCTGACCGATGATCTGAGAAGAAACACTGTTGAGGATATGTGCGTTCTCGTAGATCGCAACACCGGTGCAATCTTAAAGACCTGGGATTACAAGAAGTTCCTGAATCCGGAGACCGTGAGCCATTCCGGAAGCTGGTCTGATCATGACTGGTTCCACAACAACGCTGTTTGGTATGACAAGAATACGAACTCCCTGACCTTCTCCGGTCGTCATGTTGACGCAATGGTCAACATCGACTTTGAGACCGGCGATTTGAACTGGATCATCGGTGATCCAGCAGGCTGGCCGCAGGAGATGGTGGACAAGTACTTCTTCAAGCCGATCGGCAACAATTTCGAGTGGCAGTATGAACAGCACGCTAACGTGATTACTCCGAACGGCGATGTGATGTGCTTCGATAACCATCACTATGGTCACAAGGCAGTTGAGAGAGAGCAGTTCCTGAGTGCAGACAACAGCTACTCCAGAGGTGTTCGTTATCGCATCAACACGAAGGATATGACGATCGAGCAGGTATGGCAGTACGGTAAGGATCGCGGAGCAGAGTTCTTCTCACCGTACATCTGTAACGTAGAGTACTACAACGAGGGACACTACATGGTTCATTCCGGTGGTATCGCTTACGATAAGGATGGCAACCCGTCTGAGGCACTCGGCGCATTCGCTTCGAGCCAGGGCGGACATCTTGAGTCGATCACCGTTGAGATCTGCGATAACAAGAAGATGCTTGAGCTCCATGTTCCGGGCAACTATTACCGCGGTGAGAAGCTGAAACTTTACAGCGATGGCATTAATCTTGAGCTTGGCAAGGGTCAGATCCTCGGTCAGATGGGTGTTACCCTTGAGATGGATACTGAAGTTCCGGCAGACAGCCAGGGTGCAATGCTTCCGGAGTCCTGCAGCGCAAGAGTAGAAGACGAGATCGATCGTTTCACCTTCTTCTCCCGTTTCGAGAAGGGACAGCTCGTTATCCTTCAGCTTGAGAAGGGCGAGGAGATCCATCGTTACTTCATCTCCACAACCGCAGTTCCGTTCCTTGCAATGTGCTGTGGAACCTTCCTTGATTCCGATGATCGTAACACGAGAACGAACATCAACAAGGCAGGCTTAGAGGGCGATTACGATCTGCGCGTCATCATCGACGATCAGAAGTATGAGACCGGCATCAAGATTCATTGCTAAGATTCATAAGATTCAGGGGTTGAATTTAAGGAGAAGAAAGACCCAGATAGTCAGACTGTCAAGCCCGGGTGCAAAACCTGACAGTCATATAGGAGGAACTTATGGGAGTCGATTTTAGAAATGTAGAACATATCATCAAGCGTCAGTACAAGGCAGAGCAGGAGTTCTTAAACGAGTATGCACAGGAGAAGCACACGATTGCGAATCCGTATGTGAAGTTAAACCCGTATCTGATCGCTCCGCTGACTGCACTTGTGATGTTTGAGAACGAGAAGCCGGCATTTGCAAAGGTAACCGTAAAGGGAAAGGAGAGCGCAGGCGATATGATGTATCGTCCGGCATCCGATTCCAAGAAGATGGTAATTCCGGTGTACGGTCTGTATGCAGACTATGAGAATACCGTGATCATCGAGTTAAGCACCGGCGAGAAGGCAGAGATCAAGATTCAGACCGAGCCGGCACCGAAGAAAGTCTGGAAGCCGACCTATATCAAGACAACGCCGGAGTACATGGAGGACAATGTGGTGTTCGTAAGCCCGACCTCCCCGGCATGCACCGCAGCTTATGACTATGCAGGAGATGCGCGTTGGTACAACACGCTAAACCTTGCATTTGACTTAAAGCGTGCAAAAAATGGTCGTCTCTTCGTTGGTACCGATCGCCTGGTTGCTCCGCCATACCACACGACAGGTGTGTATGAGATGGGCATGATCGGTAAGATCTACAAAGAGTACCGTGTTCCGGGTGGTTATCACCATGACGAGTGGGAGATGGAGAACGGCGATCTGCTGATTCTGACTCAGGATCTTCCGCGCGGCACCGTTGAGGATGTCTGCGTTCTCGTAGACAGAAAGACGGGTGAGATCTTAAAGAAATGGGATCATCAGGACGTTCTTCCGGTATATCCGGTTGGCGGTTCCGGAAGCCAGGACGGTCACGACTGGTTCCATAACAATGCAGTTTGGTACGACAAGAAGACGAATTCTCTGACGTTCTCCGGTCGTCACCAGGATATCATCATCAACCGCGATTTTGAGACCGGAAAGCTCAACTGGATCATCGGTGATCCGACCGGCTGGCCGGAGGAGATGCAGAAGTACTTCTTCAAGCCGATCGGCGACGGAGACTTCGACTGGCAGTATGAACAGCATGCCTGCATGATTCTGCCAAACGGCGATGTGATGTGCTTCGATAACGGTCACTGGAGATCGAAAGAGAAGGAGAACTACCGCGCAGCGAAGGACAACTTCTCCCGCGGTGTCATCTACCACATCGATACTGAGAATATGACGATCGAGCAGGTATGGCAGTATGGTAAGGAGAGGGGCGCAGAGTTCTTCTCCACCTATATCTGCAACTGCGAGTACTATGAGCCGGGTCACTACATGGTTCACTCCGGCGGTATCGGCAAGGAGAATGGCGAGTGGATGAACGTTCCGGGTGCTGCAAAGACGGAGGGCATCGACAATGGAACCGTAGAGCTCAGCTCGATCACTGTTGAGATCAAGGATGATGAGGTTATGTACGAGATGCATCTGCCGGCAAACTACTACCGCGCAGAGAAGCTCAAACTCTACGATGAGATGGATCAGGTTAGCTTTGGCGAGGGCGAGATCCTTGGTACTCTCGGTGTGACCGAGGAGTTCTTAACCGAAGCTCCGGCAGAGCCGTCCGGCATAATTCCGGATCAGTACAAGACAAAGATCGCAAAGGAAGAGGATCGTCTTGTATTTAAGGCAAGTTTTGAGAAGGGCATGCTTGTTATGCTCAACCTTGAGGGCGAGAATGGCGCTCCGAACCGTCATTACTTCGTTCCGACGACGAAGAGACCGTTCCTTGCAATGTGCGTAGGAACCTTCCTTGAGCATGATCCGAGAGCTGTTGAGGTTCCGATCAGCGCAGAGGGAATTGAGGGCACTTATAAGGTAACTGTCACCGTAGATGATAAAAAATATGATACAGGTGTAGAAATTACCTTTTAAATGTAGTATAATTATATAGCTAGCCAATATTGCGGAAAAGGTTTCTGCCTGTTCTCAGCAGGGCGAAATTGTGAGGCAGGCGGAAATCATATAAAGGCGCAAACTCATGCGTTTCCGGTGGAAATCCGGGGATGCATAAAACAAAGGAGGAGTTGTTTTCATGGGATACAAAGTGAGCTTTGAAGAAGCCAACAAGATCCTGGCAGAGCTTCAGAACGAGTATGAAATCTGGGCACCGAAGCGATTCGTAGGCAAGGGCAGATATTCTGACACCGATCTGGTAAAGTATGCTAAGATCAACACGATTGAGGAAGTTGAGTACAAGAAGAAATCTGACTTCCCGGCAAAAGAGGTTCTGACCCCGATCACCGAGTCTCTGTTCTACTTCACTGAGGACGAGTTCATCGAGAGCAAGGCAACCAATAAGAAACTGCTGATCTTCATGCGTCCGTGTGACATTCACGCACAGCATCATCAGGAGCGCATCTATTTAAGCAACGGTAACTTCGAGGACATGTACTACAAGCGCATGAACGAGAAGGTTAAGATTGTCATGATGGAGTGTGCTGAGAGCTGGGATACCTGCTTCTGCGTAAGCATGGGAACCAACAAGGCAGAGGACTACTCTCTGGCAGTTCGCTTCGGTGAGGATGGACTTCTGGTTGACGTGAAGGATCAGGATTTTGCAGGATGCTTCGAGAATGACGAGAAAGCAGACTTTACGCCGGATTATGTAAAAGAGAATGTTCTGAAAGTAACCGTTCCGGAGATCCCGAACAAGGATGTCCTGACCAAGTTAAAACAGCATCCGATGTGGAACGAGTACAACAAGCGTTGTATCTCCTGCGGAGCTTGTACGATTGCATGTAGCACCTGTACCTGCTTTACCACAACGGATATCATCTACAACGAGAATGGTCGTGTCGGTGAGAGAAAGCGTACTTCCGCTTCCTGCCAGATCAAGGGCTTTACCGATATGGCTGGTGGCATGAGCTTCCGCAACACTGCCGGTGATCGTATGCGTTATAAAGTACTCCACAAATTCCACGACTACAAGGCACGTTTCAAAGATTATGATATGTGCGTAGGTTGCGGTCGATGCATGGAGCGTTGTCCGGAACTGATCTCCATCGTAGCAACTGTCAACAAGATGAGCAAGGCGATCGATGAGATCGTAGCTGAGTCTGACAAGGCGTGAGAGAGAGAGGTGGAGAAGAATGAATAACATTATCAAGCCGGTAGCATGTGAAATCATCAGCATTAAGCGTGAGAGCGTTCATGAGTATACCTTCCGTGTTGCTACGGATATCAAACCAAATCCGGGACAGTTTTTACAGCTTTCCATCCCGAAGGTAGGTGAGGCTCCGATTTCTGTCAGCTCCTATGGTGAGGGCTGGATGGAGTTTACCATTCGTTCTGTAGGTAAAGTAACGGATGAAATTTTTGAGATGCAGCCAGGAGATCATCTGTTCCTGCGTGGACCGTACGGACACGGATGGCCGATTGAGCAGTATAAGGGCAAGCATGTCGTAGTCATCACCGGTGGTACCGGTCTGGCTCCGGTAAAGAGCATGCTGAATATGTTTTATGAGAACCCGGATTACGTGAAGAGCGTAACCTTAATCAGCGGATTTAAGAATGAGGAAGGCATCATCTTCAAAGAGGATCTTGAGAGATGGAAAGAGCGCTTCACGACTTACTACACGCTGGATCGTGACCACAAGGATGGCTGGAACACCGGTTTCGTTACCGAGTTCGTTTCCAAGGTTCCGTTAAAGGAGTTTGGAGAGGATTACGAGATGGTAATCGTAGGACCGCCACCAATGATGAAGTTCACCGGTCTGGAGGCTGTAAAGTGTGGTGCTAAGGAAGAGAAGATCTGGGTATCCTTCGAGAGAAAGATGTCCTGCGCAGTAGGTAAGTGCGGACACTGCCGTATCGACGAAGTGTATGTCTGCCTGGATGGCCCGGTATTCAACTATACACAGGCTAAGAATCTGATTGACTAAGGAAAGGGGCAAGGATTATGAATCAGGATATTGATATTAAGAAAGTGCGTCTCAACTGTTTCCGTCAGTCTAAAGTACCGGGTGAGTTCATGCTTCAGCTGCGTGTTCCGGGTGCTGCTCTTGCTGCAAAGCATCTGACAATGGTACAGGAGATTTGTGAGAAATGGGGAAATGGAACCTTCCATTTCGGAACCAGACAGACCTTTGATATTCCGGGAATCAAGTACGAGAATATCGAGGCAGTAAACAAGTATATCAAGGGTTACATTCATGATATTGATGTGGAGAGCTGTGGCGTAGACATGAATACGATCGCTGGTCAGCCGGCTGAGTATGATGTTGAGAGCGGTTATCCGACCATCGGTGCAAGAAACATCATGGCATGTGTTGGTAATGCACACTGCATCAAGGGTAATGCAAACACCGCAGAGCTGGCAAGAAAGATCGAGAAGCTGATCTTCCCGTCTCACTACCACATCAAAGTTGCAGTTGCAGGATGCCCGAACGACTGTGTAAAGGCAAACTTCAACGATTTCGGTATCATGGGTATCAACAAGCAGATCTACGACATCGATCGTTGTATCGGCTGCGGCGCTTGTGTAGAGGCTTGTCAGCATCATGCAACCGGCGTTCTGAGCCTGAACAAGAACGGCAAGATCGACAAGGACACATGCTGTTGCGTAGGTTGTGGTGAGTGTTCTATCGCCTGCCCGACTGGAGCTTGGAGCAGAGGACCGCACCTGTACCGCGTTACCCTTGGTGGACGTACCGGTAAGCAGAACCCGCGTTCCGGTAAGCTGTTCTTAAAC
The DNA here is from genome assembly GCA_020686985.1 of Brotaphodocola catenula. GTDB lineage: Bacteria > Bacillota > Clostridia > Lachnospirales > Lachnospiraceae > Brotaphodocola > Brotaphodocola catenula. The sequence goes on from JAJEPU010000015.1 coordinate 14,615, forward strand.
TGGGTAACTGAGGATGTTATCCTTGGCATGTTCGCAAACTGGCAGAAATTCTCTGCATGGGCTCTGGATTACAAGCCGGAGTACCTGCATGGTGGTCACCTGATTGACCGTGTCGGCTACAAGGAGTTCGTAAAGCACATCTTCGAGGGTGTTACCTTCAATCCAGAAGCAAAGATGGCAGACGATATCTACTGGGCAGAGAACGAGCAGCGTGGAAATATGCACGTTATGCCGCTGTCTCAGCATAAGCATGCTGGCCCGGCAGAGACTGCAAATTACAGCTTTGCTCAGCAGAAGTAAGCAAATCGATTATTTGACAAGATGGTCAGATTTTCGTGAAACATAAGAGAATTTAAAGAAGAGGGGCAGAATCGCAGAAAGGTTCTGCTCCTTTTTCTTGTATTTTCTGAAATTTCATAGTATAATCAATAGTAGCTATTTTAACGATCAGAATTGATCAAAAAAGCAACGTGGTTGCGAAAACGAACAATAGCAGGAGGAGTATATTATGGTTGCATGGAAAAACTTGGATACCCTTACTTCCTTTGAGGATCTCGCAAAGACAGAGCGCGTGAATCTGATTGAGGCGATGACCGGTGAGAATGGCGCAGAGCGTGTGAAGAAGTACAGTGTTCCGATGGCAGAGGGATTTGTTTACAATTATGCGGCAAAGCAGGTCGATGAAGAGGTTCTGACTGCAATGGAGAAGCTGGCTGAGGAGGCACAGCTTGCAGAGAAGTTTGAGGCTCTCTACAACGGCGAGGTAGTCAATACCGGTGAGAAGCGTCTTGTACTTCACCAGCTGACCCGTGGACAGCTCGGAGATCCGGTTGTCGCAGACGGAGTGGACAAGCGCAAGTTCTATGTAGAACAGCAGAACCGCATTGCAGAGTTCGCAAATAAAGTCCATGCAGGTGAGATCGTGAACGCAGACGGAGAGAAATTCACGACAGTTGTACAGATCGGTATCGGCGGAAGTGATCTTGGCCCGCGCGCAATCTATCTGGCTTTAGAGAACTGGGCAAAGAAGAACGGCGCATTCAAGATGGAGGCAAAGTTCATCAGCAATGTAGATCCGGATGATGCATCCGCAGTGCTGAACTCGATCGATGTCGCACACTCCCTGTTTGTTCTTGTTTCCAAGTCTGGCACAACGCTTGAGACTCTGACAAACGAGTCCTTCGTAAAGGATGCTTTAAAGAACGCAGGTCTTGATGCATCCAAGCATATGATCGCAGTTACGAGTGAGACTTCTCCTCTGGCAAAGAGCGATGACTATCTCGCAGCCTTCTTCATGGATGACTACATCGGTGGTCGTTATTCTTCAAGCTCCGCAGTAGGTGGTGCTGTCCTGTCTCTGGCATTCGGTCCGGAGGTATTTGCACAGTTCCTTGAGGGCGCAGCAGAGGAGGACAAGCTCTCCGCAAAGAAGAACTTGCGCGAGAACCCGGAGATGCTCGATGCAATGATCGGTGTTTACGAGCGCAACGTACTGGGCTATCCGTGCACCGCAGTTCTGCCGTATTCTCAGGCTTTAAGCCGTTTCCCGGCACATCTTCAGCAGTTGGATATGGAGTCCAACGGTAAGTGCGTCAACCGTTTTGGTGAGCGCGTGAGCTACCCGACCGGACCGATCATCTTCGGTGAGCCTGGAACGAACGGTCAGCACTCCTTCTACCAGCTTCTGCATCAGGGAACTGACATCGTTCCGCTTCAGTTTGTCGGCTTCAAGAACAGCCAGCTGAAGAACGATGTTGTGATTCAGGGAAGCACGAGCCAGCAGAAGCTCTGCGCGAACGTTGCAGCTCAGATCGTGGCATTTGCCTGCGGTAAGTCTGATGAGAACCGCAACAAGAATTTTGAGGGCGCACGTCCGTCCAGCATCATCATCGGCGATGAGGTAACCCCGAGAACAATCGGTGCACTCCTCGCACACTTTGAGAACAAGATCATGTTCCAGGGCTTCTTATGGAACATCAACAGCTTCGATCAGGAGGGCGTACAGCTCGGAAAGGTACTTGCAAAGCGCGTACTCGCTCACGAGACCGACGGAGCACTCAAGGAATTCAGCGATCTTCTGAATATCTAATCGGAATAGTTAGAACTGATAACGGTCGAAAAAGATTTAGCATCTAAGAGATCTAACAAGACTTAGCGTTATAGCAAGCAAGATTAGCAGGGCAGAGAAATCTGTCCTGCTTTTTTCTCTATTATCAAAGCAATTTTCGGGATTTGAGAAAGTTTTAGTTGTAAATAATTTTTTAGTTGTGCTATAATATTTTCCTGATGCCTGTAAAACTCAGATAAGTTTAAGAAAAGAGAAATTAAGAGAAAAATGGAGTAATGAGAATGGATCATTTGAATAGATCACAGGAAGTTTTGGAAATTCCGGAGAAGGAGCCAGCAAGACAGCAGTATTTCACGGAGAAATGTGCAGAGCTTGTCAGTGAACGTTCCAAATCGCTCGGTCGCCCGCTGACCTGTTGCATCAATACGTTTGGATGCCAGATGAATGCGAGAGATTCTGAGAAACTTCTCGGAATTTTGGAGAAGATGGGATTTGAAGAGTCCGACAGCGAGAAGTCCGATCTGGTGCTTTACAACACCTGTACGGTCCGCGACAATGCAAACCAGAAAGTTTATGGTCGCCTTGGACAGCTCGGCTCGATCAAGAAAAAGAACCCGGCGATGCTGATCGGTCTGTGTGGCTGTATGATGCAGGAGTCTGCGGTTGTCGAGAAGATCAAGAAGAGCTATCCATTCGTGGATCTCATTTTTGGAACTCACAACATCTATAAACTCGCAGAGACCATGTACAATCGTCTGACCGGAAAAAAGATGGTCGTCGACATTCAGAAGGAAGCGGAGGAGATCGTCGAGGATCTTCCGGTGGAGCGCAAATATCCGTTCAAGTCCGGAGTCAACATCATGTTTGGCTGTAACAACTTTTGCAGTTACTGCATCGTTCCGTATGTGCGTGGACGTGAGAGAAGCCGTGAGCCGGAGGAGATTCTCGCAGAGATCCGCCGTCTCGTTGCAGATGGCGTTGTCGAGGTCATGCTTCTCGGTCAGAACGTCAACTCCTACGGAAAGAACCTGAAAAATCCGGTGACGTTTGCCGAGCTTCTTCGCCGTGTCAATGAGATCGAGGGACTTGAGCGCATCCGCTTTATGACTTCTCATCCGAAGGATCTGTCCGATGAGCTGATTCAGGCGATGAAGGAGTGCGATAAGGTCTGTGCGCATCTTCACCTTCCGCTTCAGTCCGGAAGCAGTCGCATCTTAAAGGCGATGAACCGCCGTTACACGAAGGAAGACTATTTAAGTCTGGTCGAGAGAATCCGTGAGGCAATGCCACAGATCTCCTTAACGACTGATATTATTGTCGGCTTCCCGGGCGAGACCGAGGAGGATTTCGAGGAGACGCTTGACGTTGTGCGTCGTGTGCGTTTTGACAGTGCGTTTACATTCATCTATTCCGTGCGCCGTGGAACCCCGGCCGCAGCGATGGAGCAGGTTCCGGAGGACGTGGTAAAAGTCCGTTTTGACCGTCTCTTAAAGGAAGTGCAGGCGATTTCCGCTGAGGTCTGCGGTCGCGATGTTCACACGGTTCAGAAAGTGCTTGCCGAGGTCATGGATGACCATCAGGAGGGCTATGTGACCGGACGTCTTTCAAACAATACCGTGGTACATTTCCCGGGAGATGAGAGTCTGATCGGTAAGATTGTGGACGTTTATCTGGAAGAGTCGAAAGGCTTTTACTACATGGGAACGATGAGATAAGATAAGGAGTTTTTGAGACATGGCTGGTTTATCACCAATGATGCAGCACTATATGGAGACGAAGAAACAGTATCCGGACTGCATCCTGTTTTATCGGTTGGGTGATTTCTATGAGATGTTTTTTGACGATGCGCTGACCGCATCAAGGGAGCTCGAGATCACTCTGACGGGAAAGGAATGTGGACTTGAAGAGCGGGCACCGATGTGCGGAGTTCCGTATCATGCAGTGGATTCTTATCTGAGCAGACTGGTCCAGAAGGGATATAAGGTCGCAATCGCGGAGCAGATGGAAGATCCGAAGCTGGCGAAAGGACTTGTGAAGCGTGAGGTCATCCGGGTGGTAACGCCCGGAACGATCACCAGCGCACAGGCGCTCGATGAGACGAAGAACAATTACCTGATGGGAATCGTCTATCTCGATGACAAGATGGGAGTGTCCGTCGCGGATATCACGACCGGAGATTTTCTGGTGACAGAGGTATCCTCGGAGCGCTCCCTTTTTGACGAGATTCACAAGTTTGCGCCGGCGGAGATCATCTGCAACGACGCATTCGTGATGTCCGGGATCAGCCTCGACGACATGAAAAATCGCTATCACTTCACGGTTTCGACGCTTGATGCACATTTCTTTCAGGATGAGAATTGCAGAAGGATTTTAAGAGAGCATTTCAAGGTGGCAAGCCTGGAGGGGCTTGGACTCGGGGATTATGACTGTGGCGTGATTGCATCGGGTGCTGTTCTCCAGTATCTCTATGAGACTCAGAAAAATACGCTTGATCATCTGACGACGATCGTGTCCTACGCAAGCGGAAATTTCATGATTCTTGACTCGTCGACGAGACGAAATCTCGAACTTCTCGAGACGATGCGCGAGAAGCAGAAGAGAGGAAGCCTGCTCTGGGTGCTTGACAAGACACGCACTGCGATGGGAGCTAGACTCCTTAGAAACTGGATTGAACAGCCACTGATCAACAAAGAGGACATTCTGAAACGTCAGCAGGCGATCGAGGAGCTCAATCTCAATTATATCAGCAGAGAGGAGCTTGGCGAGTACTTAAATCCGATCTATGATCTTGAGCGCCTGATTTCCCGAATCAGTTACAAGAGTGCGAATCCGCGTGATCTGCTCGCATTCTGCGGTTCGATCGAGATGGTACCGTATATTAAGACACTCTTGAAAGAGTTCACGAGTGAGAATCTTAAGGTACTTGAAGGACAGCTTGACGGTCTTGAGGATCTCAAAGATCTGATCAGCCGTGCGATTGTCGACGAACCGCCGATCACGGTGCGCGAGGGTGGAATCATCCGCGAGGGATTTTCTGAGGAGGCAGACCGTCTGCGTCAGGCAAAGACCGAGGGAAAGACATGGCTTGCCGAGCTTGAGGCGCAGGAGCGCGAGAATACCGGAATCAAGAGCTTAAAAGTCAAGTACAACCGCGTGTTCGGATATTATTTTGAGGTCACGAACTCGTTTAAAGATCTCGTGCCGGATTACTTTATCCGCAAGCAGACACTGACAAATGCAGAGCGTTACACGACAGATAAGCTCAAGGATCTCGAGAGTGTGATCCTCGGTGCGGAGGACAAGCTGTTCTCGCTCGAGTATGATCTGTTCTGTCAGGTGCGCGACGCAGTTGGCGCTCAGGTTGTGCGGATTCAGCAGACGGCGCGCGCAATTGCGGAGATCGATGTCTATGCATCCCTCTCGACTGTTGCAACGCGCAACAACTATGTAAAACCGTCGATCAATGAGCGAGGAACGATCCAGATCAAGGGCGGTCGTCATCCGGTTGTCGAGAAGATGATGAGAGACGATCTCTTTGTCGCAAATGACACCTGCCTGGACAATGGCAAGAACCGGATTTCGATCATCACCGGACCGAACATGGCGGGAAAATCGACGTACATGCGCCAGACTGCGCTGATTGTGCTGATGGCGCAGATCGGAAGCTTCGTGCCGGCAGATCAGGCAAACATCGGAATCTGTGACCGAATCTTCACGCGTGTCGGTGCATCAGATGACCTTGCAAGCGGACAGAGTACGTTCATGGTTGAAATGACGGAGGTCGCAAATATTTTAAGAAATGCGACGCGAAACAGTCTTCTGATTTTAGATGAAATCGGACGCGGAACGAGCACATTTGACGGACTCAGCATTGCGTGGGCAGTTGTTGAGCACATCAGCAACACAAAGTTACTCGGAGCGAAAACACTGTTTGCGACGCACTATCATGAGCTGACTGAGCTTGAGGGCATCATGAGCGGAGTCAACAACTACTGCATCGCAGTCAAGGAGCAGGGTGATGACATCGTTTTCTTAAGAAAGATTGTGAAGGGCGGAGCGGACAAGAGCTACGGAATTCAGGTTGCAAAACTTGCGGGCGTGCCGGATTCCGTGCTCAACCGCGCAAAAGAGCTCGTCGAGGAGCTCAGCAATGCCGACCTTGCGACGCGTGCGAAGGAGATTGCACAGAACAGTGCGACTTCCTCCTCCCACAAGCCGGTTCCGAAGCCGGACGATGTGGAGATGAGCCAGCTGACGCTGTTTGACACAGTCAGAGAGGATGATATCATCGAAGAACTCAAGACGATGGATCTTGGTATGATGACGCCGATCGACGCGCTCAACACGCTTTATCGACTTCAGACACGGCTTAAGAACCGCTGGAGCGGTGACAGCGCCGGAAAGTAGTTTATAAGTGGGATATACCGAACAGAAAGGAGAAGCAGGAATGCCGGAGATTCATGTGCTTGATCAGAGCACGATCAATCAGATTGCCGCAGGAGAGGTGATTGAGCGCCCGGCCTCGGTTGTGAAGGAACTTCTTGAAAATGCGATTGACGCGAAAGCGAGTGCGGTCACCGTGGAGATCCGCGATGGAGGAATCTCGTTTATCCGCGTTACGGACAATGGATGCGGAATTCCGAAAGAGCAGATTCCAACGGCATTTTTGCGCCACTCTACAAGCAAGATTCAGTCAGTCGAAGATCTGTTCACGATCGGTTCTTTGGGATTTCGCGGAGAGGCGCTCTCGAGCATTGCAGCGGTCGCTCAGGTCGAGATCGTCACGAAGACGCAGGGAAGCATGAGTGCGAGCCGGTATGAGATCGCTGGCGGGGAAGGCAGAGAGGTTCAGGAAGTCGGCGCGCCCGATGGAACGACGTTTCTTGTACGAAATCTGTTCTACAACACACCCGTGCGCCGGAAATTCTTAAAGACTCCGGCGACAGAGGGTGCGCATATCGTGGATCTTGTCGAGAAGATTGCACTTTCCCATCCGGAGATCTCGATTCGCTTAATCCAGAATCACCAGAATAAACTGCACACATCTGGAAACCATAATCTCAAGGACATTATTTACACGATTTACGGCAGGGAGATCACCTCAAATCTGCTTGAAATTGAAAGCTCGCGGGATGTGATTTCGATCAAAGGATTTGCCGGAAAACCCGTGATTGCGCGGAGCAACCGAAATTTTGAGAATTACTTTATCAACGGGCGCTACATCAAGAGCAACATCATCGGAAAGGCGATCGAGGAGGCATACCGTCCGTTCATGATGCAGCATAAGTATCCGTTTACGCTTCTTCACATCTCGATTGAGCCGGAGCTTCTCGATGTTAATGTGCATCCGACGAAGATGGAACTGCGTTTTCAGGACGGGGAGATGATTTTCCGCGCGGTTCGCGATGCGATCTCCGATGCGCTGATGCACCGCGAACTGATTCCAGAGGTGATCTTAGAAGAAAAACAGCCGAAGGCGCAATCTGAAACGCAATGGGAAGCATCGTCTGGTGTTTCATCGAGAATGCAGGCGGGAGTGCCAGTGAAAGAAGCGCGGGAGTCAGACAGGACAGACAAAAGCGAGCGCGTGATTCCTTCATCCGATAGTCCATATGCGGATATGATGCAGTCGGTCACCGAGCTTGTGCTTGACCGTGGAAGCCAGAAACCTCAGCTTCGAATGGGGCGAAGAGACCGTCTTGGCAGTCAGGCAGACCCTGTGGATCAAATGGATCAGAATCCGATTGGTCGAGATCAGATGTCTCAGAGAGATCAAGCAGAACAGATGGGACAGCTTCGCGAAGAAATAGGCTCTTATCGCATAAATTCTTTGAATCCGGAAATTATGAAACTGGAAAATCTGGGATCAGAAATCAAAGGACAATCAGAAGATTCTGGGCAGTCGTCAGATCAACCGACAAATCAACCGGGGATCTGCGTCGATCAGCGACTCACGGAAATTCTTGTAAGGGAATCGCCGGAGCAGGCAAAAAATTGGTATCTGGAAAACAATCTGAGAGCGGAGGCGGGGCTTCCTCCAATTGAGAGAACGGGCATTTCTGAGAATGTGATTTCGCCAGATCAGATTCCTGCACGATTGAGTGCAGGAGATCAGGAAGAAACCAGAATGTCTGGGGCATTTATGCAGGATGACAGAGCTCAAAATCCGACGGCTCAGGATTTGGCAAATGAGAATCAGAGCGAGAAATCTGAAATTTGCATAACTCAGGCGGAGCAGACAGACTTAAGCAGACAGAATGAACGGGCAGAGCAGATCGAGTTGTTTGACGGAAAACTTCTTGAAGCAAAATCGAGAAATCATCACAAACTGATTGGACAGCTCTTTGACACTTACTGGCTCGTGGAGTTTCAGGATCAGCTCTACATCATCGACCAGCATGCGGCACATGAGAAAGTACTCTATGAGAAGACGATGGCGAGCCTGAAAACGCGCGAGTATACAAGCCAGATGGTGAGTCCGCCGATCATTTTGACGCTTGGCAGTCAGGAGGCGCTGATGCTTGAGGCGCATATGAAATACTTCACTGACATTGGATTTGAGATTGAGCATTTCGGTGGGCGTGAGTATGCAGTTCGTGGCGTGCCGGACAATCTGTTCTCGATCGCAAAGAAAGAACTTCTCCTGGAGATGATTGACGGACTTTCCGAGGACTCCGATGAAGAAAAAAATGCTGATATGATCTACGAGAAAGTCGCCTCGATGTCGTGCAAGGCAGCGGTCAAGGGAAATCATCAGATGAGTTTTGCTGAGGCAGATCACCTGATTGACCTGCTTTTAGATCTTGAGAATCCGTATGCCTGCCCGCATGGCCGACCGACGATCATCTCGATGAGTCGTTATGAGCTGGAAAAGAAGTTTAAGAGAATCGTATAACAAATTAACTGATCGGGATGAGAGGGGAAGATAAGATTATGCAGAAAAAACAGCCGTTGATTATTTTGACCGGTCCGACCGCTGTTGGAAAGACAAATCTCTCAATTCGGCTTGCAAAAGCATTGAACGGAGAGATCATCAGTGCGGATTCGATGCAGGTTTACCGCCATATGGATATCGGTTCGGCAAAGGTCACGCCGGAGGAGATGGACGGGGTGACGCATCATCTGATCGATGTGCTTGAGCCGTCAGAGGAATTCAATGTCACGCGGTTTCAGAGCATGGCGAAGCAGGCGATGAAGGAGATCGCAGATCGCGGTCATATTCCGATTGTCGTCGGTGGAACAGGATTTTATATTCAATCTCTCGTCTATGACATTGATTTTACGGAGAATGAGGGCGATGATTCGATCCGAAAAGAGCTTGAGTGTATCGGCGAGGAGCAGGGAAATGAGGTGCTCCACCAGATGCTTGCTGAGGTTGATCCGGCATCCGCCAAGGCGATTCACGCAAACAACAGAAAGCGTGTGATTCGCGCGATCGAGTATTACCGCCAGACCGGTGAGCCGATCTCCGAGCATAATCAGAGAGAGCGGGAGAAGTCCTCTCCATACGATTTTTATTACTATGTGCTCAACTGCGACCGCAAACTTCTCTATGAGAGAATTGACCTGCGCGTTGATCAGATGGTTGAGCAGGGACTTGTCGAGGAAGTGCAGAAACTCAAAAACATGGGATGTACGCGAAATATGGTCGCGATGCAGGGACTCGGCTATAAAGAGATTCTTGACTATCTTGATGGAAAGACGACGATTGAGGAGGCAATTTTTATCATCAAGCGAGAAACCCGCCATTTTGCGAAGCGTCAGCTGACGTGGTTTAAGCGGGAGCGGGATGTGAGATGGCTGAATCTTGAGGAGTTTGGCATGGACCGCGAGAAAGTTTTGAATCACATCCTGGAAGAAGTCAGGGCTGGACAGAATCATAACCATCATAGTTTTTTATAGTTTCGCCATTACGAAGGGAAAATTGAGAGTAAAAAATCAGGAAAAGAATCCGCGCAAAACACGGGTTCTTTTTATTATCCTTGCAAATTTTTTTGAGATGCGGTATACTATCCGCAATAGACACCCGAGGTCCATCATTTCGTGGAGGGTGTCTTTGCTATGTATAAAAATGGATAAAATTTGGATAAAGAAGAAGGAGAAACGATGAAACTGGAAGAAATGTACGCTCAGATGGGACTGAGCCCGGAAGTCATTGCTTTTGGAGAGAAGATTGAGAAGGATTTAAAGGAACGTTTTGAGGAGATCGATGAGACCGCAGAGTACAATCAGATGAAGGTGCTGAAGGCGATGCAGGATGCGCGTGTGAGCGATATTCACTTTGCTGCAACGACCGGATATGGATACAATGACCTCGGACGTGACACGCTTGAGGAAGTGTACGCAAAGGCGTTTCACGGAGAGAGTGCTCTTGTGCGCCCGCAGTTGATCAGCGGAACCCATGCGCTTCATGTGGCACTGTCCGGAAACCTGCGTCCGGGCGATGAGCTCCTTTCTCCGGTTGGAAAGCCATACGATACGCTTGAGGAGGTAATCGGAATCCGTGAGTCCGTCGGCTCCCTCAAGGAGTATGGTGTTGTTTACCGTCAGGTAGATCTGCTTGAGGATGGCTCTTTTGACTATCCGGCAATCGAGAAGGCAATTAACGAGAAGACAAAGCTCGTGACGATTCAGAGATCTAAGGGATACCAGACTCGTCCGACGCTCTCCGTTGCAAAGATCGGCGAGCTGATTGCATTTGTAAAGAAGATTAAGCCGGATGTGATCTGCATGGTCGACAACTGCTATGGTGAGTTTGTGGAGCGGATCGAGCCGACCGATGTCGGAGCGGATATGATCGTTGGTTCCCTGATCAAGAATCCGGGTGGCGGACTTGCGCCGATCGGCGGTTACATTGTGGGACGCAAGGACTGCGTCGATCGCGCTTCCTATCGTCTGTCTGCACCGGGACTTGGAAAAGAGGTTGGAGCAAGTCTTGGACTGAATCAGTCATTCTATCAGGGTCTTTTCCTTGCACCGACAGTTGTCGCAGGTGCGCTTAAGGGTGCGATCTTTGCGGCAAATGTATATGAGAAGCTCGGATTCCCGGTTGTGCCGAATGGCACGGAGTCCCGCCACGACATCATTCAGGCAGTGACGTTTGGAAATCCGGAGGGAGTCATTGCGTTCTGTCAGGGAATTCAGGCCGCAGCGCCGGTTGACAGCTTTGTATCTCCGGAGCCGTGGGATATGCCGGGATACGATGCACCGGTTATCATGGCAGCGGGTGCGTTTGTACAGGGCGCTTCGATTGAGCTCTCCGCAGATGGTCCGATCAAACCTCCGTATGCGGTATACTTCCAGGGCGGTCTGACCTGGTATCACGCAAAATTCGGTATCATGAAATCCTTACAGAAGGTAGTAGAAGCAGGGATCGCAAGTCTAAAGTAAGAATTTTCAGAACTGAAAATTCTATAAGAGTAAAGTTGTGGTCGCAGATTTTGCCAATTTGGAATGCGAAGCATTGGCAAAATCGGTTTCTGGTTGCAAGCGTAGTGAGCAACTAGAAAGCAGGAATTGTGACATTAAAGTAAGAATTTTCAATGGATTTTTGCTCGTGACTGTGAAGATACGGAACAGTTACGAATTTTGTAAATTGACACCGTATTGCCTGCGTATTATGATAATAGAGAATCATCATTTCCAAACTTCGTACCTGGAGAGTCATGTGAGGAGGAAAGATGAGTCACGTAAAGATGAAGGAACTGCCACGGGATGCACAGCCCTATGAGCGCTGTTTAAGAGAGGGTCCCGCCTGTTTGAGTGATGCACAGCTTCTGTCGATTATTATCCGAACCGGTTCGAGAAACGAGAGTTCTCTCGAGCTGGCTCAAAAGGTACTGGCCTTAAATTACCCGAAGGAGGGTATTTTAGGGCTTTTGCACCTTTCTCTGGCAGAGCTGATGTCGATCAAGGGAATTGGACAGGTCAAGGGGATTCAGCTTCTGTGTATCGGAGAATTCTCAAGGCGGATCTGGAATAGGAAGATTGCAGAAGAGCCACTCAGACTTGATGCGCCTAATCTTGTCGCACAGTACTGTCAGGAGGATATGCGTCATCTTGAGAGGGAGGAGTTTCGTGTGCTGATGTTTAACACGAAACAGGTGCTCACTGGAGATGTAACGATCAGCCGTGGAACGGTCAATGCCTCTCTTGCGACGCCGAGGGAAGTTCTGATTGAGGCACTTCGATTTCAGGCCGTCAGCCTGATTCTTGTGCACAATCACCCGAGCGGAGATCCACAGCCGAGCAAAGAGGACATACAGTTGACACAGCGGATGCGCGAAGCCTCAGAGCTTATCGGGATTCGTCTTCAGGATCACATCATCATCGGGGACAGTACCTACATCAGTTTAAAAGAACGGGGATTTTTGTAAATGGAATCAAAACGAAGCAAGTACATTTTAATTGGATTGTCAGTATTCTGTATGCTTCTGATCGGAATTACGTCATTTAAAGATGGATTTTTAAATCCTCTGCGAAATGGAATCGGATATTTTTTAAGTCCGATTCAGTCAGGAGTCAACCGGGCGGGAACCTCCCTCTATAACGGGATCAGCAACTATGCGAGCCTTGCGGGTGCGATGGAGGAGAAGCAGGCGATGCAGGAGCAGATTGACACTCTGGTGGAGGAGAACAGTCGCTTACAGTCGGAGCAGTTTGAGTTAAATCGTCTGCGCCAGCTCTATCAGCTCGATCAGGATTATATGCAGTACCAGAAGATTGGCGCGCGCGTGATCGCGAAGGATTCGGGAGACTGGTTCCAGGTATTTCGAATCAACAAGGGCTCGGCAGACGGCGTTCAAGTGGATGCAAACGTCATGGCGGGAGGCGGTCTTGTCGGAATCGTCACCGATGTTGGCGCTCACTATGCGACAGTTCGCTCAATCATCGATGATGTGAGCCGTGTCAGCGGAATGGCACAGCAGTCGGGCGATACCTGTATCGTGTCCGGCGATCTGATGCTGTTTGGTGAGGGACGTCTTCGGATCACAAACATCAGCAAAGATGGGGATGTCAAGGACGGAGACCGGATTGTAACCTCAAACATCAGTTCCAAATATCTTCCGGGCATTCTGATCGGCTATGCGACCGACATCACAACCGATCCGACGCGTCTCACAAAGTCGGGATACCTCGTTCCGGTGGCTCATTTTGACAGCCTTCAGGAAGTTCTCGTGATCACGACGCTCAAGGCAGATCAGACAGAGCAGGGAGGTGCAGGAGCATCTGACATTCCGGGCAATCCGGATTCCACGACCGGAGCTGAAACCGGATTAGAATCTGGATCGGAAACCAGTGCTGGATCGGAAACTGGATCGCAGATGGGAACCGGAGCCGAAACCGAAACGGAAAACGGGGCAGAAGCAGGAGCTGGATTGGAGACTTCGACAGAACCCCAGACTTCGCAGAGCGGGGAAGAATAGAGAGGAAGAAGAGGAAGAATGAGAAGAATTCTGATTAATGTACTGCTCTTGGTGGTGGCATTCACGATTCAGAACTGCGTGTTTCCGCTGATTCCGTTTCTCTCTGCGACTCCGAATCTGCTACTGATTCTGACGTTCTCGTTTGGCTTTGTTCACGGAAAGTCAGCGGGCATGTATTACGGACTCGTCGCAGGAATCCTTCTGGATCTGTTTTACAGTGGTCCGTTCGGATTTTACACCTTGCTGTTTGTGAACATCGGCTACTTTAACGGAATCTGTACGAAATACTATTATGAGGATTATATCACGCTCCCGCTGATTTTGAGTCTGGTCAACGAGATCGTCTATAATCTCTATATCTATGTCCTGCGGTTTCTGATCCGAAACCGGCTCGACATTCTGTACTATGTAAAGGAAATTGTGATCCCCGAGATGATTTTTACGGTGGTGACCACGCTTTTGATTTACCGGTTCTTCCTGTTTACAGACAGGCGTCTGCGCGAGATGGAAGATCGGAATAGGAATAGGAGAGACGGATAAAACGTGCTGAAGGATTTTTTGGAAGTAATACGGGAGACCGCCAAAAAGATTCTGACTTCGAGGGTGTTTGCCCTGGCAGTGGTCTTTACGGTGATGTTTGTGACTCTGATTGTCAAGCTGTTTGACCTTCAGATTGTGCGGGGGCAGGAATTTCTGGATGATTATGTTCAGCTTACAGAGCGAACGGTGAAGACACCGGGAACGCGAGGAAATATCTACGATCGAAACGGCAATCTGCTTGCCTACAATGAGGCGGCGTACTCCGTGACGATCCAGAACACGGGTGTGTATAAGGACAGCGCTTCGATGAATGCAATGCTCTATCGATTGGTGAAGATTCTTGAGAAGCACGGCTGTAATGTGCAGGGAAAGCTGGAGATCGGCATGGATGCGGACGGAGAGTTCACCTACACGACGAACTCGGAGTCGGCGAGACTGCGCTTCCTTAGAGATTACTACGGTGTGAAGTCAGTCAACGATCTGACGGATTCCTCCGGCAAGTATCCGTCTGCGATCACGGCGAGGGAAGCAGTTGAGCGAAAGGCAGACGCCTACAAGCTCAATGAGATGAAGGATGAGAATGGCAATCCGCTTGTCTTGAATGACTGGGAGAAACTTCAGATCGTCAACATCCGCTATACGATGGCTCTTGTGTTCTACAAGCGCTATGAGCCGAGTACGATCACGGCATACGTCGATGACAAGACCGTCGCGGACATCATGGAGCATGAGGACGAGCTTCAGGGAGTCGGAATCGAGGAGTCGACGATCCGCCGTTACAACGACAGCATTTACTTTGCGCCGATCATCGGATACACCGGAAAGGTGCAGGAGGATCAGCTTGACCAGCTCCAGAAGGAGAATCCGGATTACGAGGCGAGCGATGTCGTCGGACGAACCGGCATTGAGGCTTCGATGGAGTCTGAACTTCAGGGAAAAAAGGGAAGCCGAAACCTCATCGTCAACAACATGGGAAACATCATGCAGGTGGTTTCCGAGACTCAGCCGACGACCGGAAATGACGTTTATCTGACGATCGACCGTGATCTTCAGATCGGTATCTATCATCTTATCGAGAAACAGCTTGCGGGAATCGTTGCCGACCGTCTCGTCGATCACGATGTGGAGATCACTGAGAAGACCGACTCGTCGAAGATCCAGATTCCGGTCAAGGATGCCTACTATCAGCTGATCAACAACAATGTGTTGTCGTTAAACCATATGGCGCAGGACGATGCATCGGTGACGGAGAAACAGATTTACAACACATTCATGGTATCGAGACAGCAGGTGCTTGAGCGCATCCGTTACGAACTGATGAGCGATCACCCGACGGCGATGAAGGATCTGCCGAAGGACATGATGGCGTACATGGTCTACATTTACAACTATCTGTCCGGATCGACGGTCGGAATCATCCAGAAAAACAAGATCGATCAGAACAGTGCGGCGTATCTCGGGTGGAAGGATGACACGATCAGCCTTCGCGATTACATCTATGCGGGAATCTCAGATAACTGGATCGACACGACGCGTCTTGATGTGAAGAGCAAGTACTCGAGTGCGGACGACATTTATTCTGTCCTCGTCGATTATGTGATGAATCAGCTTCAGGATGACACGAAGTTTGCCAAGCAGATTTTCCGTTATCTGATCAATGGGGATGTGATCACGGGCAAACAGCTCTGCATCGCACTCTATGATCAGGGTGTTCTGCCGTATGATGCTCAGCAGGTTCAGCTTCTTCAGGCAAATGGAAGCGGATACACCTACACATTCATCCGCGAGAAGATCCGAAACATTCAGCTGACACCGGCACAGCTTGCGCTTGACCCATGTACGGGAGGTGTCGTGATTACCGACATCAAGACCGGTCAGGTGCGTGCACTTGTGACCTACCCGAGCTACGACAACAACCGTCTTTCCGGAAGCGTGGATGCGGCGTACTTTAACCAGTTGAACGAGGATCTCTCACTTCCGCTCTACAACAATGCGACGCAGGCGAAGAAGGCACCGGGTTCGACGTTTAAGCCGATCACCGCAGTTGCAGGACTTGAGGAGGGAGTGATTAATCCCTATGACACAATCGTCTGCACGGGCGAGTACGGCGAGGTCTCCCCGCCGATCAAGTGCTGGATCGGTGGAGGCGGACATGGTCCGCTCAACGTTGTCGGAGGAATCCAGAATTCCTGTAACTACTTTTTTGCTGAGGTTGCGCATCGCCTCTCGACCGATGCAAGTGGGAATTACTCGACTGAGCGCGGTCTGAATACGCTCCGCAAGTATGCAACGATGTTTGGTCTTGACCGACCGTCCGGAATTGAGATTTCTGAGGCACAGCCGGAGCTTACGACCGAAGACCCGGAGCGTTCTGCGATGGGACAGGGCACGAATTCCTACACAAATGTTCAGCTGTCGCGCTATGTGACTGCGATTGCGAACCGCGGAACCGTCTTTGATCTGACGCTTCTTGACCATGTGACCGACTATGAGGGAAATACGACGAAGACGTATGAGCCGAAGGTGACCGGTCATGTTGAGGTCGCAGACAGCACCTGGAATGCGGTTCAGCAGGGAATGCGTGCCGTGGTTTCCGATGGTTCCGCAAAGCAGATCTTCCGTGATCTTCCGGTGGAGATCGCCGGAAAGACCGGTACCGCGCAGGAGACACACTCCCGAGGAAACCATGCATTCTTTATCTCTTACGGACCGTACACGAATCCGGAGATTGCAGTGACCGTCAATATCCCATATGGATATGCCTCATCGAATGCGGCGAGCGTTGCAAAGAATGTCTACAAGTTCTACTATGGATATACGACGCTTGACCAGATCCTCAACACCGGTGCTCTTGCGGTATCGAACGTCAAGATCGGAGACTAAAGATTAGAAACGAGAGACTAGAAACCAGAGATTAAAAAAAGAGAAGAGAGCGAGTATTTTTCGGAAAATCGAAAAGAAAGCGGGGGAGCAGGTTGTGAAAAACAGAGTTGTCATCAAGAGCAGTAAGGCTGGAATGGTGGTAAATCTCGATCCGGACTGTTCATTTTCGGAGCTGGAGAGAGCTGTCGCAGAAAAATTCGAGAAGAGTGCCCGCTTCTGGGGCAATATTCAGATTGCCCTGATTTTGCAGGGAAGGACGCTGAGTGCCTCGGAGGAGCTTCGGATTGTCAATGCGATCACAGAGCATTCCGGGGTTGAGGTGCTCTGCCTGCTCGACCAGGATGCCGAGCGGATGGCAAGATGCGAGAAGGCGCTCAATGAGAAGCTGATGGAGCTGTCCTCCCAGACGGGGCAGTTCTACCGCGGAGATTTGAATCGAGGGGAATCGCTTGAGTCCGAGGCGAGCATTGTGATCATCGGGGATGTCCGCCATGGTGCGCGGGTGTCCGCAAAAGGAAATGTTGTCGTGCTCGGACAGCTTCGGGGAAGTGTCTGTGCCGGTGTTTCCGGGAATGAGAATGCGATGATTGTCGCGATGGAGATGGCGCCTCTCCAGCTCAAAATCGGGGAGGTTTCCTGCCATTACGGAGATCGGGGCAGAAAAATCGGTCGCGGTCCAATGCTGGCATTTGTGGAAAATTGTAGTATTTGTACGAAACCAATAAAAAAATCGGGATTAAGTCTGCTAAATTTGAAATAGATACTGGAAAAATTTTCACTTTTAATGTAAAATAAATAATGGCGAATATATTTTTCAGGAGGCATTTCTATGAGTGAAGTCATGGTGATTACTTCTGGAAAAGGCGGGGTCGGCAAGACGACGACCACAGCAAACATCGGAACAGGTCTGGCACTTCTTGGTTACAGCGTAGTTCTGATCGATACCGATATCGGTCTGAGAAACCTTGATGTGGTGATGGGACTTGAAAACCGGATTATCTACAATCTGGTCGATGTGGTGGAAGGCAACTGCCGAATGAAACAGGCCCTGATAAGAGACAAAAGATATCCCAATCTCTATCTGTTGCCATCGGCACAGACGAGAGACAAGACTTCCGTGAATCCCGGGCAGATGAAAAAGCTTGTGGAGGACTTGAAAGGAGAGTTTGACTATATTCTTCTTGATTGTCCGGCGGGGATCGAACAGGGATTTCAGAATGCAATCGCAGGGGCAGATCGGGCGCTTGTCGTCACGACACCTGAGGTTTCCGCAATCCGTGATGCAGACCGGATCATCGGTCTTCTCGAGGTCGCACAGATGCGTCGGACGGATCTGATTGTCAATCGAATCCGGATGGACATGGTGCGCAGAGGGGATATGATGTCGGTTGAGGATGTATCGGATATTCTTGCAGTGCCGGTTATCGGTGCGGTGCCGGATGATGAGGATGTTGTGGTGTCGGCAAACCAGGGAGAACCCCTTGTGGATACTACGTCTTTGGCGGGTCAAGCCTACCTAAATATCTGCAAACGGATCACGGGGGAAACGATTCCGTTAATGGATCTTGATCCTCATAAGGGAATTCTGGTTCGGATTTCCGGTTTTCTGAAACGGGCATGACAGAATGCGTAAAGGAGGGAAACCGAGGATGAGACAGGGATTCTGTTTTTGGGGCAGGAGCAATTCTGGTGAGATTGCTAGAAGCCGTTTGAAACTTCTTTTGGTTTCGGATCAGGCGGGTCTAAGCCTTGGTCTTCTTGATCAGATCCGGGAGGATATGGAGGATGTGCTTTCTCGATATGCGGAGATTGACGGAAGCCGGGTGGAGATTCGGCTGAAAAGAGAAAAGGAAGAAGAAGTGTTATTTACCTCATTTCCGATCCGCAAGTTTACAGACAAGAGGAATTAAAGAATGTTACTGGACTATCATTTTAGGAATTACAATTTTCGTTTATTCCTTTATGTATTACTTCTTAATATTATTGGTGTCTTTGTTCTCAGAAGTGCTTCCAACCAGGATATGGCTGTGGTAGGAAAGCAGGTGATGGGAATTGTCATTGGGTTTGCCGTTGTGATCGGGCTGTCACTGGTGGATTATCACCGGGTCCTTTCCACGGCGCCTGTTGTATATGGAGGTTGTGTTCTGATGCTGGGTGCCGTGCTGGTATTTGGTGTCAGCAAGGGTATTGCGACCAGATGGATTCGCGTACCACTGATCGGTCAGATCCAGCCGGCTGAGTTTGTAAAGATTGGTCTGATTGTATTTTTTGCCTGGTACTTTGACAAGTATCAGGACAAAATCAATCAGTTTGTTACACTGTTGATCGGGGGAGGGCTTTTCTTTGTTGCTTTCTTCCTGATTTTCAGTCAGCCTAATCTTAGTACGTCACTCGTGACATTGGTGATTTTCCTGAGCATGTTGTTTGTGGCGGGGCTGAGTTTCAAATGGATTTTCGGGGCACTGGCAGTCGTTCTGCCGTGCGGAGGTCTGTTTGTCTACTTGTTGAAGCTGGGAGCTGTACCGTTTCTGGCGGATTATCAGGTGCGCCGAATTCTGGCATTCTTTGATAAATCCGGATATGCGGAAGCAAATCTCCAGCAGAACAACTCGATCATGGCGATCGGCTCCGGCATGTTTTGGGGAAAGGGTTTGAATACGACGACGCTCTCTTCGGTAAAGAACGGAAACTTCCTCTCTGAGGAGGAGACGGATTTCATCTTTGCGGTTGTGGGAGAGGAACTTGGATTTATCGGTTCCGTTGTTGTGATCATCCTGATGGCATTGATTGTTTATGAGTGTCTGATGATGGCGGCGCGGGCGAAAGATTTAGCCGGAAGGCTTGTCTGTGTTGGACTTGCGACGTTGTTTGCATTTCAGAGTTTTGCCAACATTGCAGTGGCAACCGGAATTCTTCCGAATACCGGTTTACCACTTCCATTCATCAGTTCGGGAGTCAGCTCTCTGCTGAGTCTGTATTTTGGAGTCGGCATTGTGATGAATGTGGGACTGCAAAGACGAAATAATAATTATGAGAGGTATTAAAGGAGGTATGTTCTTATGAATATCGGTCTGATTGCACATGACTCAAAAAAGAAACTGATGCAGAATTTCTGCATTGCCTATCGGGGAATTTTAAGCAAACATGAATTGTATGCGACGGGAACAACCGGTCGTCTGGTGGAAGAAGTGACGAATCTCAACGTTCACAAGTATCTGGCAGGCCATCTCGGCGGACAGCAGCAGCTTGCTGCCCAGATTGAGCACAATGAGATGGATATGATGATCTATCTGAGAGATCCGCTGACTCCGAAGTCTCACGAGCCGGATGTGAACGATGTTGTCCGTCTGTGCGATATTTACAACATTCCGCTTGCAACGAATCTGGCGACCGCAGAGCTTTTAGTAAAGGCGCTTGATCGTGGTGATCTGGAATGGCGTGAGATTTACCGCTAGAGGCTAGAGGTGACTGGTTTGAAAAAGAGGAGAGTGTTTCTGTCGACAGCTCTGTCCTGCATGTGCCTGACGCTGGTTGCATGTGGAAAGGGTGGGCAGACAGAGACTTTATATGAAAATGGGCGCATGGAGAGTTTTCTGGAAGAGTCTTCTTCTTCCGGAGAACGCGCATCCGCATTTGCCAGTGATCTCTGCGTGGTCACGGGATCGGAACCTTCTTCGGATTCCGGGGTCAATGCAGAGGCGGCAACGCTGTTTTCTGTGAAGGACAAGCAGGTGCTTTTTCAGAAAAATCCGTTTGAGCGCATGAATCCGGCAAGCATTACAAAGATTATGACAGCGCTGATTGCGCTTCAGGACGGGGATCTGCAAAAGGAGATCATCGTCGGAAAGGAGACCGTGATCACGGAGGCGGGAGCTTCGCTCTGTCACATCAATCCGGGGGAGACGTTGACGCTCGAACAGCTTCTGTACGGTCTGATGCTTCCATCTGGAAACGATGCGGCAAGTGCGATTGCGGTCTATGAAGCGGGCAGTGTTGAGGCGTTTGCAGATAAGATGAATGAGACAGCGTGGAAGCTCGGTGCAACGGATACTCACTTTGTCAATCCTCATGGACTGACAGATCCGGAGCATTATACGACGGCTTACGATCTGTATCTGATCTTCAATGAGTGTCTCAAGTACCCGGAATTTCGCAAGATTATCGGGACGACGGAGTATACTGCGGAGTATAAGGACGCGAACGGAGTCGCAAAGAGTCAGAAATGGGAGAGCAGTAACCAGTATCTGACCGGAAAGCGTGAGACTCCGGATGGAGTGACGGTGCTCGGCGGAAAGACCGGTACGACGCAGGCGGCAGGTTATTGTCTGATTCTCGGCTGTGAGGATGATCAGAATCAGGATTATATCTCTGTTGTCATGAAAGCATCAAACAGACCGGAACTATATGGAAATATGACAAATATTATTCAGAAAATTGTTAAATAGCCGTTGAAAAATTTTGTGATTTGTACTATAATTGAGTCAATATAAAAAGAATTTTATACAAATTCAATAAGCTCAAGGAGGAGATTACTATGGTGCAGATTATCGCAGGTAAAAAGGGAAAAGGAAAGACCAAGCATCTGTTAGACATGGCGAATCAGGGAGTAAAGGAAGCAACCGGTTCGATCGTTTATCTGGACAAGAGCTCCAAGCATATGTACGAATTAAGCAACAAGATCCGTCTGATCAATGTGAATGAGTATCCGCTGAGTGGTAGTCAGGGATTCATCGGTTTCCTGTGCGGAATCATTTCTCAGGATCATGACATTGAGACGATGTTCCTTGACAGCTTCTTAAAGCTGGCATCTCTTGAGGGAGAGGACATCGCTGACACCATCACAACCTTGGAAACAATCAGTGATAAGTATGCGGTAAACTTTGTTCTCAGCGTATCGATGGACGCAGCTGATATGCCGGAGAGCGCACAGAAAGATGTCATCATCTCACTGTAATACATAAAGTTTAAGTAATTTGATTTGAGCGGTTACAAAGACCGGTTTAGAAAGCCCTTCACTGTGAGTAGAAACTCATGGTGGAGGGCTTTATCGTTACAACTCAGAGTGTTTGACAAATGTGTAGGGAGTTTAATCCGGTTTGCTGACGTTCAATCAATAAACGATGACGATGGTGTTTTTCTGGCTTATTAAGGTGTTGTTGGATGAGAAGAAATAAGGCCATAACGACGAGATGGAAAAACGGCTTGAACTTTTTATAGGAAACTCTTATAATGAATTGGAGCCGAATCAGGCGCAGGAGGAAATCGTTTTGGCAAAAAAGAAAAAATCAAAAAATTCGAAAATTGTGAGGTATCATCGCCCGATTAATTTTAATGTGGGAATGATTATTTTTGCAATTATCTTCATTTATCTGATATTCAGTGTTTACAAGTATGTAAGAAAAGACAAGATTCAGTTTTATGAGGTCGTTGAGGGAAATATCGTCAATGATACCCAGTATACAGGATTGATTTTGCGAAATGAGCAGGTCGAGTCGACGGATCGAAGCGGATACATCAACTATTACATTCGCGAGGGAAAACGTGCCGGTGTGGGAACGAGAATCTACTCGATCGATGAGACCGGAAGTCTTGCAAAGTTTATGGAGGAGAACCCGGATGCAAATGTGACGCTCACGAGCGAGAATCTCTCTGACATCAAGCGTCAGTTATCCTCGTTTTCTATCGGATACAGCGACCAGAGATTTTCGGATGTCTATGATCTGCGCTACACCTTAGAGGCATCCGTCCTCGAGTATGTGAATTTCAATGCACTCGGAAATCTTGATGCGATGTTGGAGCAGACCGGAATCACGTTCCAGCAGGTGAGAGCACCGCTGTCCGGTGTGGTATCGTATGCGATCGACGGGATGGAGGGACTCACAGCGGATCAGGTGAGTGCAGATTCGTTTGACCGCACGAAGTATACAAAATCCATTCCGAAATCGGGTGATCTGATTGAGCAGTCCACGCCGGTTTACAAGCTGGTGACTTCGGACGACTGGAGTCTGATCTTTCCGTTGAAGGAAGATGCAGTTGCCGAGTACAGCGACAAGACAAGTCTTCATGTGACATTTCCGACGTATGATCTCGACACAGACGGTGATTTTTCGATGTTCACCGGAACGGACGGCGCACAGTACGGAAAACTGGATTTCCATCAGTATATGGTGCAGTTCGTCGGAGAGCGATATGTGGACTTTGAAGTGGATACCGAGAGAATGGACGGACTCAAGATTCCTGTGACCGCAGTCACCGAGAAGAATTTCTATCTCGTTCCGGAGGATTATCTGGCAAAGGGTGGAGACAATGGAGATATTGGCTTTATGAGAGAAGTGTACTCGGAGTCAGGAACTTCATTGGAATTTGTTCCTGTTACCATATATTATTCGGATGGTGAATATGATTATATTGAGATGGGGGACAAGGCCCCGCTCAAGGGAGGCGATTATATCGACAAGCCGAATTCTCAGGAACGATACCAGATCGGTCAGACGGCATCTCTTCAGGGCGTCTATAACATCAACAAGGGATATGCAGTCTTCAAGCAGATTGAGATTTTAAAATCAAATGATGAGTATTATACGGTGAAGAAGGGAACCAATTACGGACTCGCCGTGTTTGATCACATTGTACTTGATGCAAATTCTGTCTATGAGGGAGAGCTGATTTATCAGTAAATGCATCGTTGCTCGTATGGAGAATCGATCTGAGAGGTTTTGAGAGATCATAAGAGATTATGTGAATACAGAAAATATAGGAAATACAGAAGATACAGGAAATACAGGAGGAAAAAAGATGATTCAGGAACAGTACAGAAAAGTCAGAGAAAAAATCGATCTTGCCTGTGCGCGCAGTGGCAGAGATCCGAAGAATGTGACGCTGATTGCAGTGAGCAAGACGAAGCCGATCGAGGATCTTCACGAGGCGTATGAGGCAGGAGCCCGTGATTTTGGAGAGAATAAGGTACAGGAGATTGTACAGAAAGCACCGCAGATGCCAGAGGATGCCCGTTTCCACATGATCGGTCATCTTCAGCACAATAAAATCCGTCAGGTTCTCCCGCACATTGAGATGATTCATTCGGTTGACTCCGTGCGTCTGGCAGAGTATATCGAGAAAGAGGCGCAGAAGGAAGAACTCGAGGTGAAGATTCTGCTTGAGGTCAATGTCGCAAAAGAGGAGAGCAAGTTCGGATTTGCGCCGGAAGAAGTGGAGGAAGCTGTCCTTGCAATCAGCCAGATGAAGCACTTAAAAATTTGCGGTCTGATGACAATAGCGCCAAATGTGGAACATCCGGAAGAAAATCGCCCTGTTTTTAAAAAATTATATGAATTATCTGTTGACATTAAAAAGAAAAACGTTGATAATGTTAGCATGAGTGTACTTTCCATGGGAATGACCGGTGACTATGAGGTTGCCGTTGAGGAGGGTGCAACCATGATTAGAGTCGGTACGGGAATCTTTGGTGCCAGATGATGAGGATTGGAGAGAGAATTATGAGTATTTTGAGTAAGGTAATGGATACCTTCCGGATGAACGATGGAGATATAGACGATACAGACCTGTTCGACACGGAAGACGATTATGAGGTGGAAGATAGAGATCGTTCCTCAAGAAAGAGCCGTTTTTCACAGCGAGATGATGACGATGACGATATCGAGGAGGGACGCAGAAGCCTGTTCTCCCGCTCCCCGAAGGTTGTTCCGATGAAGCAGAAGACGATGGAAGTATCGTTAATCAAGCCAACTTCTTTTGATGATGCGCGTGAGACTTGTGACTATCTGCTTGCTGGTAAGGCAGTTGTTCTGAATATGGAGGGAATCCACACAGAAACCGCACAGAGAATTATCGATTTCATCTCTGGTTCCACTTACTCCATGAATGGAAATCTTCAGAAGATCTCCAGCTATATCTTCATTGCAACACCGGAGACCGTAGAACTTTCCGGTGATTTTCAGGAGATGCTCAACAATGGCGGTCTGGAAGTTTCCGGCATGAATATTCATCTGTAAATCAATAGTAGGTCAACAGGAAATCCACAGAAAAATCTGTGGAAAAAATCAATACGGAACGGACATCGTTCTGGGAAGAAAAGATACATAGAGCAGACAATTTTCCAGCGATTTTTCGGAAGATTGTTTGCTTTTCTTTTAACAGGGTTTGACTGCAAAGATTCTTGAATTCTTGAATTTTGAGAGTTGATAGCAATTACGGCAGGGCAGAAAACGGGCTTGGAAACAGGAAGCAGGAGAAACGAAAAAACAGGAAAAGGAGAACATACGATGGCAGAAAGATTGAATGTGCGCAGAGATGGCAATTGGATTTATGATATTGTGGTGGAGTCCTCCTATGAGAGACTGGGTGAGGAAATTCCGGCTTTGGATACCGGAAAACGGAAAATCTGTATTGTGACGGACAGTAATGTGGCACCGCTCTACCTTGAGGAGGTAAAGGAGCAGGTTTCTAAGTGCTGTAAGAAAGTGGAGACATTTATCTTTCCGGCAGGAGAGAAAAATAAAAATCTGGACACGGTTCGCACTCTGTACGAGTTCCTGATTCAGAAGCATTTCGACAGAAAGGATGTTCTCGTCGCACTTGGCGGTGGTGTCGTCGGTGATCTCTGCGGATTTGCAGGGGCAACTTATCTGCGCGGAATCCGTTTCATCCAGGTTCCGACGACCCTTCTGTCTCAGGTGGATTCAAGCATCGGAGGAAAGACAGGAGTTGATTTTGACAGCTACAAGAACATGGTCGGCGCGTTCCATATGCCGTCGCTTGTCTATGCAAGCACCTCAAGCCTTCTGACGCTGTCCGCAGAGCAGTTTGCGTCGGGAATGGGTGAGATTGTCAAGCACGGTCTGATCAAGAACCGCGACTACTATCAGTGGATCTGTGAGCATGCAGATGCAATCAGAGAGCGGGATCTGAAAGTCTGTGAACAGTTGATTCTTGTCAGCTGTCAAATCAAGAGAGATGTCGTGGAGAAAGACCCGACGGAGCAGGGCGAGAGAGCACTCCTGAACTTTGGTCACACGCTCGGTCATGCGATTGAGAAACTGATGAACTTCAAGCTGGCTCATGGTCAGTGTGTTGCCCTCGGCTGTCTTGCCGCTGCCCATATCTCTGCAAAGCGCGGAATGATCACGGATGCTGAGGTGGATCAGATGAGAAAGGCATTTGCAACCTTTGATCTGCCGGTTTCGACTTCCGGCTATGGTCTGGATCCGAAAGAAGTGATTCAGGCAACAAAAAATGATAAAAAGATGGAAGCCGGTGCCATCAAGTTTGTTCTTTTGCGTCAGGTAGGTGAGGCGTATATCGACCGCACCGTGACCGAGGCAGAGATGGAAGAGGCACTGGAATGGCTTGCAGGAGGAACGAATGAAAGATAGGTTTGGCAATCTGGCAGTCTGGGGAATCGGATCGATCCTTCTTCTCTGGTTTGACCAGTACACGAAGCTGGCTGCAACGATTTCACTGAAGGGAAAGGCTCCGCGCGTACTCGTGGACGGAGTCTTTGAGCTTCTCTACTCGGAAAACCGGGGCGCTGCATTTGGAATTTTGCAGGGGCGTCAGGGATTTTTCTTTGTGATTGCACTCGCAGTTTTAGTGACGGCGGGATTTATGATGTATCGGATGCCGAGTTGGAAGAATGCGCGATACCATGCGCTCAAAATCTGTCTGATCTTTATCACGGCAGGTGCAATCGGAAATATGGCAGATCGAATTTCCCTCGGATACGTTGTAGATTTTCTGTATTTCAGCCTGATTGATTTCCCGATTTTCAATGTCGCAGACATCTATGTGACGACTGCTACGGCATTTCTTCTTGTCTTGTTTGGATTTTATTATAAGGACAGCGATCTCGAGGTCTTCTCTCTGAAAAAGAAGGAGGCGAAGCATTGATTCGGGAATTTTGTGTGGAAGAGGGAGCAGGATCCCGAATTGACCGCTATTTAAGCGAGCAGGTTGCGGAAATGTCGCGCGCTCATCTCCAGAAACTCTTAAAGGACGGGGGCGTGACGGTCAATGATCGCCCTGTCAAGAGCAGTTACAAGGTCGCAGAGGGTGACAAGATTCAGCTTGATATTCCGGAGGCGGTTGAGCCGGAGATTGTTCCGGAGGAGATGGATCTTGACATTCTCTATGAGGATAAGGACATCATTCTGATCAACAAACCGAAGGGCATGGTTGTGCATCCGGCAGCGGGGCATGCGACAGGAACCCTTGTCAACGGACTGATGGCGCACTGTCGGGGAGATCTCTCGGGAATCAACGGAGTTATGCGACCGGGAATCGTTCACCGCATCGATATGGACACGACCGGAGTTTTGATTGTCTGTAAAAACGATCAGGCGCACAACGCGATTGCCGAACAGCTCAAAGTGCACTCGATCACGAGGAAGTACTATGCGATTGTTCACGGTGTTGTGAAAGAGGATGAGGGGACGGTTCATGCTCCGATCGGTCGCCATCCGACAGACCGCAAAAAGATGAGCATCAATGAGAAGAATGGAAAAGATGCGGTCACGCATTACCGGGTTTTGCGCCGTTTCCGCCGTTTTACTTACATTGAGTGTCAGCTTGAGACTGGGCGGACGCACCAGATCCGTGTGCATATGGCAAGCATCGGACATCCGCTCCTCGGAGATCATGTGTACGGACCGGCAAAATGTCCGTTTTCTGGTTTGCAGGGGCAGACGCTTCATGCCGGTGTGCTCGGGATCATTCATCCGACAACCGGGGAATATATGGAATTTCAGGCTCCTCTCCCGGAATATTTTGAGACACTTTTGAAAAAATTGGAACAGGATTGAGAATTGTAACAATAGTTTCTAAAATATACTTTTTTTTGAATAATGTTTATGTACTTTTCTGAAATTTTGAGTTATAATAGGGTTAGAAAGATTTAGGCGTGTCTCAACATTCATTTCTGTGATCGGCGGACGCGCACGAAGACAGAAAGGAGCGAAACATTATGAAGGGAAATCTTGTTATCACAATAGGCAGACAGTGCGGAAGCGGTGGTAAGGATATCGGAATGAAACTGGCAGAAAAGATGGGGGTCAAGTGCTACGATAAGGAATTGTTGGCACAGGCAGCGAAGAACAGCGGACTTTGCCAGGAATTGTTCGAGTCTCATGATGAGAAGCCGACGAGTAGCTTTCTGTATTCGCTTGTGATGGATACCTATTCGATGGGATATAATTCTTCTGCATATATGGATATGCCTTTAAATCACAAGATCTTTCTTGCTCAGTTTGATACGATCAAGAAGCTCGCAGATCAGGAGTCCTGCGTTATTGTTGGACGGTGTGCGGATTATGCACTTGCAGATTATCCGAATACGCTGTCTGTCTTTATCACGGCATCGGATGAGGAGAGAATTGCCCGTCTGAAGGATCTGTATAAGGTGGATGATGCCAAAGCAAAGGACATCATGGTGAAGACGGATAAGAAGCGTTCAAGTTACTATAATTACTATTCGAGCAAGCGCTGGGGCGATGCGAAGAGCTATGATCTCTGCCTGAGCAGTACGGCACTTGGAGTGGATGGTGTGGTTGACATGATTCTGGAAGTTGCAAAAGCAAAGCAGAAGTGGGTAAACCGGTAGAAATATTTGCAAGATGCTCTCATTTGGTGAAAATGCCGGATGAGGGCATTTTTGCGGTTGTGGAGAACTCCGACGGCGAGTAAAGTCCTGCAAACGCGCTCTCGCTCCGGGTTCAGCGTAGCAGTGCATAAGACCGTAAAATACACGGTCTAAGCACTGACGCTTCACACGGGTTTGCAGTCACTTTCTCGCCTTTCGGAGTTCCATCAAGGTATAACTCAGAGTGAATGTCCCACCCTCCTCGATAGGTGGGATTATCACAAACTTTCTCAGGAGTGGAGACAATCCCTTCTGAAGTTATACGATATTTTATTAATTTTCAGGTATCGGGAAAAAGGCGGGATCATGAGCACATATGTAGATTTGATGAGGTTGGATTTTCCGGAAGACGAGCAGGAAAAGATGGAGATGTTTGCCAGGATAGAGGGACGGCTGTCGGGACGGCGAATTGAGAAGGCAAATCGTTTTCGCAGAATGGAAGATCAGGAGCGTTCGCTCTGTGCGGGGCTGTTGCTTGATCATGCGCTTATGCGATTTGGGCGGAGGGAGAAGACGGAAGAAATTGGTGTTTCTGAACATGGAAAACCGGTGCTTTTGTCGTGCCCGGAGCTTTTTTTTAATCTCTCGCATTCGATCAATCTGGTGATGGCAGTTACTTCTGACCGACCGTGTGGCTGTGATGTCGAGGAAGTTCGCAAAGCGGTCGCCGGGGTTTCAAGACGCTTTTTTTGTGAGGAGGAATGTCAGGAGATCTTTTCGTATCCGGAGGGAGTGCAGAGAGACCGGATGTTTACACGGTTCTGGACCATGAAGGAGAGCTATGTGAAGATGACGGGGACGGGATTGACGATTCCGCTCGACTCGTTTCGCATTCTGCTTCCGCAGAGAAGAGAGGCGCAGCTCCCGTTTCAAAAGAATATACAGGAGATGTGGGAAAGTGATACTCAGACTGAGAAAACATCGATAGAGAGCAGAAAATGTCCGGAATGTACGGTCGGGCGTGTACGGCGGAGTGGAGAACATGAGAACTGCGCGCTCTATGATTTTTCCGAATGGATCGAAGAAAAAATGGAGAAAATTTCCGGCAGGGGGGCGTGTGCTTCGGTCTGTCTTTCATCCGAAGACAGGGACGTTTTTTTCTCTTTTCAAAATCTGTCGGATGTGATATAATCACTACGAATATGGGTGGCCGGAAGGAGAGAATTTTTCATGGATATGAAACGTGTATTTTTGAAATTGAGCGGTGAAGCGCTTGCAGGCCCGAAGAAAACCGGGTTTGATGAAGATACGGTAAAGGAAGTTGCAAGACAGGTTAAGATTTCTGTTGATGCAGGTGTTCAGGTCGGCATCGTGATCGGAGGTGGAAACTTCTGGAGAGGACGCACGAGCGATGCAATCGAGCGCACGCATGCAGATCAGATCGGTATGCTTGCCACGATCATGAACTGCATCTATGTGTCTGAGATTTTCCGCAATACCGGAATGAAGACCGAGATTCTGACTCCGTTTGTCTGCGGAACGATGACGAAGCAGTTCTCAAAGGATTTAGCAAACCAGTTCTTTGAGGAAGGACGTGTTGTATTCTTTGCAGGCGGTACGGGACATCCGTATTTCTCTACCGATACCGGAATCACTCTGCGTGCGGTTGAGATGGATGCAGACTGCATTCTTCTTGCAAAGTCGATCGATGGCGTATATGACAGCGATCCGGCGGTAAACCCGAATGCAAAGCGTTATGACACCATCCGCATTCAGGACGTGATCGATCAGAAACTTGCAGTTGTGGATCTGACCGCATCCATCATGTGCATGGAGCACAGGATGCCGATGGCAGTATTTGATTTGAATGAAAAAGACAGCATTGCAAATGCGATGCAGGGAAAAATTAACGGTACGATTGTGACCGTAGACTAACTAACAGGAGGATGTTATGCAGGATCAGTTAAAGATTTACGAGGGAAAGATGGAAAAGTCCCTGGAGGTACTTCAGGAGGAGTATTCATCTATCCGTGCAGGCCGTGCGAACCCGCATGTTTTAGACAAGATTAAGGTGGATTATTACGGAACTCCGACCCCGATTCAGCAGGTTGGTAACTTAAGCGTTCCGGAAGCTCGTATGATCGTGATTCAGCCGTGGGAGAAGTCCCTGTTAAAGGCAATCGAGAAGGCAATTCTGACCTCTGATCTGGGTATCAACCCGACGAACGATGGTCAGGTGATCCGTCTGGTATTCCCGGAGCTGACTGAGGAGCGCCGTAAAGATCTTGCAAAGGATGTCAAGAAGAAGGGCGATGCGACAAAGGTAGCAGTTCGTAACATCCGCCGTGATGCAAACGAGGCATTCAAGAAGATGGAGAAGGCTGGAGAGATCTCTGAGGATGAGCAGAAGACCGCAGAAGAAAAGATCCAGAAGATGACCGACAAGATGATCGTGAAGATCGATGCAGCAATCGATGCAAAGACCAAGGAGATCATGACTGTTTAATGCAAAAGACTGATTATTAAATTGCGTATTTTGCAAAGACAGATCCATATGTATTCTAGCAGGACAGGGGGAAATTCCTGTCCTGTATTTTTACAATCGTATATAAGTCGTATATAAGGATATAAAATGTATGTGAAAACATATATGAAAAAGCATATATAAAAAAGCATATGAAAATCTCAATGAGGATAAGTTTTGACCGTTGGGATGTCTGATTAGGGAGGATAAAAGATTATGGAAAATGATTTGCAGGGACTCGTTGTTCCAAAACATATCGCGATCATTCTGGATGGAAATGGACGTTGGGCAAAGAAGAGAGGACTTCCGCGTTCGATGGGACACAAGGAAGGCTGTGTGACGGTTGAGAAGACCGTTGAGATCGCAGCGCGCATGGGTGTTGAGTATCTGACGGTGTATGGATTCTCGACTGAGAACTGGAAGCGCTCGAGCGAGGAAGTCGGAGCTCTGATGCAGTTGTTCCGCTTCTACATGGTGCGCCTTTTAAAGACCGCAAAGGCAAACAATGTACGTGTCAGGATGATCGGAGAGCGCAGTCGTTTCGCACAGGATATCATCGATGGAATCAATCGCCTTGAGGAGGAGACGAAGGACAACACCGGTTTGACGTTTGTCATTGCAGTCAACTACGGCGGACGCGATGAGATCACCCGCGCAGTGAGACGAATGGGAGAGGATTGCAGACTTGGAAATCTCGACCCGCAGACGATCACGGAGAGCACGGTTGCATCTTATCTCGATACCGCAGGTATGCCGGACCCGGATCTCTTAATCCGCACGAGCGGAGAACTGCGTCTGTCCAACTATCTGCTCTGGCAACTTGCCTACTCCGAGATCTATATCACAGACTGTCTGTGGCCGGATTTTGACCGCGCAGAGCTTGTGAAGGCGATTGAGGCATATAATAAGCGTGACCGCAGATTTGGCGGAGTCAAGCAGGCGTAAGGCACGCGCAGACAGGACATAACAGGACATAAACGGAGGAAATTTTACGATGTTTACGAAGAGACTGATAAGCGGTATTGTTCTTGTCATTCTTGCAATTCTGATCGTCGGACAGGGAGGAATCCTTTTGTACGCGACGACGGCGCTGATCTCCCTGATCGGTCTGTTTGAGCTGTATCGGGTGATGAAGATCGAGAAAAATGTGCTCGGAGCAGTCGGATTTGTCTCTGCTCTGGTATATTATGGGATGGTCTGGCTGGAAAACGGTCAGCAGTATGTGACCTTGCTTGCGATTATCACGCTGATGGTGCTGATGAGCATTTATGTATTCACATTTCCGAAGTATAAGACAGAGGAGATCACGGTGGCATTCTTTGGACTGTTTTATGTGCCGGTGATGCTGTCCTATCTCTATCTGGTGCGTGTGATGCCGGATGGTGCCTACCTCGTCTGGCTTGTCTTTTTCAGCTCATGGGGATGCGATACGAGCGCTTACTGCGTCGGCATGCTGATCGGAAAACATAAGATGACGCCGGTGCTGAGTCCGAAGAAGACGATTGAGGGCGGAATCGGCGGAATTGTCGGAGCTGGACTTCTCGGATTTATTTACGGAAGCATTTTTGGAACACATATGCAGGAGCTCGCAAATCCTCAGATCACATGTGCGATTGCATGTGCGATTGCGGGAATGATTTCCCAGATCGGAGATCTTGCGGCGTCGGCAATCAAGCGCAACCACAACATTAAAGATTACGGCAACCTGATTCCAGGTCACGGTGGCATTCTGGATCGCTTTGACAGTATGCTGTTCACCGCACCGGCAATTTACTTTGCGCTGACGTTTTTAAAGTAACAGGACAAAAGTAACAGGACAAGAATAAAAGTAACAATCGAAGAAGGTAACGAAAGTAACAAAGGTAACGGAAGAAACGGAAAAAGGAGAAGAACCATGAAGAAGATTGCAATTCTGGGCTCGACCGGTTCGATCGGTACGCAGACCCTGGAAGTAGTGGAGCAGAATGGGGATATTGAGGTGACGGCACTTGCAGCGGGAAGCAACATTGTGCTTCTCGAAAAGCAGATCCGGAAATTTCATCCGGTGCTTGCCTGTGTCTGGGATGAGCAGAAGGCAAGGGAACTGCGCACCGCAGTTGCAGATCTTGATGTGAAGATTGTCTCCGGAATGGATGGACTGATGGAGACGGCAACCCAGCCGGATGCCGAGATCGTGGTGACTGCTGTTGTCGGTATGATCGGAATTCGTCCGACAATCGCTGCTATGAAGGCAGGAAAGGATATTGCGCTTGCAAACAAGGAGACGCTTGTGACCGCAGGTCATCTGATCATGCCACTCGCAAAGGAGCTTGGTGTGAAGATTCTTCCGGTTGACAGTGAACACAGCGCAATTTTCCAGAGCTTAAACGGTGAAAAAGGAAATAAGATCCACAAGATTCTGCTGACGGCTTCCGGCGGTCCGTTCCGCGGATGGACGAAGGATCAGCTTGCAGGCGTTCAGGTTGAGGATGCGCTCAAGCATCCGAACTGGACAATGGGACGAAAGATCACAATCGATTCGTCGACGATGGTCAACAAGGGACTTGAGGTCATGGAGGCACACTGGCTCTTTGATGTCGAGATGGATCAGGTGCAGGTTGTCGTACAGCCTCAGAGCGTGATTCACTCGATGGTGGAGTACGAGGATGGAGCAGTGATTGCCCAGCTTGGCACACCGGATATGAAGCTCCCGATCCAGTATGCACTCTACTATCCGCAGAGAAGATTTCTTCCGGGAGATCGTCTGGATTTTGCAAAAATGGGTAAAATTACCTTTGAGGCACCGGACATGGAAGTGTTTTGCGGTCTGAAGCTCGCGTATGAGGCAGGACGTCGCGGTGGTTCCCTGCCGACGGTCTACAATGCGGCAAATGAGTATGCAGTTGGCAAGTTCTTGAAGAGAGAGATTCCGTATCTTGCGATCGTTGAGATGATCGAGTCGGCGATGGAGCATCATCACACGATAGAGAACCCGGATGTCGAGCAGATTCTTGAGGCAGAGCGCGAGACGTATGAATTCTTGCAGATGATGCAGTTTAATATGTAACTGGAATATATTTTTAGAAAAATGATTTAGAAAAATAGAATAAATATTTAGAAAGCAGGTGGTAAATTGCTGAATATTGTGGCGGCGATATTGCTTTTTGGCTTTATCGTACTGGTACATGAATTCGGTCATTTCCTGCTGGCAAAACTCAACGGGATCGGTGTCGTGGAATTTTCCATCGGCATGGGTCCCCGTCTTGTCAGTCTGGTAAAAACAAATGGAACGTACAAGGTAAAATTGCTTGCGCGCCCCGAGGCGGATGCGCTTGCGCCGGAATCGGAGACGACCGTGTATTCGCTGAAACTGCTTCCATTTGGTGGTTCGTGCATGATGGTCGGGGAAGACAGCGATGTCGAGCATCCGGACCCGAATGCATTTGGAAATAAGCCGGTATTTGCGCGGATTCTCGTGATTGCAGCGGGACCGGTTTTTAACTTCATTCTCGCATTTCTGTTTGCGATCGTGATTGTCGGGGCAGTCGGTCATGATGCGCCGGTTCTTTATGGAGTCACTGAGGGTTCTCCGGCTCAGGAGGCAGGGCTTCAGGCAGGCGACCGGATCACAAAGATCAACGGCAGAAAAATCTATGCGTACCGTGATGTACAGCTTTATACGTTTTCGCACCCGGGCGAGCAGATGGTGATTCACTATGAGCGACCGGCAGATGGAACCTGGGAGACAAAGGGCGCATTTGAAAAGCGCAGTGTGACGCTGACTCCGGCTTACAGCCAGGAGTACCAGACTTATCTGATCGGCGTGCAGTTTCGCGGGTATGAGAAGGTGCATGGAATCGGAGAGCTGATCAGCGACAGTGTGTATGAGGTGAGATACTGCGTTGTCTCGACATTTGACAGCATTCGGATGCTTGTGCACCGTCAGGTCAAGGTTGATGAGGCGATCAGCGGACCGGTCGGCATTGTCGGGATGGTCGGGGAGACCGTGCAGGAAGGACGCGAGGTCGGAACAAAGGCAGTGGTACTCGTGCTCTCAAACTGGGTACTTCTCTTAAGCTCTAGCCTTGGAATCATGAACCTGCTTCCGATTCCGGCGCTTGATGGCGGAAGACTGTTGTTTTTGCTGATTGAACTTGTGCGCAGAAAGCCGACCGACCCAAAGATTGAGAATGCGGTTCATATGGCAGGAATGATGGTTCTGATGGCACTGATGGTACTCGTGCTCTTCAACGATATCAGCAAGCTGATTATTCGATAATGATTATCCGGTAAGTGTTTTTATCCTGCAGGATAAGCAAAAGGATGACTGGGAGAAACGAGTCATTGCAGTGACGAAAATACTTAGAAAAAACGTAACTGTGAAGGTACTGAACAGTTACGAAAAAACGTTAAAAGTAAATGTTGAAAAAATGTTAAAGAGAAAACATGGAAAAGAAAAACGGGGAGGTAAAAACAGACTATGGCAGAGCGAATGAAGACAAAAGAAATTCATATTGGAAATCGCGTGATCGGCGGAGACAATCCGATTCTGATCCAGTCGATGTGCAACACGAAGACCGAGGATGTCGAGGCAACGGTCGCTCAGATTCTCGCACTTGAGAAGGCGGGATGCGACATCATCCGCGTTGCAGTTCCGACGATGGAGGCAGCGGGAGCGATCAGCAGGATCAAGAAACAGATTCACATTCCGCTTGTCGCAGATATTCATTTTGATTATCGCCTTGCGATTGCAGCGATTGAGAGCGGGGCAGACAAGATCCGCATCAATCCGGGCAATATCGGTTCGGAGGAGCGCGTGAAGGCAGTTGTGGACACCGCGAAGAAGTACGGAGTTCCGATCCGTGTCGGTGTCAACAGCGGTTCCCTCGAGAAAAATTTGATTGAGAAGTACGGCGGAGTGACCGCAGAGGGAATTGTTGAGAGCGCACTTGACAAGGTTGCAATGATTGAGCGCCTCGGATACGACAATCTCGTTATCAGCATCAAGTCCTCCGACGTCATGATGTGTGTGCGTGCGCATGAGCTGATCAGCAAGAAGACGCATTATCCGCTCCATGTCGGCATCACCGAGGCGGGAACGCTCTCCTCCGGAAATATCAAGTCCGCAGTCGGACTCGGAATCATTCTCTACCAGGGAATCGGAGATACGATCCGTGTTTCTCTGACCGGAGACCCGCTTGAGGAGATCAAGTCTGCAAAGAGAATTTTAAAGACACTCGGACTGCGCAAGGGCGGAATCGAGGTTGTCTCCTGCCCGACCTGCGGACGCACCCAGATCGATCTGATCGGTCTTGCAAACAAGGTTGAGAATATGGTGACCGAGTTCGATCACTTGAATCTCAAGGTTGCCGTCATGGGCTGTGTCGTAAACGGACCGGGCGAGGCGAGAGAGGCTGATTTCGGCGTTGCAGGCGGAATCAAGGAAGGTCTGCTGATCAAGCACGGAGAGGTTGTGAAGAAGCTTCCGGAAAGTGATCTGTTGCAGGCACTGCGCGCAGAGCTTGTGAAGGCATCTGAGGAGCAGAAGGCAAAGAACGCAAAAGAAGCAAAATAAACACATGATTACATGATTGAAAGGATGGATGAGACGCACAATGAAAGAATTTCTGGAAGTATTTCCCGGATTACATATGACGGATCAGATGAAGGAACTGATGGGGATGGTGAAGGTAGACCGTGTCTCCATGACGAGAGACCGTCGTCTGATTCGCGTGTACATCGAGAGTCCGCGTCTGATCCATCGAAAAAATATCATGGATTTGGAGCGCGGGATTGCAGACCAGCTCTTTTACGGCAAGCAGATTCAGATCAGGATTTTTGAGAAATACCATCTGTCTGAGCAGTACACGCCGGAAAAACTGCTGTCTGCGTACCGCGACAGCCTGCTTCTCGAACTCAAGCATTACAGCATCGTGGAGTACTCGATTTTCAGAAAGGCGCAGTTCTCATTTCCAGAGCCGGATCTTCTGCATATGACGGTTGAGGACACGATGATCAACCGTGATAAGGCAGGAGAACTCAAGCGAATCCTCGAAAAGGTTTTCTACGAGCGTTGCTCGGTTCCGGTCGAGATTGAGTTTGAGTATGTCCCGGCGACGCGCGCGAAGGCCTCGATCGAGAGAGAACTTCTCGCAGAGCAGGAAGCACTGCGGATGACGAGGGCGGTTGCAGATGTGTTGAATCTGCGCGCGCGAACGGGCGACGGTCAGGATGAATCAAATGGCGCATCTGCGACCGGAACAGATGGAGCCGGAGTAGAAGAAGCCGGGAC
The DNA here is from genome assembly GCA_020686985.1 of Brotaphodocola catenula. Classification (GTDB taxonomy): domain Bacteria; phylum Bacillota; class Clostridia; order Lachnospirales; family Lachnospiraceae; genus Brotaphodocola; species Brotaphodocola catenula. The sequence continues at coordinate 51,920 of JAJEPU010000015.1, forward strand.
AAGAAAGTCCTCCGGTGCAAATTCTTATGGTGCGGGAACAACAGGAAATGCAGGTAACACGAAGCAGGCAGGTACTGCAAACGCAGGCGGTGGAATTTCTGGTGGAGAGAGTCTGGCAAAGGGTGCGGCAAAGAGTGCATCTGCTGGTTCTGATAACGGAACCGTGTCCGGCGGAGCCGGGGCGCATCCGGGCAATCTGCGCGGTGGAAAGCGCGAGAATTTCAAGAAGAGCGACTGGAGTTCAGGCGGTTACCGAAAGAAATCCGACAATCCGGACGTGCTATACGGGCGTGATTTTGAGGATGACTTTGTCGAGATCGAGAAGATCGAGGGAGAGGTCGGCGAGGTCACGATTCGCGGAAAGATCTTAAAGAAAGACAGCCGACTGCTCAAGAGCGGAAAGACGATCGTGATGTTCCAGGTGACCGATTTCACCGATACGATCACAGTCAAACTCTTTGCAGATCCGGATTCGCTCGAGGAGATTAACAAGGCGACTGCTGAGAAATCGTTTATCCGTCTGCGCGGAATGACGACAATCGATAAATTCGACGGAGAACTCACAATCGGCTCCGTGCGCGGAATCAAGAAGGGCGAGGATTTCACAAGCAAGCGCATGGATCACAGTCCGTTAAAGCGCGTGGAGCTTCACTGCCACACGAAGATGAGCGATATGGATGGAGTCAGCGATGTCAAGGACATCGTAAAGCGCGCAAAATCGTGGGGAATGCCGGCGATCGCTGTGACAGACCACGGATGTGTGCAGGCATTCACCGAGGCGAACCATGCGCTTGACAAAGGCGATGATTTCAAGATCCTGTATGGGGTGGAGGGGTATCTCGTCGACGATATGAAACAGCTCGTTGAGAACTCCAAAGGACAGGATCTGCTCGGCTCTTACGTTGTCTTCGACATCGAGACGACCGGATTTTCACCGGAAAAGAACAAGATCATCGAGATTGGCGCAGTCAAGGTCGTGGACGGCAAGATCACCGAGAAATTCAGCACCTTTGTCAATCCTGATGTGCCGATTCCGTTTGAGATCGAGAAGTTGACAAGCATCAACGATGAGATGGTGCTTCCGGTGCCGAAGATCGATGTCGTTCTGCCGGATTTTCTGAAATTCTGTGAGGGCTGTGCGCTTGTTGCCCACAATGCCTCGTTCGATGTGAGCTTCATTGCCCACAATGCAAAAGAGCAGGGGCTTCCCTTTGATCCGACGGTGCTCGACACGGTCGCAATGGCGCGCCACCTTCTGCCAAATCTGAACCGATTCAAACTCGATACGGTTGCAAAGGCACTCGGCGTCTCGCTTGAAAATCATCACCGCGCGGTCGACGATGCCGGGGCAACTGCGGAGATCTTTGTCAAGTTTGTCGAGATGCTTCGCGCGCGCGGAGTCGAGAATCTTAACCAGCTCAACGAGATGAGTGAGCTGAGTGCAGACATGATCAAAAAACTGCCGACTCACCATGTGATCATTATCGCAAAAAATGAGGTTGGACGCATCAATCTCTACCGCCTTGTATCGTGGTCACACATCAATTACTTTGCGAAGCGACCGCGTATCCCGAAGAGCGTGCTCAACGGGTACCGTGAGGGACTGATTATCGGTTCGGCGTGTGAGGCGGGCGAACTCTATCAGGCACTTCTTCGCGGACTTCCCGAGGCAGAGTTGATGAAAATCGCGGATTTCTATGATTTTCTTGAGATTCAGCCACTCGGAAACAACGCGTTCATGCTCCGCGATGAGAAGAGCTCGGTGAAAACCTGGCAGGATCTCGAGGATCTGAACAAGAGAATCGTGCAGATGGGCGAGGCACTTGGCAAGCCGGTCTGCGCGACCTGCGACGTGCATTTTTTGAATCCGGAGGATGAGATTTACCGCCGAATCCTGATGGCAGGTCAGGGATTTAATGATGCCGACGATCAGGCACCGCTGTTCTTGCGGACGACCGAGGAGATGCTCAGGGAATTCGAGTATCTCGGACCGGACAAGGCCGAGGAGGTTGTGATCACAAACACGCGGATGATCGCGGATATGTGTGAGCGAATCTCGCCGGTGCGCCCGGATAAGTGTCCGCCGGTCATTGCAGATTCCGATGAGACTCTGCGTAAGATCTGCTATGACCGCGCGCATGAGATTTATGGGGAAGAACTGCCGACGATCGTTGTCGAGCGACTTGAGCGTGAGTTAAACTCGATCATCTCAAATGGATTTGCCGTGATGTACATCATCGCGCAGAAACTTGTGTGGAAATCCGTTGAGGACGGTTACCTCGTAGGTTCTCGAGGTTCAGTTGGCTCATCGTTTGTCGCAGCGATGGCAGGAATCACCGAGGTAAACTCGCTGAGCCCGCATTACGTCTGCATGCACTGCCATTATTATGATTTTGATTCAGAAGAGGTAAAGAAATTCTCGGGTATGGCAGGTTGTGATATGCCTGACCGTGTCTGTCCGGTCTGCGGAAAACAGCTGACGAAAGCGGGATTTGACATTCCGTTCGAGACCTTCCTGGGATTTAAGGGCGACAAGGAGCCGGATATCGATCTGAACTTCTCGGGTGAGTACCAGAGTAAGGCGCATGACTACACCGAGGTTATTTTCGGAAAAGGTCAGACCTTCCGCGCGGGAACAATCGGTACACTCGCAGATAAGACCGCATTCGGCTTCGTGAAAAAATACTTTGAGGAGCGTGGTGTTCACAAGAGAAACTGTGAGATTGAGCGAATCGTTGAGGGCTGTGTCGGCGTTCGACGGACGACCGGTCAGCACCCGGGCGGTATTGTCGTTCTGCCGATCGGTGAGGAGATCTACTCCTTTACTCCGGTACAGCGACCGGCAAACGATATGACGACGAAGACTGTGACGACACACTTCGATTACCACTCGATTGACCACAACCTCTTAAAACTTGATATTCTCGGACACGATGATCCGACGATGATTCGTATGCTTCAGGATCTGACCGGACTTGACCCGGTTGCCGACATTCCGCTCGACAGCCCGGAGGTCATGTCGCTGTTTCAGAATACGTCGGCGCTCGGTGTCACGCCCGAGGATCTCGGTGGATGTAAGCTCGGCGCACTCGGAATTCCGGAGTTTGGAACCGATTTTGCAATGCAGATGTTGATTGATGCCCAGCCGAAGTATTTCTCGGATCTGGTGCGTATCGCGGGTCTGGCACACGGAACCGATGTATGGCTCGGAAATGCAAAAGACCTGATTTTGAGCGGTCAGGCAACGATTCAGACTGCGATCTGTTGTCGAGACGATATCATGGTTTATCTGATTCAGAAAGGCATGGAGGAGGGACTCTCGTTCACGATCATGGAGTCTGTCCGAAAAGGTAAGGGACTTAAGAGCGAGTGGATTGAGGCGATGCTCGCCCACGATGTCCCGCAGTGGTACATTGACTCGTGCCTGAAGATTAAATACATGTTCCCGAAGGCGCATGCAGCGGCTTACGTTATGATGGCATGGCGAGTGGCGTACTGTAAGGTGTTCTATCCGCTCGCGTACTATGCAGCATTCTTCAGTATCCGTGCGAGCGGATTTTCGTATGAGCTGATGTGTCAGGGACGTGAAAAACTCGAGTTCCATCTTGCCGACTACCGCAAGCGTCAGGACTCGCTCTCGAAGAAAGAGCAGGATACCCTGCGCGACATGAGAATTGTGCAGGAGATGTATGCGCGCGGATTTGAATTCATGCCGATTGACATTTATCGTGCGCAGGCAGACCGTTTCCAGATTATTGATGGAAAATTGATGCCGTCGCTTGCAAGTATCGACGGAATGGGAGATAAGGCAGCCGAGGGTGTCGTGGAAGCTGCGGCAGAGGGACCATTCCTGTCGCGCGAGGATTTCAGAAACCGCTCGAAGGTCAGCAAGACGCTCTGCGATCTGATGGCGGATATGGGGCTTCTCGGCGATCTGCCGGAGAGCAACCAGCTCTCGCTGTTTGATTTTACGGCGTAGTGTTTAGAGAGTTCTTTTATTCCTTTCTGGGAAAACTGAAACTGCTGGAGAGAAGACGTGCAGTCTGCATGTCTGATTTCCGGCAGTTTTTTCGTATAACTCAGAATTACGTGATAAGTTGTTGCAAGCATTGGGTTGAACGGAATGGGAAACTGCGTTATAGGGAATTATTGAGAAATATTAGGATTTATTTGAGAAAATGGGTACTTGACAGAATCAGAAGATCGCGCTATATTGAATATACCCACAGGGGGTATATAATTGAGAAGGGAGGACTGTCTTCCATTCTGAATTATACGCTCCATGAGTGTTGACTTGAAATAACTCGCTTGCGTGGGAAATCAGATAAATGGGAGTATCACATGGAAGAAAAGAAAGAGACCAAAGAAACCTGTGAAAAAAAGTGCTGTTGCCATCACAAGACCAAAGAGCGTTCGGAGAAGGAGTACAAGGATTTGATTCATCGCTTAAACCGGATTGAAGGCCAGATTCGGGGGATTAAGGGAATGGTGGAGAAGGATGCGTACTGCCCGGATATTCTTGTTCAGGTTGCAGCGGCAAATGCGGCGCTGAACAGTTTCAATAAGGTTCTTCTTGCAAACCATATCCGCACCTGTGTGGCGGACGATATCCGGGAGGGACATGAGGAGACAATCGATGAGCTCGTTCATGTTCTCCAAAAGCTGATGAAGTAAATGAAAAAAGAGAACAGACAGATACAGATGGATGCAGATTGATGTAGATTGATGTAGATGTTTAGATCAATTCAGGTGGATTTAAGTAGACAGAAGCCCTGCATTCTTGTATTTGACCTGTTTTAGAAGGGAGCGAAGAGATTGTGAAACAATATACAGTGACAGGAATGAGCTGTGCCGCATGCAGTGCGAGAGTCGAAAAGGCAGTCTCGAAAGTGCCGGGAGTGACTTCCTGTTCGGTCAGCCTGTTGACGAATTCGATGGGTGTCGAGGGAACTGCTGACAGTTCTGCGATTATCTCGGCGGTTATCGAGGCCGGATACGGTGCTTCAGAGAAAGGCGCAAAGAGCGGGGAAAAGAGTGGAGGTGCGATGAGCGCGTCCGAGGGAGAGGAGATGCTCAAGGATCATGAGACTCCGATTCTGAAACGTCGTTTGTGCTACTCGATTGGATTTTTGCTTGTCCTGATGTATTTCTCAATGGGACATATGATGTGGGGATGGCCACTTCCATCCTTCTTAAATGGCAATCATGTGGCAATGGGACTGATCCAGATGCTTTTAGCGATCGCGATCATGGTGATCAACCAGAAGTTCTTTATCAGTGGATATAAGAGTCTTGCACACCGCGCTCCGAATATGGATACGCTGGTTGCCCTCGGCTCAACCGCCGCTTTCGTGTACAGCACCTACGCACTGTTTGCGATGACAGATGCTCAGGTCAAAAACGATATGGACCGCGTGATGATGTATATGGATGAGTTCTATTTTGAGTCGTCAGCAATGATTCTGACGCTGATCACGGTTGGAAAAATGCTTGAGGCCCGCTCAAAGGGAAAGACGACCGATGCCTTGAAGAGCCTGATGAAGCTCGCACCGAAGACGGCGACTGTTGTCAGAGATGGTGCAGAAGTTAGCGTGTCGATCGATCAGGTGCAGAAGGGCGATGTGTTTGTTGTGCGTCCGGGCGAGAATATTCCGGTCGATGGAATTGTGCTTGAGGGAAACAGTGCAGTCAATGAGTCGGCACTGACCGGTGAGAGTATTCCGGTCGATAAGACGGTCGGAGATAGGGTTTCGGCAGCAACTGTCAACCAGTCCGGCTTCATCCGCTGTCAGGCGACGCGCGTCGGAGAGGACACAACGCTCTCCCAGATCATCCAGATGGTCAGCGACGCGGCAGCGACGAAAGCGCCGATCGCAAAGATTGCCGATAAGGTTTCCGGAGTCTTTGTTCCGACGGTAATCACGATTGCGATTCTCACGACGATTGTATGGCTTCTCGCAGGAGAGAGCTTTGGATTTGCACTTGCAAGAGGAATTTCCGTTCTCGTTATCAGCTGTCCATGTGCACTTGGACTTGCAACGCCGGTTGCGATCATGGTCGGAAATGGAATGGGCGCAAAGAATGGTATCATGTTTAAGACCGCTGTTTCTCTGGAAGAAACTGGCAAGATGGATATCGTTGCCCTCGATAAAACCGGAACGATCACAAGTGGAGAGCCGAAGGTTACCGATATGATTCCGCTCGACGCAGAATCGGAGAACGAGCTTTTAAAACTTGCGTGTGCACTTGAGAAGAAGAGTGAGCATCCGCTGGCAAAAGCTGTTCTTGCACGGGCAGAAGAAAATGGAATCGAAGCCGGTGAGACGATGGATTTCCAGGCACTTCCGGGAAATGGTCTGACCGCAATCGCGGAGGATGGAAGCGTTCTTTGCGGAGGAAATCTGAAATTTATTGAGACGCAGGTAGAAGTTTCTGAGAGCGTGAGAGCACAGGCAGAACGCCTTTCCGAGCAGGGAAAGACCCCGCTGTTCTTCAGCCAGGACAAGAAACTTGCAGGTATTATCGCCGTTGCAGATGTAATTAAGAAAGACAGCCCGCGGGCAGTCAAGGAGCTTCAGAATATGGGAATCCGCGTTGTCATGCTGACCGGTGACAATGAGCGCACCGCAAAGGCGATCGGCGCACAGGCAGGTGTCGATCAGGTAATCGCGGGCGTGCTTCCGGAAGGAAAAGAAGCCGTGATCCGTTCCCTGAAAGAGCAGGGCAAGGTGGCAATGGTCGGAGATGGCATCAACGATGCACCGGCACTCACGAGAGCTGATATCGGTATTGCGATCGGAGCAGGTACGGACATCGCGATCGACGCAGCCGATGTTGTGCTGATGAAGAGCCGTTTAAGCGATGTACCGGCGGCGATTCGTCTGAGCCGTGCGACATTGCGGAACATTCACGAAAACCTGTTCTGGGCGTTCTTCTACAACGTGATCGGCATTCCGCTGGCAGCGGGTGTCTGGTATCCGCTGTTCCACATAAAGCTGAATCCGATGTTCGGAGCAGCAGCAATGAGTCTGTCCAGTTTCTGCGTAGTGACAAATGCGCTGAGACTGAACCTGTTTAAGATGTATGATGCCAGCCGGGACAAAAAACGGAAGACGACAGCTAAGCATGTCGCAGCCGGTGCGGATGGAGTGTCCGGGCAGGAGAATCATAAATTCCAAACGGAGAAATCCGAAATGGAAAACAAAATGGCAGGCAAGTCCGGTAACGGAACTGCAACTGCTAAAACAAATAAGGAGGAGTCGAACATGACAAAGACAATCAAGATTGAGGGTATGATGTGCGGACACTGCGAGGCAACGGTCAAGAAGGCACTCGAGGCACTGCCGGAGGTAGCAGGCGCAGAAGTCAGCCATGAGAAGGGAACCGCAGTGGTTACTCTGACCGCAGAGGTGAGCGATGACGTGCTCAAGAAGACCGTAGAAGACAAAGATTACACCGTAACGGGAATCGAGTAAAATCGGGAAATAAAGATAATTATTCATCATTATGTAATTCTAACCATTTCGTAAGGCAGAAGAGGAGACAATTCCCCTTCTGCTTTATGCATTTTATTTATACACAGTGATTTTTTCACCCCTATTTTCTGGACAATCTTGGTCTAATGAAAACAAAAGAAATCTATAATATCAAAAAATACTTGCTTTTCCTCAAACAGGGATATATACTATACACGACCGTAGGCACTAATTTCAGAGAATTTTCTTATTGAAATGAGTTTACTTACTATTTTCCATTATCTGCAAGAAACAAACGGAAAAATGTGGCAAAGACATCATGGACGGGCGTAAAATCGCAGATTATCTGGTTCAAACAGCACCGAAAGAAGCAATTCTGATGGTCTCATATTCAGATAACTGGCGACTCTCAGAAGGAGAGTGCGACAGCCACACGATCTGCAACGTTTCAAAGGACAAGATAGTAAAGCGGTGCAGATTTTTTTTGCATAAAAGAAGATTTAAGAAGTGTTTAGATGTATTTTCCGGCATGCAAAATGAATCAATCAAACAGGATCAAAAGATTCAAACAAAAGAAAAATACTGGAATTTATTGAAATCGTCGCTTTGTCGCGTTTCAATGATCTGGTTGTCACATTGGATATACACAGGACTATCCCAGAGAGAAGAGTAAAAAATCAGAATAGAGATATTCTGATAAAAAAATTGTCTTTGAGATAGATGGTGGTTTATTATCAAAAACAGTCTGGTATTGGCGTCAGCAATAGCGGAATGGCGAAGCTTACCCAAAATCAGACCATATTACTTCATATTATCAAAAAATCTTTTGAAAAAGAAAGATATGAAAGATATTTTTCAATATCGAAAGAGGACTTTTGAGCGATATGAGCGATATATTTCGCAAAAATCCAAGAGTTATTTATTACATAAAAGATAGAAGTATGAGAAAGCAGATATGATAAGACAAGAGACGGATTGGTATGCAATCCAAATTTTATCCGGACAAGATCACGTCACTCAGGAGTATTGTCGTTCCGTTCTCTCAAAAGACCTTCTCCCGGAAGTCTTTTGTCCGGAACTCAAATATCACAAAAAGTATCACGGCGCCTGGCATGAGGAAAGGAAACTCCTCTTTCCGGGCTATCTTTTTGTTGTAACAAAGCAGATTGATGAGTTGAAAGATGCACTGCACCAGATTCCTAAACTGACAAAAGTCCTTGGAACAGACAATACCCCGGTAGCACTCTCCGAAAAGGAAGTGGCATTTTTAAAACATTTCCTGAATTCCGATTATGAGGTAGACATCTCAGAAGGAATTCTTGTTGGAGATCAGTTAATCATCCAGTCTGGTCCATTAAAAGGAATGGAAGGAATTGTAAAACGCATCGATCGCCACAAGCGAATCGCTGTGATCGAGACAGATATGTTCCACCGAAAGATTGAGATGACGGTGGGATTGGAAGTAGTAGAAAAAAGAGAAGTAGCAGAGAAGTAATAAGTGGTAGGGAAGAATCAAGAGATTTCGGAAGCATGAGAATGCGGAAGGGTCTCTTATTTTTATAGAAATTTTTATGGAAATCAATAATTCCTGCTAAGGGAGTTGAGGAGGATATGTATGAAAAATTATAAAATCGCGGTTGCTGGTACTGGCTATGTAGGTCTCTCAATCGCTACGTTACTGGCTCAGCATCATCAGGTAACTGCAGTAGACATTGTGCCGGAGAAAATTGAGATGATCAACAATCGCAAGTCGCCGATTCAGGATGATTATATCGAAAAATATCTGGCAGAGAAAGATCTGGATCTGACGGCAACGCTGGATGCAAAGACCGCTTATTCCGATGCAGATTTTGTAGTCATTGCAGCCCCGACGAACTATGACAGCAAGACTCAGCATTTTGACACATCTGCGGTCGAAGCAGTGATCAAGCTGGTTATCGAGTACAATCCGAATGCGATCATGGTAATCAAATCTACGATTCCGGTAGGTTATACTGCAAGCGTAAGAGAAAAGTTCAACAGCAAGAATATCATCTTTAGCCCGGAATTCCTGCGTGAATCCAAGGCACTGTATGACAATCTGTATCCGAGCCGTATCATTGTTGGTACAGATCTGAACGATGAGCGACTGGTAGAGTCCGCTCATGAGTTTGCTGGCTTGCTTCAGGAAGGTGCAATTAAAGAGAACATTGACACTTTGTTCATGGGCTTCACTGAGGCAGAGGCTGTTAAGCTGTTCGCTAATACCTACTTGGCTCTGCGTGTGGCTTACTTCAACGAGCTGGATACCTACGCAGAGAGCAAGGGCTTGAATACTCAGCAGATTATTGATGGTGTCTGCCTTGATCCGCGTATTGGCAGCCATTACAACAATCCGTCCTTTGGTTATGGTGGTTACTGCCTGCCGAAGGATACGAAACAGTTGCTGGCGAACTATGCCGATGTGCCGGAGAACTTGATTGAAGCAATTGTCGAGTCAAACCGTACTCGTAAAGATTTTATTGCGGATCGTGTTCTGAAGCTGGCAGGTTACTATGGCTATGACGAGGATAACGAATACAATGAAAAGCAGGAAAAGTCTGTGACCATTGGCGTATACCGCCTAACCATGAAGAGCAACAGCGATAACTTCCGCCAGAGTTCGATTCAGGGTGTTATGAAGCGCGTTAAGGCGAAGGGCGCAACAGTTGTTATCTACGAGCCGACACTGAAAGATGGTGAGACGTTCTTTGGATCGGTAGTGGTCAATGATTTGGCTAAGTTCAAGGAAATGAGCAACGCAATTATCGCAAATCGTTACGACAAGTGTCTGAATGATGTGAAGGATAAGGTTTATACAAGAGATATTTTTCAGCGTGACTGATGATATGAATTAGCAGAAAAAGAAAAAATATACAGAAGGGAAATCCAGAATGACAAAGAAGAAACTGCTAATTTATGCACACTATTATATACCGGATACCGCATCCACCGGTCAGATCCTTCGTGAACTTGCAGAGGGAATGTTGGATAAGTTCGATATTACGGTAATTTGCGTGGTTCCAAGTTACTTGGGAACGATTGAAGATAAATACAAGACCCAGAAATACTATGAAGAAGAAATCAACGGTGTAAAGGTTCTGCGAATCCGAGTGCCGGAGTTCAGCAAGACCAATAAGAAGAGCCGTGTAAAGAACATTGTTTCCTATTTTGTTGGGGCAATGAGGGCAACTTTTAAGGTTGGGAAGATGGATTATGTGTTCTCTATTTCCCAGCCTCCGATTCTTGGTGGTTTGTTAGGTGTCTGGGGAAAATGGGTAAAGCACGCGAAGTACATCTATAATATTCAGGATTTTAATCCAGAGCAGGTGTTGGCTGTTGGCTACACCAAGAGCAAGCTGATTACCGATGCTATGATGTGGTTTGACAAGTTCAGTTGCAAACAAAGCGATCTTGTGATTACAGTTGGTCGAGATCTGGTAGAAACGGTAGAAAATCGTTTCAAGGGTAAGAAAATTCCAAAGACTGTTATGATTAACAACTGGATTGACGAGAATGAGATTTATCCGTTGGAACAGGACAATGAGAAGGTTGTAGCTTTCATTCCATATCAGGATAAGGCGGATCTGATTTATAGCTTGAATGCTGGCGATGTTCACTGGTGCGTGAACGCAAAAGGAATTAAAGGTGTAAGTTGTCCGTCAAAGTATTATGGGTTGGCGGCAGCGGGAAAGCCTGTGATTGGTGTGCTTGAATCCGGTTCTGAGGTCCGATGCCTGATTGAAGATACTCACGGTGGTCTCTGCTGTGAACCGGGTGAGTATGACAAGGTTGAGGAGAATATTCGTTGGTTCATTGAGCATGCTGGAAGCGGTGAATTGAAGGATATGGGAAGTAGAAGCCGTGAGAATTTGGAAAAGAACCTGACCAGAAATGTATCGGTTAGAAAATATGCAGAAGAAATTCTGAAGCTGTGAAGGAGGCGAGAGGATGTGAATAGTAACTGGTTTAAACTAGTTATGAAAATGACGGAAATTGAATATGGAAAAAACCTCTTGCTGAAAGGTGTGCCGATCATTTTCAACAAAGGTGGTGCCAAGCTGAAGATTGGTGAGAATGTCACAATCAAGAGTAGCTTTCTCAGTAACCTGGTTGGTCTTTACAGCCGGACGATCATTGTCACGCGCGCTCCGGGAGCGGAGATTGAAATCGGCGATAACGTAGGGATAAGTGGAGCAACGATTTACGCCCGGAAGAAGATCACGATTGGCGAGAACACCTGCATCGGCGGTAACTGCAAGATTCTGGACAATGACTTCCATCCCATCGAGGCAGAGGCGAGAAACAAACTACTGCGAGATGAAAACGGTGGCGACAGTGATTTGGTGCCGAGCCGAGAAATCAAAATTGGCAAGAATTGCTTCATTGGGTGCAATAGTATCATCCTGAAGGGCACAGTGCTGGGCGATGGCTGCGTCGTTGGTGCCGGTGCGGTTGTGTGTGGTAAGTTTGAGGACAACTGTGTGATTGCTGGAAACCCGGCGAAAGTTATTAAGAGGTTGGAGGGCAATAAGTGATGAAGTACTTTGCCTTTTTCACGTTCCTTATCTTTGCAGGCTATTTGCTGGGTTTTATCAAGAAAACGGAAGAATACCAGTGGATGAACAGAAATTACACAACAGCGATTAAAGGCTTTTCTATTCTGACTGTTGTCTGGGCGCATAGTGGAGCAAGGCTTTCCATTGGTGGAATCCAATTCATTGCAGGAATTGGAGTGGCACTGTTTCTGATGTGTTCTGGATATGGACTAGAGATTTCATATGAGAAGAACGGCCTAGAAGGATTTTGGAAGAAACGTCTGTTGGGTGTGTGCTTACCGTTCTGGACAGTGGAGTTAGTAGGAGCGCTTGCCACAGGCAGGTTTTCTATTAAGACCTATCTGTTGGATTTCTGCTTTTTGAAGCCAGCAACAAGTTATGGTTGGTTCATGGGATATATCGTCATCTGCTATCTGATTTTTTATGCAGTAAAGAGATTGATTAAAGATGGCAGAACGCAGACACTGGTTTTGTTCGGAGCGTTCACCATCTGGTTTGTGCTGGATTCGGCATTCTTTGCAAATCCCAATATGCCGTTCCTTCGTGCAAGACAGATGCTGTCTTTCCCAGCTAGTGTATTGCTGGCAGTAAATAAGGATAAGATTGAACGGACACTGACAAAGGCTAAAAATATCCTGATTTTAATGGGGGGGGGTACAGTGTGCCTTCTCTTCATGGCAATAACACAGCTGAATATAGTTAAGAACCTGCCGTACCTTGTATCGAATGCGATGGCATTGTTGACCTGCTTACCGATGGTGATAGGAGTTATGGTATTTGGTAAATCATGCAGCAGGATATTTGAAAATAAGCTGTTAGCTGTGACTGGAATGATTTCGTATGAGATTTATCTGGTTCATGCTTTTACATTAGGAATAATAAAACCATCAATAATAAGCGTTTTTATATTTGCAGTAGTCACATATGTACTCGCTTATATCTTACATATAGGGATGAGGAAAGTGAAAAATGACAGATTTAACAGTAGTTATACTAACAAAAAATGAAGAAAAGAATCTTCGGAAGTGTGTGGAATCCTTTCGTGGAGTTGCTAAGAGATTCGTTATCGTAGATAGCTTCAGTACGGATGGAACAGAAGAATTATGCAAGGAACTGAACTCGGAGCTTCAGAGCATTGGTTCTAGTTTGGATTTCTACCAGAACAAGTGGATTTCCTATGCGGATCAGCTAAACTGGGGACTTCAAAATACGTGTATTGATACAGAGTGGTCTATGCGCATGGATGCAGATGAAGAAATTATGGAAGATTTGGCAACGGAAATTGATGAGAAGCTCCCGAATGTCAAGGCACCAGTGAATGGTATTATCCTTCGACGCAGAGTTTATTTTATGGGGCGCTGGATTAAGCATGGTGGTCGCTATCCAGAGTTACTACTCCGTATTTTCCGTACAGGCAAGGCATCCTGTGAGATGAAAATCATGGATGAGCACATGATTTTGTCCGAGGGAACAACTGTTGAGTTTAATCATGATCTGATTGATAACAATCAGAAAGATTTGGAATGGTGGACAGCAAAACACAACTGGTACAGCAACCGGGAGGTGTTGGATCACCAGATGACACTTGAAAATGAGATGGATGAAAGCTTAGAGCAGGACGGCACATCGTCTGGACAGGCAAAGATGAAGCGTGTAGTAAAGAACAGCGGCTATTATAAACTGCCGAAGTTCTTCCGTGCGCATTTGTATTTCATCTATCGTTATTACATTAAACTGGGCTTCTTAGATGGACCGGAAGGAAGGATATTCCATTTCTTGCAGGCATATTGGTACCGCTTCTTGGTAGATGCCAAGATTTATGAATGCGAGAAGAAGGGGACTAAGATGAAGCCACAGGGAGATTTGAAAGCATAAGAGGAGACGGGAATGAAGAAAAAAGTACTTGTATTAAATGGGCAATATGCACCTGGTTATAAGGGCGGTGGACCCATTCAGTCCTGCATTAACATGGTTGAAAATCTGTACGAACAGTTCGATTTTTATGTTCTTTGTGCAGACAGAGATTATAAGGAAAACGAGCCGTATAGTGATATAAAAATCAATCAATGGAATGAAGTTGGTCATGCAAAGGTGTATTATCTTAGCTCTGATAAGCAGGACTTGAAGGGATTTGAAGAAGCTATTAACAGTATCGATTATGATGTAATGTACTTGAATGGCTTTTTCTCTCCCATTTTCACCATTCGTCCATTAATTCTGCGTCGTTTAGGAAAACTTAAGAAGAAACCTATGGTTTTGACTCCACGAGGTGATTTTACAGGTGGATGTGAAAATAAGAAGTTAAAGAAATATTCCTATATTTACTTAGTAAAACTACTTGATTTATATAGCGGGCTTCTGTGGCATGCAACGAGTGACATAGAGGAGCGTGACATAAAACAGAAATTTGCAAAAGCAAATGTGTTTACAGTTCCAAATTTGCCAGCAAAGTTTATTCCGAAAAAAACGTGCATTTCTAAGAAAGCAGGCGAACTGAAACTAGTGTTTGTTTCCAGAATTTTTCCGAAGAAAAATATCAAGTATGCTCTTGAGGTATTGAGTAAAATTATCGAGGGAAATGTTACTTTTGATATCTATGGTCCGATGGAGGATAGGGGTTACTGGGCTGAGTGTGAAGAACTCATGAAAAAGATGCCTAGTAATGTCAAGGTAAAGTATTGTGGCGAGGCAGAACACAAAGATATTCCGCACATTTTTGAACAGTATCATGCCTTCTTTTTCCCAACGTTAGGTGAAAACTATGGTCATGTGATCGTAGAGGCTATGATGAATAACTGCCTTTGTATTTTGAGCAAAGGTGTGACACCGTGGGATGACTACATTGAACATTTGGACATTGGAGCAAAACTTAGTGAGCAGGAAAAGTTTGTAGAGATTGTAAATCGAATGCTTCAGCTTGACCAAAGCGACATTGATTCTATGCTGGAGTTCAATAATCAGTATATTGCTGAAAAAACAGATCCTGCGGAGTATCTTAAGCTGTATCAGAAAATGTTTGATATGAATGCTCATGTATTTAATATTTAATAATGAGTAGTTTGTGTTTATTTAGTAGAGTAAGAGTTTAGCATGGAGAAAAAATGAAAATTGGTTATATTTATAGAAGTAAGGAATTACATGCTTTTAGTGTTGAAAATGTTTTTGATATTGTTGCTAATGAAATAGAAAGAAAGTACGATGTAGAAAAATATTATCTTCCTAAAGGTGCATATAGTATAAAGGCTTTCTTAAGCAATATTAATTATATAAGAAATAAAAAAGCTAATATTTATCATATAACAGGAGATGTTCACTATATTTGTGCCGTATTACCAGGAAAGAGAACTGTGTTGACGGTACATGATTTGAGAGCTCATGAAAGATTGAAAGATAAGCCTCTGAAAAAATGGATTTATAATTTGATTTGGGTAAAATATGCGGTGAAAAAATGTAAATATGTAACTGCAATTTCGGAACAAACAAAAGAAGAAATTTTATCAGTTTGTCCATGGGCAGTAAATAAGGTAGTAGTTATTCCAGATCCGATAAGTACTAATATCAAATATAGTTCAAAAGAAATAAATGTAGAGTGTCCTAGATTACTTTTTATAGGGACAAAGGATAATAAAAATCATTTGAGAATGATAGAAGCAATTAGAGGTATGAATTGTATTGTTGATATTATTGGAATTATTCCAGATAATGAAAAAAAGTTACTGGATGATTATGCGATAAAATATGAAAATTCGAGTTTTTTGTCAGAGGACGAATTGCTTGATAAATACAAAAATTGTGATGTTGTTATGTTTGCATCAACATATGAAGGATTTGGAATGCCTATTGTGGAAGGTCAAATGATAGGAAGACCGGTGCTTACTAGTAATATTTCTCCAATGAATACAGTTGCAGGAAAAGATAGTGCGTGTTTGGTAGATCCTTATAGTATTGAGTCAATTTCTACTGGTTTGAAGCATATTTTAGAAGATAAAGAATACAGAAATAGTCTTATTCAAAATGGAAGAGTAAATGCGCAAAAGTATACAGCTAATAGTATTGCTAATATGTATGATAATATATACGAGAAAATAAAATAAGTATAATTGTAAAAAGATAAAATGTAATGGAGGGGTTAGAAAGCAAATGAAAAGGAAGTGTAAAGGTGACATTATCTAATAAAGCACTTATTACAGTAAGACGATTACTTGCGGTGATGACAGTTTTTTCAGTATTGGTGGAGCTAGTACTGTTTTTTACACTGGAAAATCTGGTTGGATGCGTAATGATGATTGTAGCATACATTTTATTTGTTAATTTTGTATTGAAAGAAAAATATATTATTAATTATCCTTTTTCTTTTTTCGCAATGTTTGCAATGTTTGCGTATAGATATATTCCAGTTATAGGAACTTTATTTAGTAATAGACCGGTAAGTTATGGAATGGAAACGCCAATTAGAACTTTTGTATTAGAAACGTTTTTTTATTCTTTAAGTGTTTTGATTTTTTGCTTAGCATGCAGAAAGGGATTTTGTAAAAGTACTTTAAAAAGAATACATTATACATTTAAACTTTATGATTATCCTAATAATTTTACGATATGGCTAATTGGTCTGGTTGGGGTTTTAGCACGAGTATATATTTATGTTGGTCATAATAGTAATGGAATTATGTCAACGATTATGGGGCTTATGTATGCTCCTGTATTATTATTTTTTCCGTGTTTTGATATGTCTGAGAAAAGTAATATTAGTTTTAATAAGCCAGATGTTTGGTTTTATATAATATTTATTACTATTTTAAACTTAGGATCTAATAGTCGAGCTGATATAATATCTCCATTTATAATTATATTAGCATTGATGGTTATTTATATTGTTAAAACAAGAAAAAAAATAACGTCAATAATATCGTGGAAAAAGATGATAGTTCTTTTAATTCTCAGTGTTGTGATAATGTCAGGAATACAACGAATCTCGGATGCTATGTTAGCAGTTCGTAATATACGAAGTGATGTTTCTATAACACGTTTAATATCATTAACAGCAGACGGAATGTTTGGAAATAATGAGAAAATACAATTAGAAGTTGATGAAAATAATGATACTTACTCACATGGTTGGACAGAAACATATATAGATAATTTTATTCTAAATAGATTTGGAAATATTAGAATAACTGATGAAACGTTATATTTAGGAGATTCAATAAATAATAATGATAGAGAAAAACTCCTTCAGGATCTTGGAAAACGCTTGATTTGTATATTACCACAACCAGTTATCAATCTGTTATTTGATAATATTAACAAGGCAGATTATATGTATTCGAGAGGAGATTATTTGTACTATATATCGGGTCATGGAACAAAATATTCTCTTGGCGGGTATAGAGTCACTTCTCTTTTAGCAGATGGTTTAGCAACATTTGATTTTCTTTTCTGGCCGATCATTACTATTTTATTGTATCTTATGTTTAAGTTGCTAAATTCTTTAGTATGGATGAATCAGTGTGGTCAATTGATATATTCTGTATATGGATTACTTTCACTATATGATTATATTGCAATGATGAGTAATAGTAATGGTGTTTATTCAATAATTTCTTTTGTGATTCGTGTTTTCTGGGAAGGTAGCTTGGTTCTTGTAATTGTAAAACAGTTTTCTGATTTTATTTCAAAAATTAAAATAAAATAGAAAATAGAAACATCTATAATATTGTTTTAATAATAAACCTGAATTATTCACGGAGCAATCTCTAGCCTAAAAATTGCACCATGATTCGAAAAAATGATCCATGCAGCCATAACT
>JAJEPU010000016.1 GCA_020686985.1 Brotaphodocola catenula
ACTCGGCGCAGGAGAAGATGGTTGCTGAAGCAACCGCGCCTCGGCGCGAGAATGTGCCAAGGCACATTCTTTTTTTATGTCCTTTTTTGTGAAATCCAAGGATACTGCTGCGAATAATATTCTGATGTAATATTCTGGTGTGCGCGTGGATTTGAGAAGAATTTGAGAAATTTTGTTTATAAAGTTTATGGAAAAATTTTACAAAAAGTTTATAGGTATTGACTTATATGCGATATAAAAAAATACATATTGGACGTAAAAAAATACAAGTGTTATAGTTATTGCATAAAAACTATGCTTAATCTGGCACAAAACAGATCAAAAAAGTGCAAAGGAGAAAGAAAGTATGTCAGAGGTTGTTGTAGGTCTTCTTGGTTTTGCCTGCATCGTTGCCATCGTGGTAACCCTGTTTAAGAGCAAAACTCTGCCGAGTATCGCGTTCATTACGTTCCCGATGATACTGGCACTGATTCTTGTCCTGGGTGGTTACTATTCCTGGGAAAACATTGGAAAGCTGATTAAGAGCGGATTTTCCAGCACAGGTCCGACTGCGGCACTGTTCGTATTCAGCGTTCTTTACTTCGGTATCATGACAGATGCCGGAATGTTCGATGTTATTATCGGTAAGCTGATGCTTCTGGTAAAGGACAACGTTATCGGCGTTTGTGTAATGACCGCTATCATTGCCCTGATCGGACATTTGGATGGCGGTGGCGCTTCCACCTTCTGTATTGTAGTTCCGGCAATGCTTCCGGTTTACAAGAAGATGCATATGCGTCCGGTTACCCTGCTTCGTATCGCAGTTATTTCCATGGGTGTCTTAAACCTGATGCCGTGGGCTGGTCCGACAATGCGTGCGGCTACGGTTCTTGGTATCGAGGCATCTTCCCTGTGGCAGACCCTTCTGCCGATTCAGGCATGTGGTATCGTTCTGGCATTGGTTGTTGCTGTTATCAACGGTGTTATCGAGCAGAAGCGCGGTGCAGGTTTAAATGGTAGACTTGCAAAAGAGGCTGGCGTTCACAGCGCAGAGGAAGAGGCAGCTGCTTCTGAGGAGAACAAGGATCTGGCTCGTCCGAAACTGTTCATCTTCAACATCATCCTGACGATCGCAGTTATCGCTCTGCTGATCAAGGATATCTTCCCGAGCTATGTACCGTTCATGATCGGTGTTGCAGTAGCAATTCTGGTAAACTATCCGGGCGCAAAGATGCAGAAGAAGATCATCAACATGCATTCTGGTCCGGCTCTGATGATGTGCTCCACCCTTATGGGCGCAGCAGTTCTGATGGGTATTCTGGTTAAGGATATCGAGGGTGTGACCAGTGTTATCACCTGCATGTCCAACCTGATCAGTAGCATCCTTCCGGCAGCACTTGGTCAGCATCTGCCGTTAGTAATCGGTATCCTGAGTGTACCGCTGGCACTGGCATTCGATACAGACAGCTACTTCTACGGAATGCTTCCGGTTATGATCGGAATCGGCGAGGGCTTTGGCGTTTCTGCTATGCCGATCGCAGTAGCAATGGTTGTTTGCCGTAACTGTGCAACCTTCATCAGCCCGATGGTACCGGCTACTCTGCTGGGTGTTGGTCTTGCAGATGTGGACATTAAGGATCACATCAAGAACAGCTTCCTTTGGGTATGGGGATTCAGTATCGTGTGTATGCTGATTGCGATTGTACTTGGCATTATGCCGTTATAATCTGATCGCACAGGTTGTATAAAAAGAAAACAGAGCATGATTGAATGATTGAAGTTTTGTGTCAGAACATAAAAACAGTAGCTGAGAAGTTATTGGATCTTGAATCATACGATTAAGAAAAAAATAAGGATAGTTAAGATTAAGAATAGTAAGGAAAAGGCAATGTGACTCTTCGGAGTGGCGTTGCCTTTTTTCTTTGCGGTCGATATAATGAGGGGAGACAGGAAGAAGTAGAGCATAATAATGGAGGTGTTGACGGCGAATAAATGCCGGTAAATGAAAGCAGGGTACCACGTCGCCAGAAGCGTTGAGAATTCTTCGCGGAGCGTATAACTTAGAAGGGACTATTAGGAGGGATATATGGGGAGAAAAACCGGAATTTTGATGGCAGTGATGGTCGCTTTTTTGCTTGCTGGGTGTGGGGGTCATCAGAGTGAGCAGATTGATTTAAGAAAGATAAATGCAGAGAAAATCATTGAGGAGAGCCAGAGTGAGGGGGATCACTCGGGGATTGTTATTGAGCTTCCTGAAAATCAAGATCAGAGTCAAACAGATGAGTCTAATCGAGAAAATGATGAGATTTCAAGGAAAAATACATCAGAGAAAGAAATGGGGGAAGGAAATACAGCTGATGGAGAAAATCAGATAGAAAACGAATCGAAGGAACAAACAGATAAAATAGAACCGATTCAGGAACAGGAGTTTCATTTACTATTTTCCGGTGATGTGCTCTTATCGGACCATGTTCTGAATGCCTGCCAGAGAGCGGGGGGAATCAGTGGAGTCCTCGATCAGGGGTATCGTGATTTGATTGCAAATGCAGACTATTTTATGGTCAATGAGGAGTTTCCGTTTAGCAATCGCGGGACAAAGGCGAAGGATAAGCAGTATACGTTTCGGCTTGCACCGGAAAAAGTTTCGATGTTTCAGGAACTTGGAATTGATGCGGTGACACTTGCAAATAATCATGCGCTTGACTATGGGACAGATGCTCTTCTCGACTCGTGTGAGGTGCTTGATCAGGCAGGGATTGCGCATACCGGAGCGGGAAAAAATCTTGAGGAAGCGAGAAAGCCGGTTCGGATTGAGGTAGGAGGAAAAAAGATTGCAGTGATCGGTGCAACGCGTGTGATTCCGCAGACGGACTGGTCAGCGGGAGTTTCTCATCCGGGAATGCTTGCAACTTACGATCCGACGCTTCTTCTTGAGGAAATCCGAAAACAGAAACAGGAGAATGATTATGTATTTGTCATGGTGCACTGGGGGATTGAGCGTGATGAGCGCCCGCAGGAGTATCAGCGAACGCTTGGAAAACAGTATATTGATGCTGGTGCGGATCTTGTGATTGGAAGTCATCCTCATGTGCTTCAGGGAGTCGAGTATTATAAGGAGAAGGCGATTGTGTACAGCCTTGGAAATTTTATCTTTGGAAGTTCGATTCCGCGGACAGCGCTTTTGGAAGTCCGTCTTCCTGGGATGGAGAAGGATGGAAATCTGGGGCTTCGTCTGATTCCCGGCACCTCAAAATCCGGGTACACGCAGATGTTTACAGAAGAACGTTCCCTTCAGGAGTTCGCTTCTTATATGCAGGGAATTTCTTATGGAGCAGTGATCGGACAGGATGGAAGAATCTCACAAATTGAGTAGATTATAATCAATGGGTCATTTTGGATGAATTTGAAATGTGAGGCATCGGCAAAATTCATTGATGTTTGTGTAATGTGTGAACGGTAACAAATAGAGATGAGCCGGATGATGCTGGGATATGGTTTGGACTTGACAAAGCCTGAAAAACAGCGTAAAATCAAGCATGCGAACGACTGTGAAGAGGATTAGTAAGCAGACAAACACAGGCAGAGAGGAGATCATTTGGTGCGAGATTTCCGTGTCCCTGGATGCTGAACCGGCCTTGGAGTTCCACAGTGAACTGTGGCGTGTGTTCCGACGTTACACGGAAGAAGAGAGAGCAATGATAAAGGATTTGTTGCTAACTGAGGGTGGTACCGCCGAATAATCCGGTCATTCGGTCCCTTGCTGTGCAGATTGTGCGGCGGGGACCGGATGACCGTTTCTTTTGCAGAAAAAGGCACGGAAAGCTGTCTTGAGAAACAAAAATGATTATAAAAAATAAGGAGATTGATGATGGCAAACGACAAGAAATTAGTAGAAGCGATCACATCCATGGATGTGGATTTTGCCCAGTGGTATACCGATGTGGTAAAGAAAGCAGAGCTTTGTGACTACGCAAGCGTGAAGGGATGTATGGTAATTAAGCCGGCTGGATATGCAATCTGGGAGAACATTCAGCACGAGCTGGATCGCAGATTCAAGGAGACCGGTGTACAGAACGTATATATGCCACTCTTTATTCCGGAGAGCCTGCTTGACAAGGAGAAGGATCACGTTGAGGGATTCGCTCCGGAGGCAGCATGGGTAACCGTAGGTGGAAATGAACAGCTTCAGGAGCGTCTGTGCGTTCGCCCGACTTCCGAGACTCTGTTCTGTGATTTCTATTCCAGAGACATTCACTCTTACCGCGATCTGCCGAGAGTATACAACCAGTGGTGTTCCGTTGTTCGTTGGGAGAAGACGACCCGTCCGTTCCTGCGTTCGAGAGAGTTCTTGTGGCAGGAGGGTCATACCGCTCATGCAACTGCTGAGGAGGCAGAGGCACGCACGATTCAGATGCTGAATGTTTATGCAGATTTCTGTGAGGAAGTTCTCGCAATCCCGGTTGTTCGCGGACGCAAGACCGATAAGGAGAAATTCGCAGGTGCAGAGGCAACCTACACGATCGAGTCCCTGATGCATGATGGTAAGGCACTCCAGTCTGGTACGAGCCACAACTTTGGTGATGGATTTGCAAAGGCTTACGGCATCCAGTATGCAGCAAAGGACAACTCCTTGAAGTATGTATTCCAGACTTCCTGGGGTATGACGACCCGTATGATCGGCGCAATCATCATGGTGCATGGAGATGACAATGGTCTGGTTCTGCCTCCGCGTATCGCTCCGACTCAGGTTGTGATCGTTCCGATCCAGCAGAAGAAGGAAGGCGTTCTTGACAAGGCATTTGAGATCAAAGATGTTCTGTCTAACTTCCGCGTGAAGGTGGATGATTCCGACAAGAGCCCGGGTTGGAAGTTCTCAGAGTCCGAGATGCGTGGAATCCCGGTTCGTGTTGAGATTGGACCGAGAGATATCGAGAATAATCAGGCTGTTCTGGTTCGCCGTGACACCCATGAGAAGCTCACTGTATCGATCGACAACATCGAGGCAGAGGTAGAGAAACTGCTTGATACGATCCAGCACGATATGCTTGAAAAGGCAAGAGCACACAGAGATGCTCATACCTATGAGGCAACTGATTTTGACAGCTTTGTCAAGACAATCAATGAGAAGCCGGGCTTCGTAAAGGCAATGTGGTGCGGATGCCAGGAGTGCGAGGACAAGATCAAGGAAGTTACCGGTGCAACCTCCCGTTGCATTCCGTTTAAGCAGGAACAGCTTTCTGACAAGTGTGTATGCTGTGGCAAGCCGGCAACTAAGATGGTTTACTGGGGTCGCGCATATTAATGGTGACAAAGACAGCCATGAAGATTCCTGGCAATGTCGAGCGGATTATCCGCACACTGAACGATCACGGATACGAAGCCTACGCCGTAGGTGGCTGTGTCCGCGATACGCTTCTTGACAGGAAGCCGGGGGACTGGGATATCACAACCTCCGCGCGACCGCAGGAAGTCAAGGAGCTATTCCGCCGCACGATTGACACAGGAATTCAGCACGGAACCGTGACGGTGATGATGGACCGGACTGGTTATGAGGTTACGACTTACCGTATTGACGGGGAGTATGAGGATGGACGCCACCCAAAGCAGGTGGAATTTACATCAAGCCTGATCGAAGATCTGAAACGCCGTGATTTTACAATCAATGCGATGGCATACAGTCATGAGACGGGAATTGTGGATGAGTTTGGCGGAGTCGAGGACTTAAATGCAAAGACGATTCGCTGTGTCGGTGATCCGATGGAGCGATTTACTGAGGATGCACTGCGAATTCTGCGAGCAATCCGTTTCTCGGCCCAGCTTGATTTCACGATTGAGGAGCAGACGTGGAATGCGATTCGCGTAATTGCGCCGAATATCGCAAAAGTCAGCAAGGAGAGAATTCAGGTCGAGTTGACAAAACTTCTTCTGTCCGATCATCCGGAAAAGATTCGGGAAGTCTACGAGACGGGAATCAGCCCTTATATTTCAGAGAACTTTGATTCCCTGAACTGGAAAATGGCAGAGATTCCGACCACTCTTCCGAAAGAAAAATATGTGAGATGGGCAGGATTTCTGCGCTGTGCAAATGCGTATGATGTCAACGGCACACTTATGCCTCAGCCGATTCCGTCAGTCACAGAAGTGCCGGAGTCAGCCAGCCGCGCAGTAAAGATTCTTCGTGATCTCAAACTTGATAATGACACAATCGGACGTGTGAAGACTCTCGTATCATGGTCAGGAGTGGAACTTCCAGAGACCCCGGAGGCGGTTCGCCGTGCGATGAGCAGGATGGAGGCGGAAGTCTGGGATGCGCTGATGGAACTCAACGAATACAGCGAGAAGATTCACGCACTGACCGAGGAAATCCGCACGGCAGGAGACTGTCTGGATCTCAAACATCTGGCAGTCAAGGGACAGGATCTGATCAAGGCCGGAGTCCAGCCGGGAAAGGCACTCGGTGCGACCTTAAATCAAATGCTCGATGATGTTCTTTCTCATCCGGATCACAATGAAAAAGAATATCTCCTGGAACACTTTATCCGATAATGTGTGACATTCGCTCCAGGTGATAGAAACCGACATAAACGATAATCCTACTAATTTATCTTTTTTACAGAGATTACCAGCCCCGCGAGAACAGGTGCTCTGGTGAAGACCGTTACGCGCCGATCCGAGCGGAAGCGAGTCTGAGCAGAGCCTTAGTTCTTAGCAGGGCGTTTGTTTTATTTTTAGTGTTCTTAGTCTTCTTCATGTTTTTATACTCTCTTCTTTATTTCCATTCAAAATCAAAAATCCGAGCAAAAAATTTTACACACATCTTACAGAACCTCCTTAAAAAATTTTACACATCCAAATTAGAATAAGCACTGTAAATGAAAGAAAAAGAATTCAACAGATTTTCAAGGAAATTTGAGGAGGAAATAATTATGAGAAAGACAAGAAAGACAATCGCATTAATGTTCGCGACTGTGATGGCAATGAGTGCAATGAGCGGATGTTCTTCCAATTCTGCAAATACGACGACTTCCGCAGAAACCAAGGCAGACGATAGCAAAGCAGAGGACGTCAAGGCAGACGGAAAAGATACTGCAAAAGATGCAAAGGCAGACAAGGATATGACCGGTTCTGTAACCGCAGCTGGTTCTTCTGCTTTAAAACCACTTGTCGATGAGGCTGCTGATCTTTTCAGTGAGAAATATCCGGATGTTTCTCTGACGATTGATGCCGGTGGCTCTGGTGAGGGACTTAAGCAGGTCGCTGAGGGCACCGTAAATATCGGTAACTCCGATGTTCCGGCAGAGGATAAGCTGGATGCAGACAAGGCAAAAGATCTTGTCGATCATCAGGTTTGTGTTGTAACAATGGCACCGATCGTAAACCCGGATGTAAAAGAGGCAGGTGTGACGACCCTGACAAAGGATCAGCTGATTGCAATCTTTACCGGAGAGACAACGAACTGGAATGAGGTTGGTGGACCGGATGAGAACATTGTTCTGGTAACCCGCCCGACGTCTTCCGGAACGAGAGCAACCTTCCAGAAGTACGCACTTGACGGAAAAGAGGAGGCATCCAATGCTTCAATGGAAACTGATGATTCCGGAGTTCTGCTTCAGAATGTAAAGGATACAAAGGGGGCAATCGGTTATGTGGCTCTGTCCTATCTCGTAGATGATCCGGGTGTCGAGACCGTAGCGATCGACGGTGTCGAGCCGACTCTGGAAAATACTTACAGCGGAGCTTATCCAGTATGGACTTTTGAGCATATGTATACAAAGGGCGAACCGGATGAGGTGAGCGGTGCCTTTCTTGAGTACATCATGTCTGACGAGTTTGGAACTCATATGGAGAACATGGGGTACGGCGTATCCTCTAAGATGACGAAGACCGAACACTAAAATTTCGTTTTAATTAAGAAGGGTTCGCCAAAGAGAAGAAGAGAAAAGGCGAACCGGAGGAATTATGGATACAGGAAAAGAAAAAAGTATGTTTGCGAGAGAGTATTTCTGGCAGGGTCTGATGACTCTGTGCGGACTCTTTGTAATCGTGTTGACGATTGTGATTGGAGCCTTTCTCGTCTACAAGGGATCTGCGACGTTTACCACCTTTCATCACTCGCTCTTAGAGTTTCTGGGATCGGGAGACTGGACACCTCAGGATGACGCATCCGGCGGTGGAGCAGTCGGTGCTCTGATCTTTATTGTGGGTTCGCTCTGCACCTGTGGACTTGCGCTCTTGATCTCGACTCCGTTTTCACTCGGATCTGCGATCTTCATCACGGAGATCTCCCCGAAGTTCGGAGAAAAGTTTTATCGTCCGGTTGTGGAGATCTTTGCAGGAATCCCGTCGGTGGTATACGGCTGGGTTGGACTTACGGTTCTTGTTCCGGCGATCAAAAATGTGTTTCATCGTCAGGTCGGTCACTCTGTTCTGGCAGCAGGACTTGTCCTTGCAGTGATGATTTTCCCGACGATCACAAGCGTGTCGGCAGATGCACTTCGCTCTGTCGGAAAAGAGACGAGAATGGCGGCATACGGACTGGGATCGACGAGATGGCAGACGATTTACCGCATTGTGATTCCGGCAGCAGGTCCTGGCGTAATCACAGGAATCATCATGGGACTTGCGAGAGCCTTCGGTGAAGCACTTGCAGTTGCAATGGTAATCGGACAGACGACCGCGCTCCCGACGAGCATTTTTTCGACGACAAAAACGTTGACGACCGAGGTTGCCGCTCAGATGGGAAATGCGATGGAAGGCGGAGAACTCAAGTCTGCACTCTGGACAATGGCACTTTTGCTGTTCCTGATTTCACTCTTATTTATTTTCCTGATCCATATGGTTTCCGCAAAACAGCCGGAATGCAGTGTCAGAAGTGAAAAGAAAATGCTTGCCAAGGGTGCAACCCGTGAAAAGGAAAGAATAGCCGAAGAAAAAATTGATGCGATGGGAGGAAAAGCATGATGGTTGACGCAAAAATTCAGCGTTCGCGCATGGTAGACAGTGTAATGACGGCTGTGTTTTATGTCATCGCTGTGTTTTTCTTTACCCTGCTTCTGGGATTTGCATGTAAGGTCATTATCGGAGGACTCCTTGGGGCAAAGCCGGAGATGTTCCGGTTTGCGAGAAAGGGAAGTCTTGGAAACCAGCTCTTTAATACCATTTATCTTGTGGTTTTATCTCTTCTCGTCTCCGTTCCCCTCGGTGTGGGCGGAGGAATCTATCTGGGAATGTACGCAAAGCAGGGCAAAGGCGCGCATTTCCTCAGAATGTGTATCGAGACGCTTTCCTCTCTGCCGTCGATCGTAGTCGGTCTGTTCGGATATCTGGTTTTTCTTGTATTTATGGGAATGGGGAAGAGCCTTTTTGCAGGTGCACTTTCCGTGTCGATTCTGACGCTTCCTCTGATCACGACAACGACGGAGGATGCGCTCAAAGGTCTTCCAAAAGGATATTTTCAGGCGAGTCTCGGTCTCGGAGCAACCAAATGGCAGTCGATTTTCCATGTTCTGCTTCCTGCCTGTGTTCCGCGAATTATGACCGGTGTGATTCTTGCAGCAGGTCGTGGCTTTGGTGAGGCGGCAGCACTTTTGTATACAACCGGATCTGGAACGGATCTTCGATGGGGCAACTGGAATCTCTCAGCTCCGACCTGTCCGCTTAATGTATTCCGCCCAGCAGAGACTCTGTCGATTCAGATCTGGAACTTGCAGGTCAACGGACAGGATCGGGCGCTGGCAAATGCCTCGTCTGCAATCCTGATGCTTCTGGTGCTGGCATTCAGTATTGGCGCAAATCTCTGGAGCCATCACATCAAGAAAAAGAGTGCGGGAGAGGAAGCGTAAGAAAAGAACCTGAAATAAAATCAGGAGAAAAAACGGAGAGAAATCATGGAAGAGGGAAAACTGATAGAAAACGGCGGAATGCCGAAATTTGATATCACGGATCTGAATCTGCATTATGGAACATTTCATGCATTAAAAGGAATCAACATGAAGATCCGAAAGAATGAGATTACTGCCTTCATTGGACCGTCCGGATGCGGAAAATCCACATTTTTGAAGACATTGAACCGGATGAATGATCTTGTGGACAATGTGAAGATTGAAGGTGGAGTCAAGCTCGACGGAAAAGATATTTTTAAAGAGATGGATGCGATCACTTTACGTCACCGTGTCGGGATGGTCTTCCAGCAACCGAATCCGTTTCCGAAGAGCGTGTACGACAATGTCGCTTATGGACCGCGAATCTTTGGCATTCATCGCAAGGCGGAGCTTGACGAGATTGTGGAGCGCAGTCTGCGTCAGGCAGCGATCTGGGATGAACTCAAGGATCGTCTGAATAAGTCAGCTCTCGGTCTTTCAGGCGGTCAGCAACAGAGACTCTGCATGGCGCGCACACTGGCAGTCGAGCCGGAAGTTATTTTGATGGATGAGCCGACCTCAGCGCTCGATCCGATTTCCACTTCAAAGATTGAGGATCTGGCGATGGAGCTGAAAGAGAAATATACGATTGTGATTGTCACACACAATATGCAGCAGGCAGCCCGTATTTCGGACAGAACAGCATTCTTCCTGCTCGGTGAGATGGTTGAATTCAATGAGACCGGGAAAGTCTTTTCCATGCCGAAGGACAAGCGAACAGAAGACTACATCAGCGGACGTTTCGGTTGATGCAAAGAGGAGAGAAGAGAGGGTTGCTGTTTGTAAAGCAACAAGAGGGGAGGAGAAAGAATGCTGAGAGTTCATTATGGTCAGCAGTTGGAGGAACTCAACAAGAAGCTCATTGAGATGGGCGCTTATTGTGAGGACTGCATCAGTGAGGTGGCAACAGCACTGAATAAAAAGAATAACAAAACGGAGGATTTAAAGACGAAGGAGCAGACTCTGACAAGTCTTTTAAATAAGGTTTACAGCACCGATGCCTCGATTGACCAGATGGAGAGGGATATCGAGACACTTTGCCTGAAACTTCTTCTTCAGCAACAGCCGGTTGCCGGGGATCTGCGGTTGATTTCGGCTGCACTCAAGATGATTTCAGATATGGAACGCATCGGAGATCAGTGCGCAGACATTGCGGATATCGTCCGTGTTCTCGATGACAAGAATGCATTTGAGTTGGAGTCCCATGTCCACATTCAGGATATGGCATCTGCGACGATGAAGATGGTAACCGCGTCCGTGGACTCCTATGTGGCACGCAATCTTTCCTCTGCGAGAATTGTGATTAAATCCGATGATGAGGTGGATGAACTGTTTGATAAGGTAAAACGGGAGATTGTTGATCTGATCGCAAAATACCCGGAAAAGGGTGAGGCACTTCTCGATTTTCTGATGATTGCCAAGTATTTTGAGCGTATCGGGGATCACGCGACGAATGTCGCAGAGTGGGTGGAATTCTCGATCACCGGAGAACATCAGGCAAAAACGAAGTATCAGAACTTAAGTACAGGAATCTAAATAAACTGTGCGTATTGAAATCCAGTAGATGAGATTCAGTGAAATCCGGATTTTTGTTCGGAACTGTTACGAATAATCTCCCCTCTATTGCTCATACTTTGGAAGTAGCCGGGAATGGAGAGATGTTTCTGGGAATGAAAACGAAGGGAACAGAAACAATCAGAGAGTGGAGGGGTGGGTGTGAACGACAGTTATCTGGATGTTTTACAGCATTACGAGGGGGAGCTGGATGGAGTCCGCCGGGGGCGCGGAGCATGGATCTGGGAGCAGAATGACCGGATTTTTCTGCTCAAGGAATATCGCGGAACCGTAAAACGGCTTGAGTTTGAGGAGGCGGTTCTTTATGCTTTGAGAGAGCGGGGAATTCCTTATGTGGACCAGTATATCCGCAATAAGGAGGGCGAGCTTGTCACGGTAGGACCGGATGGCACCCGGTATGTATTAAAAGAATGGTTTTCTGAGCGGGAATGTAGTCTGCGTGACACGAGAGAGATCTTTGTCGCAGTAGAATGGATCGGAAGGCTTCACCGAGCATTCCAGGGAATTTCCTGGCAGGATGCGTGGAGTATGGGTTCCACAATTCCGCCCGATTTGAGCTGTGAGATGGAACGGCATAACCGGGAAATGAAGCGGGTTCGGGCTTTCATCCGCGGAAAACGAAAGAAAAGTGAATTTGAACGCTGTGTTGCGACTGACTTTGATCAATTTTATGAGCAGGCGCTTGAGGCACAGAAGGGGCTGGAACGACTCGAGAAAAAGAATGAGGAGGACCGGCTTTTTTTGTGTCATGGGGATCTTGACCAGCATCATTTGCTTCTTCGCAGGGATGAGGCAATTTTTGTGGAATTTCATCAGATGCATCGGGGGAGTCAGATGAGTGATCTGAGCCGTTTCATGAGGAAAGTCATGGAAAAACATGGCTGGAATGAGCTGCTGGGGGTGTCTTTGCTTGAGCGATATGAGAGGGAAAATCCACTTGATGAGACGGAGCGAAATCGGCTGTATTACCTGCTTCTCTATCCGGAAAAATACCAGAAACAGCTCAATTATTACAACAACAGCAATAAAGCGTGGATTCCGGAGAAGAATGTGGAGAAGCTTCGCGTGTTGGTATCCCAGCAGGAGAAAAGAATGCACTTTCTCGAAAAAATAAAGTAAGAGAAATTCCCGGGTTTTTCTTCCTTTTTCAGATGCATTGTTATATAATAAAAGCATCGCAGGTCGTACCCGTGACCTGACAGAAACGTCGGAAAGTCGATGGATGTAATCGAAA
The DNA here is from genome assembly GCA_020686985.1 of Brotaphodocola catenula. GTDB lineage: Bacteria > Bacillota > Clostridia > Lachnospirales > Lachnospiraceae > Brotaphodocola > Brotaphodocola catenula. The sequence continues at coordinate 12,709 of JAJEPU010000016.1, forward strand.
ATAGATCATCAATTTGCCATCGGAAGAACGATAAGAATGGGGAAAAACAGGAGGGAGTATTAGTTATGAAGGATTACATGAAGATTTATCAGGAATGGCTTGATAATCCGTACTTCGACGAGGCTACAAAAGAGGAACTGCGCGGAATTGCCGGAGATGAGAATGAGATCAAAGAGCGTTTCTATAAGGATCTGGAATTCGGTACCGCAGGTCTGCGTGGTATCATCGGCGCCGGTATCAACCGCATGAATATCTATGTAGTACGCCGTGCAACCCAGGGACTTGCAAACTACATCATCAAGCAGGGAGGAGCAGACAGAGGCGTAGCAATCGCATATGACTCCCGCCGTATGTCTCCTGAGTTTGCAGATGAGGCAGCACGCACTCTGGCAGCAAACGGAATCCGTGCTTACAAGTTCGAGTCCCTGCGTCCGACTCCGGAGCTGTCCTTTGCAGTGAGAGAGCTTGGATGTATCGCAGGAATCAACGTAACTGCAAGCCACAACCCGCCTGAGTACAATGGATACAAGGTATACTGGGAGGATGGCGCACAGTTTACTCCGCCTCATGACAAGGGTGTTACCGAGGAAGTTCTGGCAATCGAGGATCTGTCTACTGTCAAGACAATGACCGCTTCCGATGCAAAGTCTCTTGGACTTTACAAGGTAATCGGCGCTGAGATCGATGATAAGTATCTGGCTCATGTTGAGGCTCAGGTTGTCAACCAGGATGCGATCAACAAGATGCAGAAGGACATCAAGATCGTGTACACTCCTCTGCATGGAACCGGAAATGTTCTGGTACGCCGTGCTCTGCATGACATCGGTTTTGAGAATGTCTATGTAGTTCGTGAGCAGGAGCTTCCGGATGGTGAGTTCCCGACTGTAAGCTATCCGAACCCGGAGGCAGCAGAGGCATTTGCTCTGGGTCTGAAGCTCGCAAAGGAGATCGATGCAGACCTTGTTCTGGCAACTGATCCGGATGCAGACCGTCTTGGTGTGTATGTGAAGGACACCAAGTCCGGCGAGTACATTTCCCTGACCGGAAATATGTCCGGTTCCCTGCTGTGTGAGTACGTTCTGAGCCAGAAGGCTGTTCAGAACAAGATCCCGGCAGACGCTGAGGTTGTTAAGTCTATCGTGAGCACGAACCTCATCGATGCCGTTGCAGGTGCTTACAACTGTAAGCTCGTGGAGTGCCTGACCGGATTCAAGTGGATCGGCCAGCAGATCCTCAAGGAGGAGAATACCGGTGTTGGTCACTACATGTTCGGTATGGAGGAGAGCTATGGCTGTCTGATCGGTACCTATGCGCGTGATAAGGATGCGGTTTCCGCTACGGTTGCTTTGTGTGAGGCTGCTGCATACTACAAGACCAAGAATATGACTCTGTGGGATGCAATGGTTGCTATGTACGACAAGTACGGCTACTACAAGGATTCCGTAAAGTCCATCGGTTTGTCCGGTATCGAGGGTCTGGCAAAGATTCAGTCGATCATGGAGACTCTGAGAAACAACACTCCGGCAGAGGTTGGCGAGTACAAGGTTCTGTCCGCACGCGATTATCAGAAGGATACGATCAAGGATATGGCAACTGGAAATGTTGTACCGACCGGTCTTCCGGCATCCAACGTTCTGTATTATGACATGAACGACAATGCATGGCTGTGCGTTCGTCCGTCTGGCACTGAGCCGAAGATCAAGTTCTACTATGGCGTAAAGGGTACTTCCTTAGCTGACGCAGACGAGAAGTCTGAGGCACTCGGAAAGGCAGTTGCTGAGATGGTGGACAAGCTGATGTAATTTATGTATGTAAAACTCTGAGGAGAACCCAAACTTTTGAGCTTACAAGGAGTCAGATTGCTTTGTGGCAGTCTGGCTCCTTTTTTCTTTTTTGTGAGAGTGATGGAGATGGTGGTTATTATAGAGGAAACTGGTACGAAAAAACAGTTGACAGGGATCAGAGCTACGTCTATACTGAATTTATCTTCACCGGATTTCTTTCCGGTTGGGTTCTAAAGATATCGAGATGTTCATGCGCAGATTTCGCGGACAGATCAGAAGAGAGAAAATCAACAGAATAAACGAAAAAGAGCAGGATGCAGACATTTTGCCCGGAGATCGTTATCGAGAATGTTCCGGAAGCGGAAGTCGGATGCATTCGGAGAGGACAGATGAGTATGGAAATGGTGATGAGTGGGAAACTCCAGTGCAAGGTGCGCGCAAAGGCGAAGCTGATGCAGTATTTTTTAAGCGTGCCGGAGTATCGGATGGCGCTGATGGAGCGCATTGGAGATCTTGGGATTGGGAGAAAGCAGATTCCCGAGAAAATTCGGTGTCGTTTTCCGGGTGAAATCGGAAAGACAGTTGAAAATATGGCAGTTCTCGATGAGAATGCGCTTGAGCTTGCGTATGAGCAGGTTGTGAGCGGGGATGTCTTGGAGGCATGGTTGGAGCATCAGACCTTGGCGATCGCTTATCACAGCCGAAAGGCACTGGAGCTTGATCAGAAGACAATCACAATTTCCATACAGAAGTATCTGGTCTATGCGCTCGTCAAAAACGAGAGGTGTCTGAAAGAAATTCGTGCGGTTCGTGAGAAAATTTCTGGGGCTTCGGGGTCAAGTTCTGATTTCCGGAAAAATGAATTTCAGGATCAGAATTTCTTCGCGTGGTTTCCACAGTGGCAGAGGGAGGATGCAAGATGGTGCATGGAGCTTCTTGAACAGATTCGTCAGAATGCACCTCAAAAGGGAGCTGCCTATCAGATGTTCTGGGAGATTGCGCAGAGTGGATACAGAAAGATGCAGAAGTTTCTCCGCGGGTGTGAGCGGATGAATGGAACCGTCTTTGCACAACTTTCCACAGAGTCTGATATGGCACTTAGAATCTCGGCGTCAGTTCTTGGAATTGCGATGGCAGAGAAACTTGAGATTCCGCGAGAGGAGGATTTTCTGTTTTATACCTTTCTTCCGGTCCTTCAGGATTACGAGTTGCAGATGAATGAGATGGAAGAAGAGGTCGCAATCAGTGCAGAGGGACGCAAAAAATTCAGGGAGATGAAGGAGGTCTATCGCTGTGAGGATTACGTCAAGAGTTGTCTCGAACACCCGCTTCGGGATGTGAGTGATGAGACGCTTCGGAAAATGATGGCGGAGGCAGAAGGAATGGAGGGCACTGAGGCGGAACATGCGGAAAACGGGGATGGAGATAGCACGGAAGTCGGATGCGATTATCGGGAGATCTTTTCGATTTTTCATATGAATCCAAGGATGTTGCAGGGAATCCAGCTGACCGATCAGGAGATTCAGAAGATTTTTTCTCTGAATGCCGATATGGACTGGGAGGAGTATATGCCGTGGCTGTTGGCATCCACCCTGTGTAAATATATCGGAAGGCTGACGGAATACTGTGAGCGGAATCGTGAGGAGCGGGAAGAACAAAAGAGACGAAAGAAGTTTTTCGGGGATGGAGAAAAACAGATTGATGTGGAAGAGTGCGAGAGACTTTTGAGACGTCTTCAGGAACTTCAGAGAGAGAATCTGGATTTGCGAGAGAGATTGGAGAGAATGAAGACAGATCGCAAGAACCTTGATCAGAGCCTCTGTCAGGCAAATCAATGTCTCGAGCAGAGAAAGGATCAGATTGAAGAGCTGAGGCGGGAGCAGGAGCGAAGAGGAAAGGAGTTAAACCAGCTTCGCGAGTACGTTTGGCAGATGACGGGGAGTTTTCGCGGGGGATCTGGAAGGTCACAGAATCCGTATTTGGGACAGTGTATAGATGAATCGGAGAATAGTAAAGATACAGAAAATACAAAAGATACAAAAGCTATAAAAGAAACAGAAGAAATAGAAAAAATGGGAGGAAACTGTGCGGAAAATCTTCGGACAATCCTGAAAGGACGCCGGGTGATTGTGATCGGAGGTCATGTGAACTGGCAGAAGCGGTTTCGAGAGCAGTTTCCGCAATGGCAGTTTATGTCCGCGGACAAGAATAACTACGACGGAGAGAGCATCCGAAGCAAGGAAGTCATTATTGTAAATACGGCGGTACTCAAACACAGTTGTTATTATCGGGTGCTTGCGGAGCGCGGGGAGAACCAGATTCTGCTCTATGTCAATGGAAGCAATCCCGAGCGGTGTATGCAGGAGCTGATTGAACAGTTGAAGTGCGTTTGAGTTTTTGGCTAGATTTTCTCGCGCTCCGCCAAACGAAATACTTTTGCGAGTTAAGAAAATAAAAATGATCTTTAATAACGTCAACAGGTTCTCTTTTGCTAATTGATTTGATTAAACATTTTTGGGCTATAAGCTCTCAATTGTACTACGCAATTCCTTCAGCGCGGAAGCAAAACGGCGGGAGATTGCACCTGGGTTTCGACGAAGGATTGCAGGGGTACGTTTGCCAATGTGTGTTTTGAGAACGTCGCGTTTTTCGTTCAGCTGTTTGGACAGCTCCTGAATTCTTGTCTCGAACTCTTCTTTCTTGAGGTTTATATTCTCATGGCGAAGCTCGGCAGATTCGGCAACGGAATCGCGGACATTTTCTTTGATGCGGTGGATTTCCTGAACCGTCTCAGCACGCAGAAGAGCAATCTGAACCTGCATATCCTCAAGCTCGGTACGCAGTTTGGTGATTGATTCGAGGGCGCGAGCGAGGTCGAGAGCTTCCTTCGTGGACTGGAACGTATCATATCCAAAGAGAATCGTTGTTGTGATCAGGAAAAACCATTCTGTGTGAGGTTTGATCTCGAGAACAGCCTTTGCAATCGGTGGATGAATTACTTCCGTCATAAGGATTGTCAGGAAACCCCATGCAATCGAGGAAGTCAGACAAATGTATCCGTGCAGATTGAATTTCTGATTGCTGTAATCCCAGTAACGCACTTTAAATAAACGTTCCATCGCCCATCCGGTGATGTATTCGAGAACAGTGGCTCCGATTACACCTGAGAAATAGACGGCGATCAGGCTGTTTCTCACCGGCAGAGAGACCCATAGCATCATCACTGCTCCGGTTCCGTAAAGAGGGAGCATTGGGAGACGGAGAAAGCCACGGTTGACAAAGTGTCTCTGTTTCAGAGAAACGTAGGTGGATTCAAAAATCCATCCGAAAAAGCAATAGACGTAAAAGAACGTCAGCCAGTGGTACCAAGCGTAAGTATACATGACAGTGAGTCCTTTCTAAATGTAGAATGAGAGATAAGAAGCCTGTGTTAAGTGATTTGAGTCATACCGTAATATTCCCTCTTAATTTTTCTTTTTTGCACATTATACCATAAAAGCAGTCAATCAAAAAGACAGATGTTAGAGCGTGCCTGAAAATAAATATTTCAAACATGCTCTAGCATCTGTCTCGAACAAAACTTCATATTCCTTAATAAATAATTTTACAAACAGAATCCTAGATTTCTTACGCGGTCGCCTGAATCCGTTTCTGGTAAAACCGCACGGCGCAGGACAGGGAGAAGCAGATTGCAAAATAGCAGAGTGCGATGAACGCATACAGGGTTGTGATCTGTGCAGGACTGCGCAGAGAACCCATGACAATACTGCTGTTTCTCATGAACTCGGCAATGTCGACTGCTTTCAGGAACGAAGTATCCTTGATGACGGTGATAACCTGAGAGAGCAGTGCCGGGATGATGCTCTTGAATGTCTGCGGGAGAACGATGTAGACCATCGTCTGCCAGAATGTAAAGCCCTGGGAGGCAGCTCCCTCAAACTGTCCCTTCGGAACGTTGTTTAAGCCTCCGCGGACGATCTCTGCAATTACAGCGGTTGTGAACAGCGTGCAGGCGAAGATTGCTTTCACGGTCGGATCACCCTGCATCGTGAAGCGAATCCAGAGAATCCACAGGATGTTCGGTGTACACCGGAAAAATTCGATGTAGGCTCCGATAAGGCGGGAGAGGATCGTCAGCTTTCCGGTACAGAAGTGGCGAACCATTGCGACGAGTGTGCCGAAGAACAGGCTCAGAACAATCGTGCACGCGGAGATCAAAACCGTCGTCAGAAGTCCCTCCATCATAAAGAGAAGATTGGATTTTGTAAAGATGGATGCAAATACCTCAGCCATTTCATGCCACCCCCTTCATTTTTTTCGGAACCGGAGTGCGCTTTGCGCGGATCTCCAAATAGCGGGAGAGCTTTGCGATCGGGAAACAAATGACAAAGTACAAAAGAGCACACGGCAGATATGCCTGCACGAAGTATCCGAGATCACTGCCCCAGGAATCCGCATGATACATCAGATCCATTCCTGCGATCATTGCGAGAACAGAAGTGTTCTTCACAAGGTTGAGCGCCTGGTTTGCAAGCGGTGGCATGATCATCTTGAGCGTCTGCGGAAGAATGATGTAGCGCATCGTCTGAATGTAGGTGAAACCCTGTGAGTATGCGGCATCAAACTGTCCTCTCGGCACAGCCTCGATACCGGTTCGGATGACTTCGGAGATGTAGGCACCGTGGTAGATGCCGACGCCGATGACACCGATGATGAATTTCGGAACTCTTCCGCCGATCACGAACGGCAGGCAGTTGTAATAGAAGAAAACCTGTACGACGAGAGGAGTATTCTGGAAAAATTCCACATAGATTCTTGCGATGACATTTAAGACTTTTACTTTCACAGTGGAAAGCATTCCAAAAATGACACCTAAGGCAAGCGCCAGCAGGAGACCTGCCAGCGCTACTTTCAGTGTCATGATAAAACCTGGTATGTATTCCTCCGGGAGGACTTCCATGAATGCCTCCCAGCCTTTTACGTTAAACAGTTCTTTTATCATGAGTTATTCGATTCCCCAACCTTTCATCATTTCGTCCATTTTACCACTGCTCTTGAGATCGTCGACAACGCCGTTTACCAGCTCTGCAAGTCCCTTGTTGTCGAGCTTGGAAGCAACACCGTACTCCTGCTCTGCGAAACGATCCGGAAGAAGGGTGGTGGAGTCATCGTTGTATCCTGCAAGAATTGCGCGGTCAACGGAAAATACATCGATGTTCTTTGCTGCAAGTGCAGCTGCCAGAGACGGATAACCGTCAAACTCCTCAAATTCCGGCTTCACGTCGATGTTGTTTTCCTTGGTGTACTCACCGAATGCCTTTGCAGTCGTGGAACCCTGAGAAACACCGATGATTTTGCCGTCAAGGTCATTGATCGATTCAATGCCGGAGTCTTTCAGAACGAGAAGACCAACGGCGTCTGTATAGTATGGGTCAGAGAAATTCCATTTTTCCTTACGTTCAGGAGTGATCGTGTAAGTTGCAATGACGAGGTCAACCTCACCGTTGTCGAGAAGCGGTCCTCTTGTCTTTGCGGTCACACCCTGGAAAGCGACGAGATCCTTGTCCTTTGCCTCGTCAGCGGTGCATCCGAAGATCTCTCCTGCGATCTCGTAAGCCAGATCAACTTCTACACCCTCCATCTTTCCGGTTTCCGGATTCTGGTAACCAAACTTCGGAACATCGACTTTCGTTCCGACTTTCAGTTTGCCGGCGTCGATAATCTTCTGAACGTCAGCAGTGGTGTCTCCGGATGCGGAGGAATTGTCAGCAGAGCTTCCTTCCGTGGTGGTTGCTGTGGTATCAGCAGGAGCAGTTGTGGAAGCACCCGAATCGGAACCGGAGCATCCGGTCAGTACAGCTGCCATCATCATAGCAGTAGCAAAGAGAGCGGTACCTGTCTTGAACATGTTCTTTTTCATAATTGTTTCCTCCTCAAAAAAAGTTTCTGTGACTCATTTCTATACAAAAAGACTCCCTGACCTGATTATTCCTGCATATCTATGTATGTGGTATATTTTGGAAAATCGTCGAAGGAGCCTTTATGCTAGCAGTAATATTAAGAAAGCAAAATCGGCGCCATCGTTTCTTGTGATTGTTTAATGAAGAATCTTGCTTAAGAACGCTTTGGTGCGCTCGTTCTCCGGATTCGTGAAGAAATGCTCCGGAGTTCCTTCTTCTACAATATATCCGCCGTCCATGAAAATGACGCGGTCAGCAACCTGTCTTGCAAATCCCATCTCGTGGGTGACACAAACCATTGTGATATTTTCTTTGGAGAGTCCGACCATAACGTCGAGAACTTCCTGAACCATCTCCGGGTCGAGAGCGGAAGTCGGCTCATCGAAGAGGATCAGTTTCTGCTTCGTGCAGAGCGCACGGGCAATCGCCACACGCTGCTGCTGACCACCGGAAAGGTTCTGAGGATAGGCGCCAGCCTTGTCGGCAAGACCAACGCGCTCGAGATATTTCATAGCTGTCGCTTCAGCTTCTTTTTTCGGAACTTTCTGCAACTTGATCGGTGCCAGAGTCAGATTCTGGAGAACCGTCATATGTGGATACAGATTGAACTGCTGGAACACCATCGAGGAATACTTTCTCGCCATCTCACCGCGGTTTTTCTTTGTCATCAGCTGATCGTTGATGTAAACCTCTCCGGCGGTCGGCTCCTCTAAGTAGTTCATGCAACGAATCAGAGTGCTCTTACCGCTTCCGGACGGTCCGATGATAACAAGCTTCTCGCCCTCCTCAACAGTTAGATTGATATTCTTTAAAACCTCCAGGCTTCCGTAGTTCTTTTTCAGGTTCTCAACTTTTATCATAATCTCTGCCACCTTTCTATGAGATAGTCATCAAAAGTTCCATTTGCGCTTCCGCGATAGAATTGAGAGTAAAAAAAGGCACTCGAACATGCCCCCAGTTGCGGGGATGCCGAGCGCCTTTGCTCCTCTGATCTATGTTGCATTTCTGTTTGAATTGCTTTTTTTGCATTATATGCGCCAAAAATCGAAAAGTCAATAGTTTTTTCGAAAAAATACAATTTTCAGCTTGTTTTTGCAACAGGTTTTTGATTGTGATACTTTATTAAATTAAATTTGTGAAGGTGTAGAGTGTGAAAATGAGAAGAAAAACGATGGCGGAAAAAAATAGGAAGAGAAGAACCAAAGAGGATTCTGAGCGGGAGGACGGTCGAGCACGGTTTTATGACAAAAAAACGACGGAGTTGGAGTCTTGCACCATTTCCATAAATATGTTACACTCTTCGCAAAGGTCAGCATGTAAGGACCCAGGTTTTGTTGCTGTGCATGCAGGGAACAGATCAGAATTTGCTCGTTGCTGGGAGCAGTAACCATTCAGAGACATTCAGAGAAGAGAGAAAGGAAGATACCCATGAATTTATCTTATCAGAGCACACGGGGCGGAGAGAGCGGTCTGACTGCTTCTCAGGCAATTTTGAAAGGTCTTGCAGATGACGGCGGTCTGTTTATGCCGGTGGAAATCCCGAAACTGGATATTCCGCTGAAAGAACTCTACGGGGCAACTTATCAGGAGACAGCTTATCAGGTAATGAAGCTGTTCTTCACCGACTTTACAGAAGAGGAGCTTCGTTACTGCATCAATCACGCTTACGATGAAAAATTTGATACCGAGGAGATTGCTCCGCTTGTAAAGGCAGATGGCGCTTACTATCTGGAGCTTTTCCATGGAAAGACGATTGCATTTAAGGATATGGCACTCTCGATCCTTCCATATCTGATGACGACATCCGCAAAGAAGAATCAGGTAAAGAACGACATCGTGATCCTGACGGCGACTTCCGGTGATACCGGAAAGGCGGCTCTTGCAGGTTTTGCGGACGTTTCGGGAACGAGAATCATCGTCTTTTACCCGCAGGGCGGTGTCAGCCGGATTCAGGAGCTTCAGATGGTGACCCAGAAGGGAGACAACACCGCAGTTGTCGCAATCCATGGAAACTTTGACGATGCTCAGACCGGAGTGAAGAATATTTTCGGGGACAAGGATTTTGCAGAGCGCCTTGCAGGCAAGGGCTTCCAGCTCTCCTCTGCAAACTCGATCAACATCGGTCGTCTTGTTCCGCAGATTGTATATTATGTGTATGCATATGCAAAACTTGTGAGCAATGAGGAGATTGCAGACGGAGATCCGATCAATGTGACGGTTCCGACCGGAAACTTTGGAAATATTCTGGCTGCCTACTTTGCAAAACAGCTCGGCGTGCCGATCAAGAAGCTGATCTGCGCTTCTAATGACAACAAGGTACTCTACGATTTCTTCCAGACCGGAACGTATGACAGAAAGAGAGAGTTTATTCTGACGACTTCCCCGTCTATGGATATTCTGATTTCGAGCAACCTGGAGCGTCTGATTTACTTAAGTACCGGTTGCGATGCGATGGCAACAGGCGCACTGATGAAGGAGCTGAGCGAGAAGGGCGCCTACACGGTAACCGACGCACAGAGAGATTTTATGAAGGATTTCTGCGGTGGTTATGCGACCGAGAAGGAAGATGCAGATGAGATCCGCCACGTCTACGAGGAGACCGGATATGTGATCGACACCCACACCGCTGTCGCAAGTGCAGTTTGCAGAAAGTACCGCGAGGAGACGAAGGACAATACTCCGACTGTGATTGCTTCGACGGCAAGTCCGTATAAGTTTGCTCACAGCGTTATGGCGGCAATCGACGGCAAACAGGATGACCGCGACGAGTTTGCGATCGTGGATGATTTAAGCAAGACGGCGAATCTTCCGGTTCCTCAGGCAGTTGAGGAGATCCGTACCGCACCGATCCGTCATACAAGAGTTTGTGACCGCACGGATATGGAGAAGGAAGTCGCAGAGATTCTCGGATTATAAGAAATACGGTTAGTTTAGATAGAAAAAGTACCTTTTTGGCGGTTGAAAAATTCGGAAAAGCGAATTCTATTGCCAAAAAAATAACGAAGGCTCTTTTCAAATCACAAAAAATGTATTATACTATGGGTATGTTTTTGAAAAGAAAATATGTAACTGTGGAGATACATGAAGAAGGTATGAAACAGTTGTTACAGTTCATGCGTTAGGCAGATTGTAACGGACAGTTACAAATATCATGAATGGAGGATGGAATCATGTTAGTATCTGCAACAGAAATGCTGAAAAAAGCAAAAGAAGGGCATTATGCAGTAGGACAGTTTAACATCAATAACCTGGAGTGGACAAAGGCAATCCTGGCTACGGCTCAGGAGATGAACTCCCCGGTAATTCTGGGTGTTTCCGAGGGTGCCGGCAAGTATATGACCGGATTTAAGACCGTAGCACAGATGGTTAAGGCAATGATCGAGGAGATGAACATCACCGTTCCGGTTGCTCTGCATCTGGATCATGGTACCTATGATGGCTGCTACAAGTGCATTAAGGCTGGTTTCTCCTCCATCATGTTTGACGGTTCTCACTATGCAATCGAAGAGAACGTGGAGAAGACCAAAGAGCTGGTTAAGGTTGCTCATGCAATGGGTCTGTCCATCGAGGCTGAGGTTGGTTCCATCGGCGGTGAGGAAGATGGCGTTATCGGTATGGGCGAGTGCGCTGATCCGAACGAGTGCAAGGCAATCGCAGATCTGGGCGTTGACTTCCTGGCAGCAGGTATCGGCAACATCCACGGAAAGTATCCGGCAAACTGGAAGGGCTTGAGCTTTGAGACTCTGGCAGCAGTTCAGGACAAGACCGGTGATCTTCCGCTGGTTCTGCACGGTGGTACCGGAATCCCGGCTGATCAGATCAAGAAGGCAATCTCTCTCGGCGTTGCAAAGATCAACGTAAATACCGAGTGCCAGCTGGCATTTGCTGCTGCTACCCGTAAGTACATCGAGGAAGGCAAGGATGAGCAGGGCAAGGGCTTTGACCCGAGAAAACTGCTTGCTCCGGGCGCAGAGGCAATCAAGGCAACCGTAAGAGAGAAGATTGAACTGTTTGGTTCCGCAAATAAGGCTTGAAATTAGGGGTCGTACTTAATAAAATAAACTTCTGACAGGAAAAGAAGAAAATCGTGAAAAAGTACTTGCTTTTTCTGGTAAGATGGGTTATTTTAATAAAGAACGATGGCGTTCTTCTTATAAGAAGGAGGGCGCCATCTTTTTTTATGCAGGATATACAGAAACAATGCAGATTTATTCATTTTTTATTTTCTGCGTGATTTCATGAGGAACGGAAGGGGGTTCAACCCCGGTATGGACTGTATGAATCAATGAGGAGATCCGGAATGGAAATTCAAAGGAGAGGAAGGAAAAATTTATGAGCGAGATCGTAAATATGTCTGAAGTATTCGGCAAGAATGTCTTTAACGAGACTGTAATGAAAGAGCGCCTGCCGAAGGCCGTATTCAAGAAGCTGAAGAAAACCATCGAGGATGGTGCAGAACTGGACCCGTCTATCGCAGATGTTGTTGCTCATGCAATGATGGATTGGGCAATCGAGAGAGGAGCAACTCACTATACACATTGGTTCCAGCCACTGACCGGCGTTACCGCTGAGAAACATGATTCCTTCATTTCCGCTCCAGATTCCGAGGGAAGAGTCATCATGGAGTTCTCCGGCAAAGAGCTGATCAAGGGTGAGCCGGATGCATCTTCGTTTCCGTCCGGTGGTCTTCGTGCTACCTTCGAGGCAAGAGGATATACCGCTTGGGATTGTACTTCTCCGGCATTCTTAAAGGAGGATGCAATCGGTGTGACCCTGTGCATTCCGACCGCATTCTGTTCTTACAAGGGTGAGGCACTCGATCAGAAGACCCCGCTTCTTCGTTCGATGCAGGCAATTGATAAACAGTCCCTGAGAATTCTGAAACTGTTTGGCAACACCACTGCAAAACGTGTGGTTCCGTCCGTAGGACCGGAGCAGGAGTATTTCCTGGTTGACCGTGCAAAATATTTACAGAGAAAAGACCTGATCTACACCGGTCGTACCCTGTTCGGCGCAATGCCTCCGAAGGGTCAGGAGCTGGATGATCATTACTTTGGAGCAATTCGTGAGAGAATTGGTTCTTATATGAATGAGGTCAACAAGGAGCTGTGGAAACTCGGCGTTACCGCTAAGACCCAGCACAACGAGGTTGCACCGGCACAGCATGAGCTGGCTCCGATCTACGATCAGGCAAACCTTGCAGTTGATCACAACCAGATGGTTATGGAGACTTTGAAGAAAGTTGCCGGTCGTCATGGACTGTCCTGTCTGCTTCATGAGAAGCCATTCGCAGGTGTCAATGGTTCCGGTAAGCACAACAACTGGTCCCTGACTTCTGATAATGGTGTAAACCTGTTAAGCCCGGGCGAGACCCCGCACGAGAACATTCAGTTCCTTCTGGTTCTGGCATGTATCCTGAAGGCTGTTGATATTCATGCAGATCTGCTTCGTGAGTCCGCAGCAGATGTCGGCAACGATCACCGTCTTGGAGCAAACGAGGCACCGCCGGCAATCATTTCCGTATTCTTAGGCGAACAGCTTGAGGATGTCATCGATCAGCTGTGCAGTACCGGTGAGGCAACCCACTCCAAGAAGGGCGGTACCTTAAAGACCGGCGTTGCAACTCTTCCGGATCTGGATAAGGATGCAACCGATCGTAACCGTACTTCACCGTTTGCATTTACCGGAAACAAGTTCGAGTTCCGTATGGTTGGTTCCGCAGATTCCATCGCTTCCCCGAACGTAGTTCTGAACACGATCGTTGCAGAGGCATTCAAGGAAGCAGCAGACGAGCTGGAGAAGGCAGATGACTTCGACACCGCTGTTCATGATATGATCAAGAAGCTGCTTAGAGAGCACAAGCACATCATCTTCAACGGCAACGGTTACTCCGATGCATGGGTTGAGGAGGCTGAGCGCCGTGGTCTGCCGAACATCCGCTCTATGGTAGATGCAATCCCGGCACTGACCACTGAGAAGGCAATCAAGCTGTTCGAGTCCTTCGACGTATTCACCGAGGCAGAGCTTCAGTCCCGTGCAGAGGTTGAGTACGAGGCTTACGCAAAGGTCATCAATATCGAGGCAAAGACGATGCTCGACATGGCAGGCAAGCAGATCATTCCGGCAGTTATCAAGTACACCACCGAGCTGGCTGAGTCCTTAGGTAAGGTAAAGAGTGCTTGTCCGGAGGCTGACACCAGCGTACAGACCGAACTGCTTACTGAGACTTCTGCTCTGCTGTCCGATATAAAGGTAGCACTGGCCGCTCTGGCAGATATTGTTGAGGAGTGCGAGGGCATGGAGAGCGGAAGCGATCAGGCTCACGCTTACCACGACAAGGTTGTTCCGGCAATGGCTGCTCTGCGTGCACCGGCTGATAAACTGGAGATGATCGTGGATAAGGATCTGTGGCCGTTCCCGAGCTATGGCGATCTGATGTTTGAGGTATAAAAGATCAGATATTTGTTTGATAAATGAGACTACCGCAATCTTACTGACTTTAGACAATGGGTAGTTCACATATGGGTTCTTCTTTTGAGAAAATAAAGGTTACTGTTTGTGCACTGCATGAACAATGACAGCTAGACGGCGGTTCCGCAGGAGATGGCGGGACCGCCGTTTACTTTTTTCCATGAATATTGTATGATAGAAACAACGCTATTTGAAAAAAGTTTTTCTGTATATTTTGAAATGATGGAAACGGAAAATAAGATCTGAGAAATCTGAGGAAAAAGAAATGAATGTAGTTTATGCGTCAAATGACGCTTATGCAATGCATTTAGGCGTGTCGATGTATTCTCTCTTTGACCGGAATCAGGAGGTCGAGAAGATTGAGGTCTGGGTGCTGTCAATGGCGATTTCAGAGGAAAATCAGGAGAATTTAAAAAAGATTGCCGATCAGTATCGCCGCAGATTAAATTTTGTGGAGCTTGCTGATCTCAAGCAGAAAATTGGTTTTGAGGTGGAGACCGGTGCCTATGACATCAGCATCATGCTTCGTCTCTTTGTCGGGGAAGCCTTGCCGGAGAGCATTGAGAAGGTTCTCTATCTCGACTGTGACACCGTGGTTGCCCAGCCACTCAAGCATCTGTGGAAGACGGAGCTTCATGAAAATGTGATCGGTGCGGTGATGGAACCGACAATCTATCCGGAGGTGAAGGCCTCGATCGGGCTTGATAATGACGAGCCGTATTTCAACTCGGGGGTTCTGCTGATCAATCTGAAAAAGTGGAGAGAAGAGGGCGTTCAGCAGAGACTTCTCGATTTCTGGAAGGAGAAGGGCGGAAAACTTTTTGCGAGCGATCAGGATGTGATCAACGGAGGGCTGAAAGGGCAGATCCAGGTGATTTCTCCGCGATATAATTTTTTTACGAATTATCGCTATTTCTCTTATCAGACGCTTGTGCGCCATGAGCCTGCATATCGGGCAGTGAAGAGAGAACAGCTCACAACGGCGAAGCGTCACCCGGCGATCATTCACTATATGGGGGATGAGAGACCGTGGATTGCCGGAAACAGAAATCATTATCGCAAGGCGTATGAGTTTTATCTGGAAAAGACACCGTGGGCAGGAAGTCCGAAGGAAAAGGGAAAAGAGCGTTACATGCTCGCCTATCATCTGATGGATTATGTGACAGCAATTTGTCCGGCAGTGCGCTGGGCAATCAGCCATCAGATGGGAATGAAGTTTGTGGAAAACAGAAAGAGAGAAAATAAAAAATGATTACGGTTTTGATGGCAACCTGGCAGGGAAAGAAATATCTGGAACAACAGCTTGACTCGATTCTGGCGCAGACTGTGCCCGTGCGGATTGTGATCTCGGATGACGGATCAGATGACGGAACGAGGGAACTTCTTGAGCGCTATGCCGAGTGGTATCCGAAGCAGATTGTGCTTCATCATCATCAGACTCCGCAGGAGCGAAAAGCATTGGCATTGCAGAAATCAGAGGGAAAAGAAAGACAGAGAATTCCGGCATCAGCACAGAATTTCTTCTCGCTGATGGAGTTTGTCGCTGAGGAGGACGAGAGTGATTATGTGATGCTCTCCGATCAGGATGATGTCTGGTTCAACGACAAGGTGAAAGTGCTTGCCGGAAGAATGCGCCAGATGGAGAGACAGATGGGAAAGGAGATCCCGATTCTGCTTCACTCGGATATGGAGGTTGTGGATGAGAATCTCGCGTCGATTGCCCCGAGTTTCTTTGAATATCAGAACTGTCATCCGGAGCGCAGCTCGTTTGCAGAGGTATTGATAGAGAATCCGGTGACGGGCGGAGCCTGCATGATGAACCGTGCACTCTTGCATCTCGTCGCAAAGGCGCCGAAGAGCTGTTGCATGCATGATTGGTGGATTGCGCTTGTCGCTTCATGCTTCGGTGTGATCAGCTGGGGAGACGAGGCGCTCTATCAGTATCGCCAGCATGAGGACAATGTGCTCGGCGCACAGAAGAAGGGACTTTTGACGGCGATTGAGAGCCGGAAGGGACGAGGAGAGGAGATTGCCCGCGCATATGGACAGATCTTTGCGCAGGCGACGGCATTTGGTCACCGTTTCTGGAAGGAGATGACACCGGAGCAGAAGAGCATACTTCGCGCATTTCTTGCGCTTCCGTATCAGTCTCCGGCAGGCCGTGTAAAGAATATCATGCGTCACCATTTCTGCAAGAATTCCCGGGTTCAGACACTTGCGATGTGCGTGACGATCCCGAAGATGGCGGGGGGACAGCTCTCGCTTGACCGTCTTGAGGCGCAGGGTCAGAGAGTGCAGAAAGACCGTCCGATTCCCTGGAAAAAGGAGAAGGAGGACGAATCCCTGTGAATGTGAAGACGAAAATTTGTAGTGTGATTCTGAATTATAACGATGCCGAGACAACCGAACAGCTCGTCCGCCTGATCCATGAATATGATGTGCCGGAGGAGATCGTGGTCGTTGATAATGCGTCGACCGATGATTCGTGGGACCAGCTCAAAGGTCTGGAGGATCAGAAAGTTCATGTGATTCGAGCAGAGAAGAATGGCGGATACGGAGCGGGAAATAATTTTGGTGTTCGCTATGCGGTCGAGCACTGTCAGGCAACCCATGTGCTGATCATGAATCCGGATGTGACGATTGCGGAGGAAACGATCATTCGGATGTTGAAACTTTTTGAGAAGCATCCAGATATCGGCGTGATGAGTGCGCGAATGCACGATGTGACTTACGGGGAGATGACGGGAGGTTGGCCTCTGCGCGGGTATACGAGACAGCTTCTCGCGATGGGACCGGTCAGCCGTCGTCTGTTTGCGCCATTTCTCGAGTATTCCAAGCCGTATTTTGAGGGAAAAAAGGCAGTTTCCGTTGATGTCGTCCATGGTTCTCTGCTGATGATTGACGCGGGGAGATTTCTTGAAGCCGGAGGATATGATGAGGGAATCTTTCTGTATCAGGAGGAGGATGTGCTCGGGTGGAAGATGAGAACGATGGGACTTCGCACAGTCTTGCTTCTCGACCGGAGTTACGATCATGCGCATTCGGTGTCGATCAGCAAGTCATTTTCAGGGCAGATGGAGCGTCAGCGCCTTCGTGAGCAGAGTGTTTTTTATTATATGAAGAATTATCTGCATATCAGTCGAATTCAGGAGTGGTTTGCAAAGGTGTGGTTTTGGGGAATCCGGATGGAAATTCGCACAGCACAGATTTTCAGTCAAAAAGAAAAACAATAAAGCAGGGCATAAATAGGGAGGCGATATGATCTGGGATGGAGAATATATAGATAAGTTTAAGAGGAATTTGCGCAGATATGGATGTTTCTTGCTCTGCATGATGATTTTTTCGCTACTGCCGATGAGAGCGAGTGCGGAAGAACAAGAACATGCAGGAGAAAAGACAGATTCCAAGGTTGTACGTGTGGGCTGGTATGAGGATTCCTATCACATTACCGGTGTCAATGGTGGTCGAAGCGGGTACGCTTATGAGTACGAACAGGCGGTAGCCGGTTACACCGGATGGCAGTACGAGTATGTAAAGGGAAGCTTTGGAGAATTGGTGAGAATGCTCGAAGCCGGGGAAATCGATCTGATGGCAGCGCTCTCCTACACGGACGAGCGCGCAGAGAAGATGCTGTTTTCCGAGTTGCCGATGGGTCAGGAAAGATATTACCTGTATGCGGATCTCACGAAAAAGGATATTTCCATGTCGGATCTGTCGACTCTGAATAACAAGAAGGTCATCGTCATGGAGGACAGCATTCAGGCGACGCAGTTTTCTGAGTGGGAGAAAGAGCATCGGATCAAGACACAGCACATCAATATTGACAGCATCGAACGGGCGATGGAGCTGACAGGAAAGCACGAGGTGGACGGAGTAATCTCCACCGAGACCCCGATCTGGGTCGAAGCAGGGATGTCTGCAATCGTCACAACCGGAGGCTCCGGCATTTATTATGGAATCAACAAGAACCGCCTGGATCTGAAGGAAGAGCTGGACAATGCGATGCGTTCGATGGAGTATGATAAACCGTTTTATTCCGATGATCTTTACAAGGAATACCTTGCTACGAAGTCCGTGGCAGTTCTCTCCACGGAAGAGAAGGAGTGGCTGAAGGAGCATGGCGCGATTCTGATCGGATATTTGAAGGATGATGCCGGAATCAGCTCTTTGCAGGCGGAGAGCGGAGAGGTAATCGGTGTGATCAATGATTACATTTCGTATGCGACGGACTGTCTTGGAGATCATGCGCTGAAGTTTCAGTTGGTGGGATTTGACTCTCAGGATGATGAGATACAGGCATTAAACGATGGCAAAATCGATATGATTTTCCATGTTTCACAGAACCCGAATCTGGCGGAGAAAAATAATTTTTCGCTGTCCAATACCGTCTGGAGCACAAATCCAGCAGTAATCACGACAAAGACGTATTTTGATGAAAATGCGGAGAATACGATTGCAATTCCAAAAGACAAACTTGCGTTGAAATGGTACATCTCCTACAACTATCCGCAGTGGAAAATCGTGGAGTATGACACGCAGGAGGATGTTCAGAAAGCTGTGCGCGGTGGCGAAGCAGACGGTTTTGTTGTCCGCTCAAGCCGGGTCGCAAATTATATCAAAGATAGTAAGTTTCACAGTGTTTCTTTGATTCAACCGGAGAATGTATCTTTTGCAGTGAAACGTGGAAATTTGGTTTTGATGTCCATTTTAAATAAGACGCTGAAATCCATGCCGAGCACAATGCTTACCGGTGCGTTGTCCATGTATGACAATCGTTCAAGAAAAGTCACGGTTGTGGACTTCATCAAGGACAATCTGCTTGTGGTAGCGACGACCTTTATTTTGGTCTTTCTCCTCATTCTGCTTATCATTCTCAGCTTTTTGAAAAAGTCTCTGCGTGCGGAGGCAAAGGCGAAGGGGGCGGTTGAGCAGTCTCAGGAGCTGAATGAAAAATTGCAGAAGAGCCAGGAAGATTTAAGGACAGCCCTGCTTCAGGCGGAGAGTGCCAACTCTGCAAAGACTACGTTCTTAAACAATATGTCCCATGACATCCGGACTCCGATGAATGCGATCATCGGCTTTACCTCCCTTGCGGCTTCGCACATTGACAACAAGGAGCTGGTAAAGGATTATCTCAAAAAAATTGGAACCTCGAGTGAGCATCTGCTCTCCCTGATCAACGATGTGCTTGACATGAGCCGAATTGAGAGCGGGAGAGTGAAGATTGATGAGAAACCGCTTCATCTTCCGGATCTGCTCCACGATCTTCGCACGATCATCCGCCCGTCTGTCACCTCAAAACAGCTTGATTTCCTGATTGACACGGTCGATGTGGTGGACGAGGACATTATTGCAGATAAGCTGAGATTGACGCAGGTCATTCTCAATATTTTGAGCAACGGAGTGAAATACAACAAAACAGGTGGTGTGCTAAGCCTTAGAGTTAAACAGGAGAAAAAGGCACCGAAAGGCTGTGCAACTTACCATTTTATTGTGAGAGATAGCGGAATCGGCATCAGCAAGGAGTTCCAGAAACACATCTTTGAGAACTTTTCGCGTGAGGAGACCTCAACCGTCAACTGCATTCAGGGTACGGGTCTCGGTCTTGCGATCACGAAAAAGATTGTTGAGATGATGGGCGGAACGATCCATCTCGAGAGTGAGGAGGGGGTCGGCAGTGTGTTTGATGTCTGCCTGACCTTCCGGCTGAACGGGGAGAGAAAAATCTACAAGAAGATTGGTTCCTTGCAGGGGCTTCGCGTGCTGGTTGCAGATGACGATACCGATACCTGTCTGAGCGTTTCTTCGATGCTGACTGAGATTGGAATGCGTTCTGAGTGGACGGTTTCCGGCAAGGAGGCAGTGATTCGTGCAAAACATGCAGTGGATATGGGAGATGAGTTTTATGCCTATATCATTGACTGGCTGATGCCGGATATGAACGGTATTGAGACCGTCCGCCGTATCCGAAGGGTGATTGGAGACAGCAGTCCGATCATCATCCTTACTGCTTACGACTGGTCGGATGTGGAGGAAGAGGCGAAAGAAGCTGGTGTGACAGCCTTCTGTGAGAAACCTCTGTTCATGTCGCAACTCAGGGATATTCTCACAAAACCGATGGAGATCAATAAGCCGAAACCGGAAGACGAGATTCACATTCCGGCAGGAAAGAAAGTTCTTCTGGTTGAGGACAATGAGCTGAATCAGGAGATCGCCTATGAGATTCTCACGCAGGTGGGACTCAGCGTAGAGGTTGCAGGGGATGGAACGGTTGCTGTGGAGAAGATGGCAGCTTCCAAACCCGGACAATATGATCTGATCATGATGGATATTCAGATGCCGATCATGAATGGATATGAGGCGACGAGAAAGATTCGTGCGATGTCTGCACAGCGCTGCAAGACGATTCCGATTATCGCCATGACAGCAAATGCGTTTGAGGAAGACCGGGAACTGGCGAAAGAAGCCGGAATGACCGGATATCTGGCAAAACCGATTCAGATTGACAAGATGTTGAAAGAGATCAGTTCTTTCTTATAAGATTCTGATAGAGGGTTCTTAATCCTAAAAAATGGCTACCGCAGATTTGTGCGATAGCCATTTTTGCTGGCTGTTTTTGCTTGTCATTTTATGTTAGCCGTTTTATGTTTGGTATTTTATGATCGCTGTTTTATGATTACTGCTGAGCGAACTTTGCAAGGATCTGCTGAGTTGCCTGAGCGATGCCTTCCTCGGTGACGTTCGGATCAGTCGGGTCCCAGGTCTGCTCAAACGGAATTTCTTCCTTGATTGTCGGACGCTCAAACGGACCTGCGATCTCACTGTTATATACCGTAACGGTCGTGCCAATCGGGCAGTGGTCGTAAATCCACTTTGCATCTCCGCTGACAAGGCGGATACATCCGGCGGATCGGGCGATTCCCATGTTGTTGTATGTACTTGCCCAAACGGAATAGGAGTTTGGAGCATCGTAGATGATTGAGTGGAGCAGGATCGGAAGACCAGCACCGAGACGGGTTGCATACTGCGTGTAAACGTCGTGGATCATCAGTCTCCAGCGGTATTTCTCCGGAGTCTTGAACGTACCGATCGGGGTGTCATCGCCGACGGAGGTCAAGAAGGACTTGACCGGAATGATGTAGCCGTTTCCGCCATCCTGAGCGTATACGGTTAAGCAGTTCATCTCTTTGTTGACTTTAAGCAGGTACGGACCGTCGCTTCCGAGAACGGACTCGACATCGGTCAGAAGTTTTCCATCTTCCTGGAAATAGTACTTGAGACCGTCGATGTACTGCCATCCGGTTACCGGAACGGAGTCCTTAAAGTAGTAGCGATCACTTCCCTGCCAGCCCCAACCAGTGTAGTTCGAGCCGTCGCCGTGGATGTATCTCATTGCACCGTCAACGATCTGGATGCCGTCTGAATGGTCGGAAACGAGAGCGTTTGTCGTGTCGAGAGCCTCTGCTCCGTTTGTGCCCTTGCGGAAGAATGCAAGGCGGTAACCGGTGATGTAAAGTCCCTTGTTCATCGAGCCGGCACTCTCACCGTTCTTTGCCCATCCGGTCTGGGTGCCATCGCTCAGAATCGTGGAGTAGTAGATGTCGAACTGATCGCCGACGATTCCAGCGAAGCGGTACTGGATTGCCTCAACCGGGATCGGATTGGAAGCACCGGCAGTCTGCTGACCGTTCATCGCCCATCCGGTCCATCCGGTCTGAGAATTGTATACACGGTAGAGAAGATCACCGTGAATGTTCTCAAGGAAGGTAGAAATTGAGCTGAATCCTGCGGAAGCGCCCTCGATCTGCTGATCGTTGACGTATGGGTTTGACCAGGTCATTCCATCTGCGATCAGAAGAACGGTTGTCTGTAAATGCGGTTCACGCTGAGGAACTTTTAACGGGTTGTTGGAATCTTCCTGAGCTTCTGCCTCTGCTGCTGCGCGCTCTGCCTCGAGCTCTGCACCCTGAGCATCTGTCAACGCATTTCCATCGGAAGAAACTTCAGAGAAAGCAGAAGTTTCGGTGGAAGTGGAATCCGTGGTGGTCGGAATTTCCGTCGTGCCATCTGGTGCATTTGTGGTCACGCCATCCGGAGCTGCCTCTGTAGTGGAAGCAGACTGGGTCGGCATGCCCGGACCACCGGTCTCAACCTGAGTAGATCCTGCATGGATCGTTCCGCTCGTCTCGGCTGTGGCACTTGTTGTCCCGGTGGTTTGCTCCGTTGAGGTGCCTTCCGTGGTTGAACCGGGAGCGTTGAATGTCACAGTCTCGGCAAATGCCGGGAAAAGAGATCCGACTGCAAGGATGCCGGAGAGCATCAGTGCGAGACCAGATTTTTTGCATATATGTTTTTTATACATGAGAAAATCCTCCTGAAAAATGAATTCATATACATTGTTAATCTAACACAAATGAGAGGAAAATTCCATATTTGATTTACAATTTATGGGGGATATTGTAAAATAAAAAAGATTAGCAAGAAAAATGTAAGGATATTGTAACGGTTAGTTGCCGTACACAGGGCTGGAATTTTCCAAACAGAGAATTCTGTACGGTTATCCCGTGGAAGATAGATAATAGGACGGAAAAGAAATCATGAATTCAAATAAAAGGGAGATCATGGTCAGCATCTGCTGTATCACCTACAATCAGGAGGCGTATATTCGGGATGCTCTGGATGGATTTATCAAACAGAAAACGAATTTTCAGTGGGAACTTTTGATTCACGATGACGCTTCGACAGATCGCACAGCTGAGATCATTCGGGAGTATGCAAAGCGCTATCCGGACCGGATTTTCCCGATTCTTCAGACAGAAAATCAGTACTCGCAGGGACTCACGAACATCAGTGGAACGTTTAATTTCCCGAGAGCGAGAGGAAAATATATTGCGATGTGTGAGGGCGATGACTATTGGACGGATGAGACGAAACTCCAGCGCCAAGTCGACTTCATGGAGGTACACCCGGGATGTTCGCTCTGCCTGCACAGCGCAAGGATTGAGGTTCAGGGAAAGGCTATAACGGAACACATGATGCGTCCGTACCGCAGAAGCAGGAAGCTTCGTCCGGAGGAGATTATTGACAAGACATCGGGTTATCCGACGGCATCGCTGATGTTTCGTAAAAGTATGGTCGAGCATCTGCCGGACTTTTATGTGAACGCTCCGATCGCGGATATTCCGCTTCAGTTGATGAGTGCGAATCGCGGGTGGGCATACTATATGGATCGGTGTATGTGTGTCTATCGCCTCGGCGGTTCGGCATCGTGGACGACGCTGATGAAACAGGGCAATTATGAAGAAAAACAAAGAAATTATGCCCGTGCGATGGAGGAGATGTACCGCGGATTTGATAGAGAGAGCGGGGAGCGTTTTCATCAGACTGTGGAGAGAGCATCTGCGCGGATTCGTTTTCTGACCTGGGTTAATACGCGCAAGTATGAGAAGGTATTTGACCGGAAATACCGTCGGTTTTATCGGGAACTCAATCTGAGAACACGGTTCTTCATCCGGTTAGAGACGATGGCACCCGGATTTTACGCGATGTTGCAGAAACGGTTTCATCGGGCAGAATAAAGTCGAATCGGGCAAAATTGAATCAGGAAAAATTGAATTAGGCAAAATCGGATAAAGGAAAGACAGAGATTGCGGATTTTATCGTGTCGAGACCGCAGGAAATAAGGAGTTTTGGTGTGGCAGAGACAGAAATGAAACAAAAAGTAGTGAAGGGACTTTTCTGGAAAGTCCTCGAAAATGGAGGCGCGCAGGGCGTACAGTTTGTGATTGCAGTGATCCTTGCACGCCTTTTGAGTCCGGCAGAATACGGAGTCGTCGGAATCATTTCCATTTTTATTGTGATTGCAAATGTGTTTGTCCAGAGTGGATTCAGCACCGTTCTGGTGCAAAAACGCCATGCAGATGAGCTGGATTTTTCCTCAGTCTGCTATTTTGAGCTTGCGATGTCGGCAGTCATGTATGTGCTCTTGTATTTGTCGGCACCAGTGATTGCCGGATTTTATGAGATTGATCATCTGACAGAGATTGTGAGAGTGCTTGCGGTTGTATTGTTTCCGGGCGCAGTGATCTCCGTACAGACTTCCTATGTGTCCCGAAATATGGAATTTCGCGGGCTTTTTCTTTCTACTTTGACGGCATCGATCATCTCCGGTGCGATCAGTGTTGCAATGGCATATTTAGATTTTGGCGTCTGGGCGATGGTATGGCAACAGATCACCTATTATCTGGCGCTGATGATTACCTTGTTCTTCACAGTGACGTGGAGACCGAAGCTGTGCTTTGCATTATCGAGGGTGAAGGAGATGTTTTCGTTTGGATGGAAACTTCTCTGTGCTTCCCTTCTCGACAATGTTTTTAATAATCTGTATGGACTTTTGATCGGAAAGATATATAATGAAGAATTACTGGGAAGCTATAACCGCGGAGAACAGTTTCCGAAACTGATTGCGACGAATCTCGGAGCGGCGATTCAGGCGGTGCTTCTGCCGGCATTTGCGGAGAAACAGGAAAACCGCGAGCAGGTTCACCAGATGATGAGAAGAGCGATCCAGCTGAGCTCTTTTGCGGTGATTCCGATGCTTCTCGGAATGTTTGCGGTCGCGGATACATTGGTTTTGGCACTGCTTGGAGAAAAGTGGATGATCTGTGTGCCGTTTCTAAGGATTATGTGTATCTCGTATTGTTTCTGGCCGATTCACATCGCGAACCTTCAGGCGATCAATGCGGTTGGGCGCAGTGATATTTTCCTGAAACTTGAGATTGTGAAGAAACTTCTGAGTGTGGTGGCACTCGTGATCGGTATGCAGTTTGACGTCTATGTGATGGTATGTTTGAAAGCCTTTCAGGACTTTCTCTGCACGTTTATCAATGCAGGTCCGAACAAGAAACTGCTCGGATACAGCGTTTTGCATCAGTGGATGGATGTGATGCCTCCGGTTTTGCTCTCGGCAGTGATGTGTGCAGGAGTCATGGCATTAGGAAGCTGGATGGGAGTGATGTCTGTGTGGATCAAGCTCGTGATTCAGATCATGGCGGGAATTGTGATCTATGCGGGACTTGCATGGGGATTTAAGTTAGAGAGTTTCCGGTACCTGTGTGGGATGATTCAGAAACGCAAGGGGGTCTAAGTTCACTTGGGGCTTGCTTTAATGGCAATCCCGTTAATTTGGTGTCAGTGGCAAAGATTTCAGAGAGATTAGTTTATCGATATTGTTAGTTTGTTTATTGGGCGCAAACGGCAGAAGTAAGCCCTGCAAACTCGCTCTCGCTCCGGGTAAATCAGCGGAAGCGTCACTGGCGCTTCCTCGATACGCCGGGCGAGCGTAGCGGTGCATAAGGCTGTAAAGGACACAGCCTAAGCACCGACGCTTCACACGGGTTTGCAGTGACTTCTTCGCCTTATGGTGCTTACTCAAATTGATTCGAGTTACTTGTTAGGCTGGGGATGATTAAATTCAAGTCGACGCTTGCGGAGACTTGGCGCGTGATTTTGGTCAGCTTTGCTGACATCTTATTATTTCATAGGAAATTGCGTCCTATGAAATAATAAATGCTCCGCAAGGATGCGCACTCGGCGCAGGAGTAGATGGTTGCCGAGGCAACCGCGCCTCGGCGCGAGAATGTGCCAAGGCACATTCTTTTTTATCAAACTCACTGCGCATTCGCTCTGAGTTATAAATGAAAACAAGCGAAATCATATAGACATAAATAAGGAAGGACAGATAGAAAATGGAGATGGCGAGAGAGGATGAGAGAAAGACCGCACTGGTGACGGCGATCGGATCATTTTCTGCGCGTGAGGTGATTGCAGGATGCAGAAGAGAAGGAATGCGTATTATCGGCTGTGATATTTATCCGGCGGAGTGGGTCGCAGATTCCGCAGATGTGGATGTGTGTTATCGGGCGCCTTATGCGACAGATGAGACTGCATACTGCGCATTTCTTGCAGAGGTTTGCGAGAAGGAGCATGTAGATTTCGTACTTCCGTTGACAGATGTCGAGGTTGATGTTCTTCAAAAGTGGAGAATGGAGTCTATGGATGCGACGAAAGAGTCTGAGGTGACGGCAGAATTTGCCCCGCTTCATGCTGTGCTCTGCATGTCCGGAGTCGAGACGATTCGCCTGTGCCGAGATAAGGAGAAGATGCAGAATTTCCTGTCGGAGCGTGGCCTTTGCCGGACAATCCCGGGAAGGGAACTTGCTGAGGTTGTGGAGGCAGAAGCGGGATCTGGATATGAGAATCTCTCTTATCCGTTGGTTATCAAGCCGGTTGACGGGCGAAGCAGTCAGGGACTGGCTCGTGTGAAGAATGCCCGCCAGATGACGTATGCGGTTCTGGAATGTGTGGAACACGGCGGTCGTTTTCTTGTACAGCCGATGATTGACGGAAGTGTGGTGACTGTCGATGTTGCCCGCGATCCAAAGAGTGGAATCGTTTCAGCGGTTGCGCGCAGGGAGCTTCTGCGGACGTTAAATGGTGCTGGAACATCGGTCTACGTCTATCACGATGAGATGCTTGAGCAAGAGTGTCGCGAGATTGCAAAGGCACTTGATATCTGTGGCTGTGTGAATTTTGAGTTTATTGATACTGCGTGTGGGGAAGGAATAGAGGCAAAGAACCGCTATTGTTTCCTTGAGTGTAACCCGCGTTTCTCGGGGGGAGTTGCGTTTTCCTGCATGGCGGGCTATGATATGATTCGGGCACATCTGGCATGTTTTATGGGAAAAACACCGGAAAAAACGGTTGTTGTGGAGAATCAGTATATTGCCAGACGCTACACGGAGTATCGGATGAAATAGAGATCGATGATAAAGAAATTGGCTCGAAAAAAGGAGGAAGACTTGCATGGAAAAGCATGAGCAGGCGGTGATGGTGACGCGCTCATCGATGCCACCGCTTGAGGAATATGTCGAGATGCTCAAACCGATCTGGGAGAGCGCTTGGCTGACGAATATGGGCGCTTATCATGAGGAATTGAAACAGAAACTTAAGGAGTATCTGGATGTTCCGCAGTTGGAGCTTTTTGTGAATGGACACACGGCGCTCGAGCTTGCGATTCAGGCGTTTGATCTTGAGGGAGAGGTCATCACGACCCCGTTCAGCTTTGCTTCCACGGCACATGCGATTGTGCGAAATGGCTTGACACCGGTATTTTGCGACATCAATGAGAAAGATTATACAATGGATGTGGACAAGATTGAGGAGCTGATTACGGATAAGACGTGTGCGATTGTTCCGGTTCATGTCTACGGAAATCTCTGCGATGTGGAGCGGATCGAGGAGATCGCAAAGCGCCATAATCTCCGCGTGATCTATGATGCGGCACATGCATTTGGAGAAACATGGAAGGGACGCGGGGTAACTCAGTTTGGCGACGCGTCGATGCTGAGTTTTCATGCGACAAAGGTCTATCACACGATTGAGGGAGGAGCAGTCGCATTTCATGAGGATTGGTTAAAGGATCGCCTCTATCAGCTCAAGAATTTCGGAATTACCGGATATGAGAGCGTCGAGTACGTCGGAGCAAATGGCAAAATGAACGAATTTCAGGCAGCGATGGGACTGTGCAATCTGCGCCATATTGACGGGGAGATTGCAAAACGAAAGGCACTTGCAGAGCATTACCGCGAGAGACTTTCCGGTGTGCCGGGAATCCGTCTCTGCCCGCAAAACCCGGATGTCTGTTACAATTATGCCTATATGCCGGTTGTGTTTGAGGGATATGGTGCAGGTCGCGACGAGATTTTTTCCGCGCTCAAGGAACACAATATCTTTGCAAGAAAATATTTCTACCCGTGTATTAATGATTATGCGTGCTATCGCGAGTATTTCAGTGCGGATGATACGCCGGTTGCAAAGCGGATTGCCTCGGAGGTGTTGACTCTGCCGTTGTTTGCAGATCTGTCGATAGAGATTGTGGATGAGGTCTGCGACGTGATTCTGAGTTTTCGACGGGATAGAGAAAGGTAACGGGAGAGTGACAGGAGAGAAAAGTGAGATGAGAAATAAGGTACTGGTGATCATTCCTGCCTACAATGAAGAAGCAAATATCGAGATGGTTGTCGGAGAGCTTGAGGAGAAGTATCCGCAGTATGATTATCTTGTTGTGAATGACGGGTCAACGGACCGGACGGAGGAGATTTGCCGGGAACATGGATATAATCTGCTCGATCTGCCGGTAAATCTCGGACTTGCCGGATGCTTTCAGGCGGGAATGAAGTATGCCTATTATCGAAAATATGCCTATGCGATCCAGTTTGATGGGGATGGACAGCATCGTCCCGAATACATTGAGCCGATGATGCAGAAGATGAAAGAGGGCTATGATATTGTGATCGGAAGCCGATTTGTGAATCAGAAGAAGGATTTTTCTTTCCGGATGATCGGAAGTCGACTGATTGAGGGTGCAATCTATCTGACGACAGGAGTCAAGGTGGCTGATCCGACCTCGGGAATGAGAATGTTCAGTCAGAAAATGATCCGCGAGTTTGCTCTGAATCTGAACTACGGTCCGGAGCCGGATACTGTTTCCTATCTGCTCAAACAGGGCGCAAAGATTGCGGAAGTGCCGGTAAAGATCGCACCGCGCGCAGGCGGAGAAAGCTATTTAAAGCCAATGGTTGCCGTCAGCTATATGTCGCGGATTCTGATTTCAATTCTGTTTATCCAGAATTTCCGCAAGAGCAAAAGATAGAAGAAATAGAGGAAAGGATTTTCTCTTATGATGAACTATATCACAGATCTTCTGATTCACACCGGAAAAGACCGGCAGAAGATGAATCTTTACTGGAATATGCTCGGAAGTTTCTGCTATGCATTTGCCAGCATGGTTCTGGCATTTCTCGTCATGCGTGTGGCGGGAAGCCAGAAGGGTGGAATCTTTGCATTTGGATACAGCACGGTGGGACAGCAGATGTTTCTTCTGGCATATTTCGGAGTCCGCTCGTTTCAGATTACGGATACGAGACAGGAGTATCTCTTTGGAGATTACCTTCATTTTCGCTATCTGACATGCACAGTTGCGCTCCTGTTTGGGTGTGCGTATGTCCTGTTTAATCGGTACGATTTAGAGAAGACGATGGTGATTTTTCTCCTGATCGGATACAAGGTGATCGATGGATTTGCAGATGTGTACGAGACGGAGTTTCAGCGAATCGGCAGGCTGTATCTGACCGGAAAGTCAAATACATTCCGCACGATTCTGAGCGTTGGCGTCTTCTTTGCCGTTCTTGTGCTGACGCCCGGGAAAAATCTTCTGCTCGCATGTATGATGGCACTTTTGGCTCAGCTTGTCGGGCTGTATGTATTTGATATTGCGGTGCTTGGGCGTTATCGAATCGACTATCGCTGGTCGAAACGACGGATCAAAAAGCTGTTTTTTGCGACGGTGCTTTTGAGCATTTCCGTTTTTCTTGATTTCTATGTATTTTCGTCTGCCAAATATGCGATTGACGCACACATGGATGACACAGCCTCTGGATTTTTCAATATCGTCTTTATGCCGACTTCGGTGATCAATCTGGCAGCGGGATTTGTGATTCGACCATTCTTAAATGGACTGACGGATGACTGGAATGAGAAAAATTTTGATTCCTTTGTCTCGAGACTGCGGATGCTGACCGGAATCATCAGTGGACTTGCCCTGCTTGCGACAGTTGCAACGGCGATTCTTGGAAAACCGGTGCTCTGGATTATGGAGATGCTTCTTGGAAGTTCCTATGAGGGAATGTTGACGAGATACAGCCTTGCATTTCTGATGATTGTGGCGGGCGGAGGTTTCTATGCACTCTTAAATCTCTGCTATTATGTGCTTGTGATTATGAGACGGCAGAAAGAGATTTTTGGAGTCTATATGGTGATGACCGGAGCAGGGATGATACTTGCACCGGCGATGGTAAAGCGAAATGGAATCAACGGAGGTGCGCGTGCCTACCTGATCTTGATGGTGATGATGGCGTGCGGATTTGCGGTATGTGCCTGGTATGGACTGCGTTGCGGGAAGCGCATGGCGCAGGAGGAGGATGAAGAATGACGGTAGATGTGCTGATTCCGGCGTATCGGCCGGACCGGCGTTTTGCGAGACTTTTGCAGATGCTTTCCAAGCAGACAGTGAAGCCACGCCGGATCATTGTAGTGAACACAGAGGAATCCTACTGGAATGAGGAAGGATACAAGGGAATTCGCGGCCTGGAAGTCCATCATGTGACGAAGGCGGAGTTCGATCACGGCGGAACGAGAAATCTGGCGGCATGGTATTCTGAGGCAGAGATCATGATTTTTATGACTCAGGATGCGGTTCCGCAGGATGAATATCTGATTGAGGAGCTTCTGAAAGCATTTGACCAGACCGGACCGCATGGTGAGGTTATCGCCCAGGCGTATGCGAGACAGCTTCCGGCGAAGAATTGTCATCTGATTGAGCGCCTGACAAGGGATTTCAATTATCCGGATCAGCCGATGGTCAAGACAAAGGCGGATTTGGAGAGACTTGGGATCAAGACCTATTTTGCATCAAATGTCTGCTGTGCATACCGAAAAGATATTTTCGAGGCGCGGGAGGGATTTATCACAAGTACGATCTTCAATGAGGATATGATCTATGCGGGAGGCATCATTCAGGATGGATATGCGATCGCTTATGTGCCGTCGGCAAAGGTGATTCACTCCCACAACTTGAGTCCCTTAGAGCAGTTCCACCGAAATTTTGACATGGCGGTGTCTCAGGCGGATCACCCTGAAGTGTTTGAGGGTCTGCCGTCAGAGGGAGAGGGAATTCGCCTTGTGAAGCAGACGGCGGTGAAACTCTTGAAAAAAGGACGCTTCTGGTTGATTCCATCGCTCATTGTCTCGAGTGGATGCAAGTATCTCGGATACCGGATGGGAAAAAAATATCGCAGTCTTCCGAGAAAAGTAATTTTGTGGTGTAGCATGAGCCCGGCATACTGGGAGCGCAGATGGAAGGAGAGACAGGCATGATGACAACAACTTTGAGAGTGTTGCTGATTCTGGCATCGCTTGGTACGTTTGCATTGATGATGCATAAGATTCGTCGTTCCAAGGTTCAGATTGAGAGTTCGATCTTTTGGATTGTGCTTGCGCTTGTCCTTGTTGTATACAGTGTATTTCCACCGGTTGCAGATTTCTGTGCGCGTCTTCTCGGAATTTATGCGACGACGAACTTTCTGTTTGTACTGGCGATCTTTGTGCTGATTGTAAAGGTTTTCTATATGACAATTCATATCTCCCAGCTCGAGACGAGAGTCAAGGAACTGGTGCAACAGATGGCACTGGAGGAGAAATTTCATGAGGAAGAGAAACTGCATGAAGAAGAGCACTGAGAAAAACAGAGAACGACAGAAAGAAAAACAGACAGGAAAACAGACGGAAAGACAAAAAGAAAAGTGGGCTGGTCATTTTGGTCAGATTAATTGGAAAGGAATTCTTGTCGGAACAGGTCTTGTGGCGCTGTTTGCCGGGTATCATGTTCAAGATGTGCGCGCAGGAGCGATTGCGACTGGGGATCGCTGGCTGATTTTCTGGTATCTTGTGCTTGCAATTGTGGCAGTCGCAGGGGTCTTTGTGCTGGGCTATGGTTTCTTTGGAAAGAGAAGAGAGTCGTCTTCACCGATTGCACTTGAACGAGTTTATCCGGTTGCAGGTCTTTTGCTGGGACTTCTCTCACTTTTTATTTTGCCTCCGCTCTCAGCACCGGATGAGATCAGCCACTATGTGAGTGCGTATCAGCTTTCAAGTCATTTGATCGGGAAACAGGCGACAGATCGCTATGGTCGTGTGCTTCTTCGCCCTCAAGATGTCTGGGTTGAGGATCTGGATGCAAGCCATGTGTATGAGATCGGAGAGGATGGAACCTGGAAGGCGGATGTCTCAGTGTCCGGGGAGAATCGTGTGATTGCCCAACCGCTTGAGGAGGGATCTTACCATCAGATTCATGAAATTTTTGAGAGTGGAGTTTCGGAATATCTTTTGCACACGGAACTTGGGGAGACTGAGGCAGATTCGCTGTTTCCGCCGGTGACGACGACTCCGCTTGCGTATCTTCCGCAGGCGATCGGAATGGCAGCTGCGCGTCTTCTCGGACTTGGGACGCTTCCGCTCTTGTATCTGGGGCGGATTTGCAACCTGATTTTCTTTGTTGTGATGACGACGCTTGCGATGCGGAGACTGCCGTTTGGAAAAGAGGTGCTGTTTGGAGTGGCGCTTCTTCCGATGACGATTCATCTCTCGGCATCGTACTCGTATGACGTGATGATTATGAGCTGCTTCTTCGTGCTCACGGCGGTTTGTCTCGACCTTGCGTGTGCACGGGAAAATGTGAGGAAGCGGGATGTTGCACTTCTGGCAGTTCTGATGGCAGTCGCAGGTCCGTGTAAGATGGTCTATGCGCCGATGATGGGACTTTGTCTGCTGATTCCGATTGCAAAGTTTGGAACCTGGAAGAAATGGATGATTTCGGCAATTGCAGTCGGACTGGCATTTGCGCTTGCGATGTTTCTTGTCAATCGTCAGGTTATTGCTTCTTATGCAGCTGCGACGGAGACGGATAGCTTTGTGGAGTGGGCATCAGAGCCGGGATATACGTTGACATTGCTGATTCATCAGCCACAGAGACTCGTGAAAATTTTCTACCAGACGATTCTCTGGCAGACACAGCAGTATCATTTGACGATGATTGGAGCGAGTCTCGGAAATCTCGATCCGGTGCTCGATGTGCCATATGTCGTCGTTATGACGCTTTCGCTTTGTCTGCTTGGCCTTGCATTTAGAAAGCCCAGAGAAAGTTTGTATTTCTCGGGAGGACAGAGGATCTGGATTGGTGTTGTCTGTGCAGGGTGCGCGGGGCTTGTGATGCTGTCGATGCTGATTGCGTGGACTCCGCTGAGTTCGAGAGTCATCAATGGAGTGCAGGGGAGGTATTTCTTGCCATTCTTGCCGGTGCTTCTTCTTGCACTGAAAAATGATACTGTTGTTTTGACAAAGAATCTAAATCGTAGTATATTGTATCTGATGTGCTGTCTGGATGCATATGCGTTGATTCGCCTGTACAGCGTTGTGAGTATGAGGGTGTGAAATATAATGTCATTTGCGTTGCTGCTATGATTATGTTTGTGTGGCTTGTTTAAATAATCTTGTCGGGATAGGCTAAATGACTTTGTTAGCAGGTTTTGATAATTCTGCAAAAGTTATTTAGATGGCTCCGACTGCGTCGCCATTGCGAAGTAAATGGGCAGGCATAAAAATATTCACAAATAAGCGCAAAAATTGTAATCGTTTAGGTATGAGATAAATAGCGAAAAATAAAAATGGTTTCAATTGCTGTGAATCTAAGACAGGAATGAAAAAGTAACAGGAAAATAGAGCAAAAATGACCAAAAATGGTCAGAAAAAGAAGAGGAAAACACAATGGGAAAAATTAAAGTGACAACCTGTGAGATTGAGGGACTTTGTGTCATTGAGCCGACTGTGTTCAAAGATGAGCGCGGTTATTTTATGGAGACTTACAATCAGAATGATTTCAAGGAAGCTGGACTGGATATGGTATTTGTTCAGGATAATCAGTCTATGTCTACGAGAGGTGTTCTGCGTGGTCTTCACTATCAGAAGCAGTTCCCGCAGGGAAAGCTGGTTCGCGTTGTTCGCGGAACGGTATTTGATGTTGCAGTTGATCTGCGTACCGGTTCTAAGACCTATGGAAATTGGTTTGGCGTGGAGCTGAGTGCAGAGAACAAGAAGCAGTTCTACATTCCGGAGGGATTTGCACACGGATTTCTGGTACTCTCTGATGAGGCTGAGTTCGTTTACAAGTGCACTGATTTCTATCATCCGGGCGATGAGGGCGGAATGGCTTGGAACGATCCGGAGATCGGCATTGAGTGGCCACTTCAGGATGGTGTGGAGCTGATCATTTCTGAGAAAGATCAGAAATGGGGTGGTTTCAAAGAAACCTTTAAGTTTTAAGTGAGGGCCATATTTATATGATGTATGTGCTTTCTCTTTTAAAAGAAATTATCCGGAAGCGGAGATTGATCTGGGATCTGGCAAAGGCAGATTTTAGAAAGCGTTTTGTTGGTTCCTACTTTGGTGTGGTGTGGATGATTGTACAGCCGATTGTAACGGTGACAATTTATTTTTTCATCTTCCAGCTTGGATTTAAGAGCGCACCGCCGGTTCCGGGAGTTCCGTATGTGCTCTGGCTTGTGCCGGGTATTGTGCCGTGGTTTTATTACAGTGAGGCACTTAACTGTGTGACGGGATGCCTTCAGGAATACAGCTATCTGGTTAAAAAAGTGGTCTTTCAGGTAGAGATTCTTCCTGTGATTAAGCTGATTTCCTGTCTTCTGGTTCATGCATTCTTCGTGGCAATCATGTTTGTGATGTGCCTCTGTTATGGAAGAATGCCGGCGATCAGTTGGCTTCAGGTCATTTATTACAGTTTTTCCGCATCGATGCTGGCACTTGCAATTGGATATTTCACTTCGGCAGTCAATGTATTTTTCAAAGATATGGCTCAGATTGTTAGCATTTGTCTTCAGTTTGGCATGTGGCTGACCCCGATTATGTATGACGAGAGCATGTTTGCGACAGATTATCCGTGGATTGTCTCTGTGCTCAAAGTC
Organism: Brotaphodocola catenula; assembly: GCA_020686985.1. Taxonomy (GTDB): domain Bacteria; phylum Bacillota; class Clostridia; order Lachnospirales; family Lachnospiraceae; genus Brotaphodocola; species Brotaphodocola catenula. Next base: position 47,578 of record JAJEPU010000016.1, read on the forward strand.
AACCCGTTTTACTACATTGTTGCGGGGTATCGTGACAGCATGCTGACAGGCAGTTTCTTCTGGGAGCGTCCGCGCCTGACGATTTATTTCTGGGTGTTCACAATTGTGATTGGACTGATCGGACTGAAAGTCTTTAAACGCCTCAGACCGCATTTCTCAGATGTATTATAACTCTCACTTTTATATTATAGGTGGAGAAGAATAAATAATTAACTATTCAGGAGGAAACAAACATGAACAAGAATCCAGAGATTACGATCACGATGGAAAATGGCGATCAGATTCGTGCAGAGCTCTATCCGGAGATCGCACCGAATACGGTAAAGAATTTTATCAGCCTGGTAAAGAAGGGCTTTTATGATGGACTGATTTTCCATCGTGTTATTCAGGGCTTTATGATTCAGGGTGGATGCCCGCAGGGAACTGGAATGGGTGGTCCGGGCTACTCCATCAAGGGTGAGTTCTCTCAGAACGGCTTTAAGAACGACTTAAAGCACAGTGAGGGTGTTCTGTCTATGGCACGTTCCATGATGCCGAACTCCGCAGGTTCTCAGTTCTTCATCATGCACAAATCCGCTCCACATCTGGATGGCGCTTACGCAGCATTCGGAAAAGTTGTTGAGGGTATGGATGTTGTCAACAAGATCGCAGAGACCCGCACGGATTATAGTGATCGTCCGCTGAAAGAGCAGAAGATCAAGAGCATCACCGTAGATACTTTCGGTGCAGAGTACGACGAGCCGGAGAAGGCTTGATGACTCGTCAGCACGAATTGCTGATTGACGGAAACTTATACGGGATTACTGTATCCGATGAGAGGGAGGCTCTCCTTACCGCGAAAGCGGTGGGGAGAGCCTTTGTCGCAGTCGGAGATGAGATGTTTTCGGGAATCGGTGTAGAATATGCAGTGGAATCATTTGAGGCAGTCGATGAAAAATACTTGGAACGGGTGCTCCGTCGTCACCTCGGTCTGCCCTGGAACATCATAGAATCCGATCGCGTGTTAATCCGTGAACTCACACCGGAAGACTATAAGTTTGTCAGCAAAGAAGAAAATGCCTTTTCCGATGAGGAACAATATCTCGCATACTTAAATAGCCAGTATCGCTTTTATGAGTATGGACTCTGGGGAATAGAACGTCGTGAAGATGGAATCCTTGTCGGAACAGCTGGAGTCTGGAATTACGAGCCAAAACGCACAGGAAATAACCGTGTGAAAATCTGCGAACCGCAGAATGTGTGGAGATGGAATAAGAAAAATCCGGAAAAAGAAACTGCGGAAGATTTTGTTTTACAATTAGAACTAGGATACCGTACATTCGCTCCATATCGCCGGAATGGATATGCAGAGGAAGCATGTAAATTGATTTTCTCTTATGTAGGCGAGTGGTATGGAGATGAATATGAAATCTTTGCAGTGACAAAGGCATCCAATACAGCCTCAGAGAACCTCTTAAAGAAATTAAATTTTATGATAGTTTAGTACGGGGCTGTTTTTGAAAAAAATAGGGATTTATTTGTCGATTCTAAAGTGAGAAAGTTAGATTTATGAGGTATCCAAAATGACTGAAAAATATTGAGTTATATGGATAGTATTTATATTTGTAGAATTTCCAAAATTAAGGGTGGAACAAGCTCCGTAGTCGGGCAAGTTAATGCAAACCCGGAGTGAGAACGAGTTTGCATGACTTTGTCCGCTGTCGGATCCGTACAAAATGACAATAACATAATAACAAAATGGCATTAATAACATTAATCTCATTGATTGGTGTATTTCTTGGCTTTATTTTGCAACCTCAAAAATATACTTCAACAGATCCAACGACGTCTCCGTTCGCACACTGTTGCTGACAATTCCAAACAATGCCGGTGAGAGCTGGATATTAGAATTTTCTGCAAATGCAGTGCCAGAGATGTCAACCGCATACGCATGGCGGGTTCCATCTCCATTTTCTGTATAATACAGGCGATCTTTGACTACATTCAAGAGATCCTCTGGAAGCACAGCTTTAAGATCGAGATAGCCATCCATCGAAGAGTAGTGATCAAGCGTCTCCTCATCGCAGATCATCACATCGAGATCCTTTGCGGCGACGAGAGCGGAGATCTTTGCCATCGATGCATAAATATACTCAGATGCATCATCCCCAAACGCAAGGAAGGTAGTTTCGGAGATAATTTCGTCCTTCTTCCCCATCCCGGCCCAGGATGCAAAATCCTGCTCGAGTGGTTCTGCCTGGAATCCCTCTTCATCCCGGCTGTTGATAATCATGCAGTGCAAAGCGGTGTGAAACGTGCCGTGATAAACCACGGTTCCGACGTTGACGGCGACAACAATCGCGAGAACGGCGGCAACCATATGAAAGCGATAGTAGTTCCAGATATACCACAGTTTATCCTGAAAATTCATCGAGCGGAGTTTTTCGCGCTCCGTCAGGTGAGGCTCTTCCGGTTTTTTAATATTTTGGTTTTCGGCAGAAATCTCGCCGGAAGTCTGTTTCATGGATTCTTCCGTAATTCGCATAGTGATTTTAAGTCCTTATACTGTTTTTTATTCTTTAATTCAGCTTTTTAATTCAGTTCTTTGCTTCTTTTGCTTCAACCCAATTTTACATTTCCGAATTTGTCACATGCTCTTCCGTCTGTTTCGGCATGTATTTATCAAAAATTCCGACGAACATAAAAGAATTGATAAATGCAAACAGCGGAAATCCGAACAGGAACAAAAATGGCTGGATTATCGGCAGAACGAAAAATGCGAGTGCCGGAATCGCAAGGTCAATCACCAGAATTCCGATTGTCTGAAGAAAATGGCGGATTGACATAAAAAATGCATTGAACAGCGTCCGTCTCACCGGATTGTAAAAACGGCACTGAAGCGGGAAGACAAACAGTGCGATTCCACTCCAGATCAGACCGAATCCAGCAAAAATTGCGAGCATCACCATGCGCAGAGTCGGAGAAACATTCTGCACGCGGATAAAGAAATACAGATCTCCTGCAATGATGATTCCGGCGATCAGAAGAACGATCCAGATTGCGGTTGCCTGCTTGAAATTCTCGCGGAATGATTTGAAGAAAGCCTTTACGGTGGAACCTTCCTCATCGCGGACAAGTTTCAAAGTCACATAGTAGACGGCTGTCGTGGAAGCTCCGATCGTGAAAATCGGGATACTGCACACCATCCACAGGATATTCAGAATCAGAATATCAAAAAATTTGCCGATAAACCGCCAGACGGGGTTATCGTAGTTAAAAAGTCCCGAAAGCATAATCTTGTTCCTCCATACATGTTGAGGTGCTCATCGCTCATAAAATTTTTCCGGCATCTGGCACTGTCAATGTAATTGAGATCCATTTCTCACAATAATCCATTTTCAGGATAGATTCCGGGAGCACATATTAGCTTTCATTATACAGGAGTGAGAATAAAAATGCAATGTACACGCAGGGAAAGTTTGGTTAGCGTTCAGAAAATTCATTCAAAAAAATAAATATAGATATATACACTGTTAATTTTCGGCATTATACTATATTTTGACATTTTTTTAGCCCTGTGTTCCGGGAATGAGATCTCCGACTTCCGGATTTAAGTCGCTCCACTGCTCGGTGTATTCCTGTGCCATCTCAAACAGTCGCTGGAATGGCAGATCCTTCTCCATTTTCTTGCGGTAAACCATGCAATGAATCCGGTAAAGCGGTGGATCGAGCAGGAAGTACACAATATTCGGATCGAGCACCATGTTGCTGACCGGGATGAAGCCGATTCCCATGCCGGAGGAGACTGACTTGACAATCGCGGAAGCGTTACTTGTATTCAGAATGACACTTGGCGTCATGTGCACGGCGCGGAAGACTCCGTCGGCGAGGTAGCGGATGCAGGAGCCGGGATGCTGGAGAATAAACGGTGCATCGTGCAGTTCCTTCGCAAACGTCTCCAAGTCGAGCTGATGGATATAGTTGTAATTTGCATTCTTGCAGAGAGCCATCCGGCTCGGCACGGCGAGCGCAATTTTTTCGTTTCGGAGCGTAATCATCTGCCCCTTGTAGAGATCGGTCGATGGGATGGAGCCAAACGCGAGATCCAGTTCATTGTTGACGACTTTTGCCATCGTTGTGAAAGAGTTTCCCTCGGACATCGCAATATCAATATTCGGGAATTCCTTGCGGTAAAGTGGAATCAGGTGGGTGACCATCGAGATCGCTTTTGTCGTGGAGGTACCGATCTTGAGAATACGGGTATTCTTAAATCCCTGCATTGCCTGGTTCATCGTGTTCTCAAGCTCAATGATCTGCTCGGCGTACTTGCAGAACGTCTCCCCGGCGGGAGTCAGGGTGTAACGCCCGTTCATCCGCTTGAACAGACTGATTCCGGTCGTAGTCTGATAGTTTCGGATAAACTGGCTTAGCGTCGGCTGAGAGATGTACAGATCTTTCGCAGCCTGTGTGATATTTCCTGTCTTTGCAAGTGTGAGAATGTATTCCATATATCGAATATCCATATTCTGTAAGACCTCCTGATGCTAATGATGTGCGCACAGATTTAATGGGTGAAAAATCTCTTAAATTGTATGCACATGGATAAATGTGTGAAAATAATAGATTGATGGGGAAATTAATAATAATTATAGGCAACATCAATAATATATATAAAATACACGATATAGATTCAAAAATCAAGAGGAATATCTGGAAAAATCGTACAAAATATTGGATACATAGGCGTGGACTATAAAAAATGTGCTAGAACTAATTGGTATTTGTTATCAAAAACGATTAAAATTGAATCATCAACAGGAGGGGAGGACGTGCAGAACTTGTTCTGACAGACAAAGATGAAGGGATATATAGCAAAAAGAACGGGACAGATGTTATTAGTTGTATTTCTTCTTTCTATTTTTATTTTCCTTCTGGTATCCATGATTCCGGGCGACCCGGTTTATGCGATGCTTGGAGAGGAAGTATCACAGGAAGAATATGATCGAGTATTCCATGAATTGAAACTGGATCAGCCGGTGATTGTCCGGTATTTCAGCTGGCTTGCGGATGCGCTCCGTGGAGATCTCGGAGAATCCACCCAGTTCCACATGAAGACCTCGGAAGTACTTGCATCGAGAATTCCGATCACTCTGTTTTTCTCGATTGCAGCGTTTATCATCAGCGTTCCATTCGGAATTCTGTTTGGAGTTATCAGTGCAGTGAATCGTGGAAAGCCACTTGATACGGTTGTGACGCTGATCGCAAACGTGACGGCATGTCTTCCTCAATTCTGGTTCGCCTTGCTGATCATGTTCGTGTTTGCGATGAAGCTGGGCTGGTTGCCTTCCTACGGATTTGATTGGCCATGGGTGAATTCGATGGGATGGAAACAGATGATCATGCCACTGTTTTGTCTTTCCCTGGGAGGTATCGCTTCCACGACGAGACAGACGAGATCGAGTATGCTTGAAGTCATCCGTCAGGATTACATCCGAACCGCAAGAAGTAAAGGTATCGCAAACAACAAGGTTATTTATCTTCATGCTCTGAAAAATGCATTGATTCCGGTTATCACGATTCTCGGTATGAGACTTGGAAACCTGATTGCCGGTTCGATGTTTGTAGAATCTGTTTTCAACATCCCGGGAATGGGATCTCTGATGGTAAAGGCAATCCAGTCAAGAGACATTCCGGTTGTTCAGGCTTGTGTGCTGGCAATCGCGCTGGTATCCTGTCTGGTGAATCTGGCAACGGATATCCTCTACGCAGTAGTCGATCCGCGAGTACGGTTTGAGTAAATTGGGAGGGCAGAATGAAAGATACAAAGAACATCAAAAAATTTTTCAAAACGGTATTTGCAAGAAAGGTGACGATCATCAATGCGATCATTGTCCTGCTCTTCATCTTTCTCGCACTATTCGCTCCGTTTGTCGCTCCGTATGATCCGGATAAGCCCGACTTTGCGGCATTTCTTCAGATGCCGAGTACCGCTCATTTTCTCGGAACCGATAACTTTGGACGAGATGTCTTGAGCAGAATTATTTACGGAACGAGAGTCAGCCTGATCATTGGCGTTCTCGCAGTCGTTGTGGCATGTGCAATCGGCACGGTGCTCGGAATGATCGCCGGTTATTTCGGTGGCTGGATCGATGATCTGATCACAAGACTGATGGAGGCGGTACGAGCAGTACCGCAGATCATTCTGGCGATGGCGCTGACCGCAGTATTTGGAAGCGGAATCAAGAACCTTGCAATCATCCTTGGAATTTCCTCAATGGCAGGATATGTCCGAATGATGAGAGGTCAGGTGCTTACGATAAAACAGGCAGATTACATCATGGCAGGAAAACTTCAGGGAAACAAAGATTTCCGCCTGATGTTTCGACACATTTTGCCAAACAGTATTTCCCCGATCATCGTTATGATGACTCAGCAGGTTGGTTCCACAATTCTTGCAGAGGCAGGCCTTAGCTTCCTCGGACTTGGAATCAGCGCACCGACAGCTTCCTGGGGAAGTATGGTCAGTGAGGGAAGAAACTATCTGATGGACAATCCGGTCTTTGCACTTATTCCGGGTGTCTGCGTTGCGATTCTGGTTATTTCGTTGAATATGTTGGGTGACGGTGTTCGAGATGCTCTCGATCCCAGACTGAGAGGGGAAGCATAGGATGGCAGAAAAACATTTATACGAGATCAAAAATATTGAGACGAGCTTTCGCACCGACGGAAAAATGTTTAAGGCAGTCGAAGATGTCTCCGTCTATCTGAATCCCGGAGAGATCATCGGAATTGTAGGAGAGTCCGGAAGCGGAAAATCCGTCACGATGATGAGTGCGCTTCAGCTGATTCAGGAGCCGGGCAAGGTCACCGGAGGAGAGGTTTATCTCGACGGAAGCGACAAAAACATGCTCAGTTATGGACCGAACAGTGCAGAAGTGAGAAAGATGCGCGGTGGAAGAGTCAGCATGATCTTCCAGGAGCCGATGACTTCGTTAAACCCGGTTCTGACAGTCGGATTTCAGATTCAGGAAAATATCATCGAACATCTTCATTTGAGCAAAGAAGAGGCAAAGAAACGTGCGATCGAGATGATGAAGATGGTCAACATTCCGGATGCAGAGGAGAGATTCACCTATTATCCTCAGCAGTTCTCCGGTGGTATGCGTCAGAGAATCATGATTGCGATGGCAATGTCCTCCGAGCCATCTGTCCTTGTCGCAGATGAGGCGACGACGGCTCTCGATGTAACGACTCAGGCTCAGATCCTTGAGATGATCCGTGACATCGCAAAGAAGACGAACACGGCTGTCGTGATCGTTACCCATAACCTTGGAATCGTCGCAAGATTCGCAGAGAGAATCTATGTCATGTATGCAGGCGGAATCGTGGAGACGACGGACGCTGAGAGGTTGTTTGAGAATCCGGAACACCCGTACACGAGAGCTCTTCTTCGTGCGATTCCGAGACTGGACGATGATCGTGACAGAATCCTGATTCCGATCGACGGACTTCCACCGAACCCGGCATTGCGTCCAGAGTACTGCCCGTTCTATGACCGGTGTGAGTACCACATGGATAAGTGTAAATCTCAGAAAAAGCCAGTTCTCAAAGAACTTGAAAAAGATCATTTCTGTGCCTGCCATCTGACGGAGGCAGAGAAAGCACTCAAAAAGGCGGAGATCGAGGCAAAGCCGGTGAAGAAGGCTGAGAGAGCTGTGATCGGCGATGAGATCTGTCTCGATGTAAAAGATGTGAAGAAGTATTTTCCGATCTACAAGGGAATGATGAGAAAGCATATCGGAGACGTGAAGGCGATCGAGGACATTAGCTTCCGCGTCAGAAAGGGTGAGACCCTCGGAATCGTAGGTGAGTCCGGATGTGGAAAGACAACCCTTGCGAGATGTATTATGAGAGTCTACCAGCCGGACAGCGGTGAGATCAATTTCAACGGAGTCGACATTGCAAAGTTCAACGACAAGCAGATGTATCCGTACCGCAAGCAGATGGCGATGATCTTCCAGGATCCCTTCTCCTCACTTGACCCGAGACAGACCGCAGAGTCGATTGTCGGGGAGTCTCTTCTGATTCACAAGCTCGTCAAGACGAGAGAGGAGTATGAGAAGAAAGTTGATGAACTGCTTCGGATGGTTGATCTTGACCCGTCGATGAAGAACCGTGTTCCTCATGAGTTCTCCGGTGGTCAGAGACAGAGAATCGGAATTGCGAGAGCACTTTCCTCAAATCCGGATCTGATCATCTGCGATGAGCCGATCTCGGCACTCGATGTCTCGATTCAGGCGCAGATCATCAACCTACTTGAGGAACTTCAGGCGAAACTGGGACTGACGTACCTGTTTATCGCCCATGATCTTGCAGTTGTCAAACATATCAGTGATCGAATTCTCGTCATGTATCTCGGACGAATTGTGGAGATTGCGGAGTGTGAGGAACTTTACAGCAACACGCTTCATCCTTACACGAGGGTTCTGTTAGGGGCAGTTCCGGTCGCCGATCCGAAGGTCGAGAAGACGAGAGAGCGCGTGGAGATCCGCGGTGAGGTTCCGAGTCTTACGAACCGTCCGGCAGGATGCCCGTTCAGCGATCGATGCAACTGTGTGACTGACCGGTGCCGGAAGGAAGTTCCAAAGTTAAAGGATGTCGGAAACGGACATGAGGTTGCATGTTTCCTGTATGAGTAAGCAGTACCTCTTATAAAGTTGATTCTTATAGAGGTCGGTGAGATGACCGACCGATAATGATAAGAGCAAATTAAGGGAAAAAGGAGAAAAAAGGAGGAGGCAATTTATGAAGTTCAAGAAAGTGTTATCGATGTTTTTGGCAGCATCCATGTGTGCAGGTGCACTCAGCGGATGTGGGGGATCTGCAAAAGACAGCGCGGAAACGACAGCACAGCAGAGTGCGTCTGGGGAGACCACTGCAAGTGCTGAGTCATCCGCAGAGAGCAAGCCGGCAGGCACTCTGAAAGAGGGCGGAGACTTAAAGATTGCGATTCCGCAGTTCCAGAAGACTTTCTTCATGCCACAGTCGACTTCAACCGGTGACTGGTTCGCAGCACAGCCGGTTCTCGAACAGCTCGGCAGACAGCTTGAGGATGGTTCATATGAGCCGTGGCTTGCAGAGAAATTTGAGACTGATGCGGATAACCTGACCTTCACGATCACGCTGAGAGATGGGGTAAAGTTCAGCGATGGCAGTGATTGCAATGCAGAGGTTGTTGCATGGAACATTCAGCAGTATGTGGACAACGGAAAAGGATCTGAGGTCTGCAACCCGAAGAGCATCGAGGTAGTGGATGACAAGACGGTCAAGATCACGTTTGATGAGTGGTCAAACATCTGGGACAGCGCAATCGGCAGTGTCTTCATCGCTTCCAAGAAGGCTTATGATGATAATGGTGAAGAGTGGTGCAAGACACATGCAGTCGGCACCGGTCCGTTCATCCTTGATGAGTATGTAACCGATAACAAGGTAACCTACCACAAGAATCCGGATTACCGTATCGCGGGCGAGCCGCATATCGACAAGCTCGAGATCGACATGATGTCGGATGTGAACACGATGATGTCCGCAATGCTGAACAAGGAAGTCGGTGTTGCACTGAAGTTTGAGAGCGATTCGATCATCAAACAGCTCCAGAATGCAGGATTCACAGCAATTGGACGTAAGACCGCAAACGTTGCAGATATCAAGCACATTATCTGGAACAGTAAGTCCGACAAGCACCCGATGGGAGATCTGAAGGTTCGTCAGGCAATCATGCATGCAATTCCGTGGGACGATGTAGCAGGTGCACTTTCCGGTGGTATCGGTGAGGCAACCCCGCTGTTCGCAGCACCGGACTCCTGGGCATACAAAGAGGGAACCGAGTTCTATGAGTACAACATAGATCTCGCAAAATCGATGCTTGCAGAGGCAGGATATCCGGATGGATTTGACACTAAGATTTACTGCAAGTCTCAGGATAACGATACGGCTACCGCATTCCAGGCAATCCTGTCTTCCGTCAATGTCAATGCAGAGGTTGTAACGATGGACGCATCTGCTCTGGCTGAAATGCAGAAGGATGATGATATCGATGGATTCATTGCAAACCGTGGCGCAAGTAAGATGGACTTCACCGCAAACTATATTCGCCTGTACTCCACCGAGGGTATCAAGAACCATGGCATCATGCTTGATCCGCCGGAATTTGAGGACCCGCTGTTTGCAGCAAGAGCCGCAAAGACTCAGGACGAGAAGAAAGAAAAACTTCAGGAAGCAGCTGTTGCACTCGCACATGACTATGTGATGATCACTCCTCTTGCTATCATTTACTATCAGTCCTTTGCAGATCCGGCACTTGCAGATACTGGAATTTACGATGTAAGCCTTGAGCAGTGGACTCCGGAAGCAGTACACTGGACCGAATAAAAAGGTCGAATAAAACGACCAAAGGGATAGACCAGATAGACCAGAGACGGAGACAGCAAGAGAGAACGGACGGTTACTGCTTGCGCAATGCGTGAACAGTAACGCCGGACGACAAAAAAGACGGGGAGAAATTAGAAAAAGGCGGGTAGGACTATGTTAGGAGAGAAGATCAAGATCCAGTCGAGAGTCAATTCCGACTACACCGACGAGCAACTGCTTTTAATCAAGCAGATGGGAATCAAGTATGTATATGTAATCTTTTCCGATGAGGACAGCAACTATGACAGCGTGATGCGCTTCATGAACAGACTGGACAAGTTTGGTCTGACCTGTACCGATGCGGGAAATGTGGGAATTTACAAGAACGCAAAGATTCATCTCGGACTTCCGGGAAGGGATGAGGCGATCGAGAAATTCAACCAGTTCAACATTATTCTGGCAAAGGCAGGCATCCACATCGGATACATGACCTGGGAGCCGAACAAGGTGCTGACCTCAAAGTGGGCAGTCGGTGAGCAGACGAGAGGAGCCGTCGCAAGAATTGTCGACACCGATCAGCTTGCACAACTGCCGTACACACATGGAAGACTTTACACGAAGGAGGAGATGTGGGACAACTTCAAATACTTCCTCGACCGGGTACTTCCGGTGTGTGAGGACATCGACTTGAAGCTCGCTCTTCATCCGAACGATCCGCCGGTAGACTGCCTGTGTGGAATCTCCAACCTGATTACCTCCGCAGAAGATTACAAGCATGCGTTTGAGCTTGCGGGAAACAGCCCGTATCTCGGCATGAAGATGTGTATCGGATGTTGGCTTGAGGGCGGAGAGCATTTCGGAAATGTTCTCGAGGACATCAAGTACTTCGTGGAGAATAAGAAAGTGCTCTGCGTACATTTCAGAAATGTCAGCAACACCATACCGCGCTTCGAGGAAACTCTGCTTGAGGACGGCTACATGGATATGTACAAAGTCATGAAAGAGTTTGTCAAGGCAGATTACGACGGCGTGCTTCACGCTGACCACGTTCCGTTGTGGGGCGAGGGAGTCGGCACGGGTGGATCAACGACCGCATGGACATACAGCATGGGTTACATCAAGGCACTTTGGAAATGTGCAATGGCAGAGGTAAACAAGTAAAATGATTAATATTCTTGATTTCGGAGCCGTGGGCGACGGAGTCACGCTTGATACGCAGGCAGTCCAGCAGGCGCTGGACTCCTGCCGTGAAAGCGGTGGCGTTGTGCTTGTCCCGGGCGGAAGAACATACAAAATCGGAACCATTCAAATTTACTCCAACACCGAACTTCATATTGAGAGCGGGGCAGTGCTCAGGCAGAGCGAGCGCATCGAGGATCTTAGAAGTATTACGGTTGTGGAAAAATCAAACAATGAGACGGACATTCCCTCATATATCAACTGTGAGTACAATGGCAAACCGGCTCATTATTTTATTTATGCAACGGGTGAGAATATTCGGATCACCGGTCACGGAGCGATTGATGGAAATGAGGTGGTCTACTACGGAACCGAGACCCAGTACCACATCGAGGGTGCGTGGTATCCGAGAACTCCGCTTCTCTATATCGAGGATGTCCGCCACTTCACAATCACCGGCGTGACGCTTCAGAATTCCGCATTCTGGACGCTCCACATGGTCGGCTGTCAGGATGTTCTCGTCGATGGAATCCGGATTCTGAACAATATGAAGATGGCAAACTGTGACGGAATCGACCCGGATCATTGCCGGAATGTGAGAATTCAGAACTGCTACATCGAGTCAGCGGACGATTGCATTGTGCTCAAGACGACCGAGGCGGAACAGAAATACGGGGCGACCGAAAATGTAATTATCAGCGGTTGTATCCTCGAGTCGACGAGTGCGGCAATCAAGTTCGGAACGGAGAGCGAGGGCGATTTCAGAAATATCCTGATCGACAACTGCATCATCCGAAAGTCGAACCGTGGCGTAGCTCTTCAGCTTCGCGATAAGGGAAATATCGAGAATGTGCAGATTCGCAACCTGATGATTGAGACGAGAAACTTCATTGACCAGTACTGGGGCAATGCGGAAGGCATCTACATCACCGCGGAGGAGCGCCATGAGGGTCGCCCGTTCGGAAAGATTCGCAATGTAAAGCTCGAGAACATTCAGATCACCGGCGAGAGCGGAGTCTTCGTGTACGGATCAAAGCCAGGGCATATCGATGGAATCTCGATGAAGGACATCTCGGTTCATCTGCTCAAAAACAGCAAGTGGGCTTGTGACGGTTACGACATCCGACCGTGTGACGGCGAGGGACTTCTCGCAGGTAAGATCTACGGCGCATACATTCGCGGGGCGAAGAATGTGACCGTCCAGAACCTGAATGCGGAGGCAGAGGATGGTTTCCCGTATGGAGGAGAGGTCTTCTGGGATGAAGCGGAAGCGTAAGAAAATTTTTAAGTAGTAAGTAAGATAGTCAGGTTAAGATAATGAGATGAAAAACAGCGATGAATCGGAGAAAAAATTAATTTCTGATTCATCGCTGTTTTTATTTACTGCTGTTCCTTTAAATTCCTGGAAACCGTGATCTCCTGATTGTCGATGTGCTCGCGGATTGCGGTCTTTGCCTCTGCGACGTGGCGACCACGGATTGCCTTGAGGATATTGTCGTGCTCAACGACGAGGATCTGGCGTTTGTCAGCGTCCTTGATGTACTCGAGGCGGTAGCGGTACATCTGCTCTCTCAAATTGTTCAGAATCTGAACGAGACGGTTGTTTCCGGTTCCGTTGTAAATGATGTCGTGGTAGCGCTCATCGGTCTCTGCCATGCTCATTGCATCGCCGGAGGTGATTGCAATGCGGAACGCATTCTGTGCTTCCTGAAGCTCACGGATGTCATCTTCGGTCATACGCTGGCAGGCAAGCTCGATTGCAAGTTCCTCGAGGGAACGGCGAACCTCAAGCACATCGCGCAGACTCTTCTCGGAAATCTTTGCGACTTCTGCTCCCTTTCTCGGAATCATGAGAACGAGACCCTCCAGCTCGAGTTTGCGGATTGCCTCGCGGATCGGGGTACGGCTTACGCCGAGGCGGTCGGCAAGTTGAATCTCCATCAGACGTTCACCCGGCTCAAGTTCGCCTTTTAAGATTGCCTGGCGCAGGGTGTTGAAGACTACATCGCGAAGTGGCAGATATTCGTTCATATTGACTTTCAGTTCATGATTCATAATGCACTCTCCTTACTGATTCAGATTGTAAAAGTTTGTCAGATAAACCTGTTTAGCGAGATTGGAGGACTCTCCGAACCGCATGTGTTCGTAGGCGGTTGTGGCGGTTTCCTGATCCGGGAAAAGACCAAAGACCGTAGGTCCGCTTCCGCTCATCAGAGATCCGATCGCGCCGTGACGGAGCATCGTGTCCTTGATCTCCTGAATGATCGGATATTCCTTGATGGTGACGGTCTCGAGAATATTTCCAAGATTTTCCGCGATTCCGGAAATCTGACCGTCGCGGATCGCGGTGAGAATGCCGTCAATATTCGGGTGATCAGCCGGGGAGAGCTGATCGAGGTGCAGGTTTTCGTAGACAAATTTTGTAGACACATTGATTGATGGCTTGGCAATCAAAATCGGACACTGGGGGGCCGGCGGGAGAGGAGTCAGAATTTCTCCGATTCCCTCGGAAAGTGCCGTTCCGCGCATCAGACAGTAGGGAACATCTGCGCCGATCTTGACACCGCGTTCCATCAGCTCTTCCATCGAGAGTCCGAGGCGAAAAATCCGGTTGACTCCAAACAGAACGGCAGCCGCATCGCTGCTTCCGCCAGCCATTCCCGCTGCAACCGGAATAAACTTTTTCAGACGGATGGAGAGTCCTTCTTTGATGTCGAATTCATCCATGAGGAGCTTGGCAGCCCGGTAAACCAGATTGTTTTCGTTTGTAGGGAGATAATAGAGGTTACATTCCACCGAAATGCCCGGTTCAGGCTTCGGCTCAAGATCGAGACGGTCAAAGATGCCGACGGTCTGCATAATCATGCGAACTTCGTGGTATCCATCTTCCCGGCGTTTCAGGACATCAAGTCCCAGATTGATTTTTCCATATGCTTTCAGAGCAAGATGTCTGGCCATAAATTCCTCCTTAGAAGGTTGAACAGACAGGTGTTTATGGGTCTGTCTGAACATTATTTTGCATCGTATCATCGTGTTCTGTCTGGTCACTGTTTGCGGGATTTCGTGAATAGTGTGGGGAGCTTCCAGTGACGCCTTCGATCCATACCTGCAATGATACGGGTCACATATTTCTTGTATACAGTATATTATAAAATGGAGCGCACAAATGTGCAAGTGATTTTGTCGCAGTTTTAACGAAAGTTTTTCATGTTTTTATGTCGTAAGATGCCGTAAGCGCTTTCATTTTTGCGGGAGGAATCTGGCCGAAGCAACCGTGCCTCGGCGCGAGAATGTGCCAAGGTACATTCTTTATTTCTTTATGTGAAATAAGAATGAAAATGGTAGATAAAAAATGAAAAGAGGTTCCTGTTTGCATAACAGATGAACAGGAACGAAATTGTGAAATTTTCTTTACTTTTTCTTGAAAAACCTGTTCAAATGAAAAGGAATCGTATATAATACATCGTATTGCGTCGTCTGCTCCATAAAATTTTGGGATCCCTCTCTGGTGAGGGAAAAAGTGGTGACCGTTTGTGATACTGTGTTTTGGAATTTGAAGAGATAGAGTGAGCTGGCGACGAAGATAAAAATATGGATGAAGTTTTGAAAAGTGATGAAAATCAGGAGGAAATGAATTATGAAAAAAAGAACACTGACTTCCCTTCTTCTGGCAACTGCCTGTGTACTTCTGCTGGGTGGTTGTACAAAGAGCAACATTGTGCGTCAGGATGAAGCGGCTTCTGACGGAGCGCCGGATTTCAATATGTATATGAACATCGAGATTGATGAGGATCAGCTTCACGACGATGTGAATGACGTGATTCTCGAGGAAGATGACTACCCGATGGCATCACAGGTAGATTTCGCCCTTCATCTCGATCAGGAGTACATTGATGTTGAGGTTGTCGTGAAGGATGGAACGAGCGGAGCAGATGCAGCGGAATACGCAAGCGATGCGCTCAAGTGCATCAACGATCAGGTCGCTGTACAGGATTTCTCCTACGGTGAGTCTGGGGATGATACTTTTGGCGGTCTGTATCAGGATAATGAGGTAAATTTAAAGATCTATCAGGAGTCTGAGTATCCGGATGGAAAGCCGATGTATGAGACGACGATCCCGAAAGATACCTATATGACATTTGATGTGGAAGACTGAGAATAGATGAAGAGATAAAAAGAGACGAACTAATTGTGAAGATATTGAACAGTTAAATTAGACATGCTTTAAGTGAGGAGGCTGTCGCAAGGCGGACTGAGAGACAGTTCCAGCGTTTGCGACAGCCTGTTTTTTGTTTTAAGGAATTGTTTATTTCTTACAGAAAATTTAAAGGGGGATTTTATGGGGAAGATAGCACTTCTGGTCTCGAGGGAGGAGATGCTTCATCAGGCGCACAATATTTTGCAGGAGAAGAAACTTGAGATTCAGGAAATGCGCGTGATCCGGACGGAGAATGCGGTGACAGAAGCCAGACGCTCGATTGCGGACGGGGCTTCGATCATCATTGCGCGAGGACTTCAGGCGTCGTTAATCAAGCAGTACACGGATATTCCGGTTGTCGAGATTGTGCTGACCGCTCAGGAGATGGCGCTCCTTGTGATGAAGGCAAAACAGATCGTCAAAAAGCAAAGACCGGTGATCGCGGTTGTGGGATTTCAGAATATGTTCTGTGATATGTCCTACTTTGATGAACTTTATGGGATTGAGCTGAGGACGTATTTTGCAAGACAGGGAGCGGGACTTCCGGGGGCGGTGCGCTCGGCGATGGAGGATCAGGCGGATCTGATTATCGGAGGAGATATGGCGGTTTCACTTGCGACGCAGGCGGGAGTACCGTCACTGTTTCTCTCGATGACTGAGGATTCGATGCGTCAGGCATTTTCAATGGCGGAAAGCATGGACTATGCGATGAGCGTGGAGAAGAAGACAGCTGCCCAGATTGAGACGATTTCGGATTACTCGTTCAGCGGAATTATGCGAATGGATGCAGACGGGCTTGTCGTGGCAGTGAATCCGGTGATGGAGGATCTGTTCGGAAAACCTCAGGAGAAACTCTGTGGTCAGAATGTTCGGACTTTGCTTCCGTCGATCGGGGAGGAAGCACTCAGAAAAGTGCTCGGTGAGGGCAAAGATTATTCGCTGACGATGGAGATCGGTCATGTTCCGCTCTATGTCCTCCTTGCACCTGTGCTCTATGAGAGTCGGGTGGACGGCGCAATCATGAGCTGTCACCGCGTGAGAAGGAGCGTACAGGTTCCGCCAAAGAACAGTGAGAAGGAGAGGGGGCAGAAAGGGCTTCCGCCACTCGTTCGTTTTGACGATATTCTTCAGGAATCGCCTGCAATGCAGGAGTGTATCCGCTTGGCAGGGCTTTACGCGCTCTCGGAGCATCCGGTTGTGCTCTCCGGGGAGCCGGGAACGGAGAAACGCATGATTGCGGAGAGCATTCACAACAGCGGAAGCCGGAGCAGAGGTCCATTTCTCGATGTGCCGTGTGAGGGACTGACCGGAGAGGAACAGCGAAATATGATTTTCGGGGAGAGGGGAGCGGTGCTTCAGGCTCAGGGCGGAACCCTGCTTCTTCGGGATCTTGAGTATCTGACCTCGGCAAATCAATACCGCCTCTACCAGTTAATCCGGTTTCGCGTCTGCTACGGCGCGGACATTGCCTCGCTCAGAAAAGTCAGCGTGCGCGTGATGGCGACGGTCGGAGAACCGCTGGCGCTTCTTGCAGATCAGGGAAGAATCAGCCGGGATCTCTATTACCTGCTCTCGGGTCTGGAGCTTGCGGTTCCGCCACTCAGAGAGCGACCGGAAGATTTGAGTGAGAAACTTGAGGAGACGCTTCAGGACTGCTGTGACCGCTATTCGCGATACCATGTGCTGACAGCCGGGGCAAAACAGCTTTTGATTCATTATCCATGGCGTGGAAATCTGTTCCAGATAGAGAGCTTTTTTGAGCGCCTGATTTTGACTGCAGATCGCAGAAGTCTTGATGAAAATGTGGTGCGTGCACTCTTAAATGAGCTTTACCCGGAAAATACGCACCGAAAAGTCTGGGGGAATGAAGATGCCAATTTCTCGGCTTCCGGAATCGGAATCCCGGGGCAGACCGGACAAAATTTACAGATTTTACAGAACTCCCAGACGACACAGATGGTACAGACGACACAGAAAGATCAGAGTGTGGGAGCGTTACCGATTTCTCCGCGTGCACAGGTGATCCTTGACACGCTGAAAAAATATGGTGGGAACCGGGAACAGACGGCAAAAGAACTGAAAGTCAGCAAGAGTACGCTGTGGCGACTCATGAAGAAATACAATATTAACTGGTAGACAGGGAGGTCAGAGAGAACGATATGATGGAAAACAACAGAGAAAACCACAACAAGAATCACTGTGACAGTGAGATTGAGATGAAAAAGGGCACAGAAATGCCGATGGAAGGATTGGTGGAAACGGAGAACGGAACATTTTCTTCGATTCAGGAGGCACTTGATGATCTGGAGCATCATCCTGATACAGTGCGCCGGATTCTCGTTCATCCGGGTATCTACGAGGAGCAGGTGACGGTGCGTGTGCCAGGAGTGACGATCTGCGGGGAGAGCCGTGAGACGACAGAGCAGACCGTAATTACCTGCGCGCTCGGAGCGAGAACGATCCTCGGCGACGGAAAGAAGAGAGGGACATTTCGGACTTACACGATGTTTGTCGACGCTCCGGATGTGACACTGGAAAACCTGACAATCGAGAATGGCGCCGGTCCGGGAACCGAGGCTGGACAGGCGATTGCACTCTATGCGGACGGAGATCGGCTCTGTGTGCGCGGTTGTCGACTGCTCGGATGGCAAGACACGCTGTTTACAGCTCCGCTTCCGCCAAAGGAGATCGAGAAGGACGGTTTTATCGGACCGAAGCAGTTTGCGCCGAGAACGAAGACGCGCCAGTATTATGAGGATTGCTATATCGAGGGCGAGGTTGACTTTATCTTTGGAGGCGCAATGGCGTGGTTTGAGAACTGTACGCTGTTTTCCAAGAACGTTGACCGAGAGATCAAGGGATATGTGACAGCCCCGTCCACGCCGGAAGATCAGCGGTTCGGCTATGTGATGAGCCACTGCCGGTTTGAGAGTAACTGCCCGGAGAAAACTGTTTATCTCGGTCGTCCGTGGAGAGAATGGGCGAAGGTTGTTCTTCTAAACTGTGAGATCGGGGCTCATATCCGTGCGGAGGGATGGAATGACTGGGGAAAAGAGCTTGCGCACGAGACTTCGTTTTTTGCAGAGTACGGATGCTTCGGACAGGGTGCAGACCTTAGTAATCGTCCTGACTGGACGCACCAGCTGACAAAAGATCAGGCAGAAGAGTATAGCGTAGCAAAAATGTTTGAATAAAAATGAAATGACTCTTAATAAAAATAAAATAAAATGAAATAAAATAAAAAGGCAAGGTGAGAAAAATGAAACCTTGTCTTTTTTGTATAGAAAACAAACTCGAATTTAGTAAAACAGCCGATTGCGAACCGCAAAAAAATTTCTTATAATCAGGTCAGAGTTAAGGAAAGAGATTCCTTGACAGACAAAATAAGAAGTAACAACCAAACTTATCATATATTAAGAAAGTGAGGAAATTGAAATGAAAATTGGATTTATTGGACTTGGTATCATGGGAAGACCGATGGCAAAGAACCTGGTAAAAGCAGGTTACGAGCTGGTCGTTTTCGATTTTAATAAAGATGCAGTAGCAGATCTGGTATCCTGCGGTGCAAAGGCAGCAGAGAGCGGTAAGGAAGTAGCTTCCCAGGTAGATGTAGTTATCACCATGGTTCCGAATTCCCCGCACGTAAGAGCAGCAGTCCTGGGCAAGGATGGCGTTGCTGAGGGTGCTAAGCCGGGTCTGGTTCTGATTGACATGAGCTCCATTGATCCTACTGAGAGCAAGAAGATCGGTGAGGAGTGCGCAAAGTACGGCATCGAGATGCTGGATGCTCCGGTATCCGGTGGTGAGCCGAAGGCAATCGACGGAACCCTGTCTGTTATGGTAGGTGGTAAGAAGGATCTGTTCGACAAGTACTATGACATGCTGATGGTAATGGCTGGCTCTGTTGTATACGTTGGCGATCTTGGTTCCGGTAATGTTGCAAAGCTGGCTAACCAGATGGTAGTTGCAATCAACATTGCAGCAGTTGCAGAGGCTCTGACCTTCGCTAAGAAGGCTGGCACCGATCCGGAGCTGGTTTACAAGGCAATCCGTGGTGGTCTGGCTGGATCTACCGTTATGGATGCAAAGGCACCGATGATGCTTGATGGCAACTACAAGCCGGGCTTCCGTATCGAGCTTCACATCAAGGATCTGAACAACGCTCTGAATGCAGCACATGCAATCAGCTCCCCGGCTCCGCTGACCGCTCAGATGATGGAGGTTATGCAGTTCCTGAGAGCAGAGGGATGCGACAAGGAAGATCATTCCAGCATCGTAAAGTACTACGAGAAGATCTCTGGTACCAGCGTAGTAAAAGAGAACAAGTAATTAGAGTGATTAGGGTAATTACAGAATTACAATAAATTTCTAACAAAACAGAGGGTGCCAAATGATAACAGGCTGAAAAACAGATAACGTTATCTGGAGGCACCCTTTTTAGAAGGAGAATGGCGATGAATACAGATTTTATTAAGGGTGTAGTAGTTCCGATTCTGACCCCGATTGATGAGAATGAGCTGATTGATGAGAAGAAGATGCGTGAGCAGGTTGATTTCGTAATCAACGGCGGTGTAAGTGGTATCCTTGCATTCGGTAGCAACGGTGAGTTCTATGTGATCGAAGAGGACGAGATGGAGCGTGGCTTAAAGATCATGGTAGATCAGGCAGCTGGTCGTGTTCCGGTATACTTCGGAATCGGTGCAATCAGCACCAAGAAATGTGTTCGTCTTGCAAAGATGGCAGCTGCAAACGGTGCAGCAGGTATCTCTGTACTTCAGCCGATGTTCTTAAAGCCAACTGAGACTGAGCTGTTTGAGCACTTCAAGACGATCGCAGAGGCAGTTCCGGATACCCCAATGCTTCTGTACAACAACCCGGGACGTGTTGGTTACACGATGTCCGGAAACCTTGTAGAGCGTCTGGCTCATGAGGTTAAAAACATTGTAGGTATGAAGGATACCAGCGGTGATATCACCCAGACTTCTGAGTTCATCCGTCGTACCAGAGACGTAAACTTCAAGGTATTCGGTGGAAAGGATACTCTGCTGTACGCTTCCATGTGCCACGGCGCAGTAGGTGGTGTATGCACCGCAGCGAACTTCATGCCGGAGCTGATCACCGATGTATACAACAAGTACGTTGCAGGTGATCTTCAGGGATCTCTTGAGGCTCAGTTCAAGCTGAATCCGGTACGTCTGTCCATGGATGGTGCCAGCTTCCCGGTTGCAGCAAAGGATATGGCAAACCTGCGCGGAAGAGAGATCGGTGTTCCGTACAAGCCGAACCTGCCGACTCCGGAGGGTGCAGTTCTTGACAAGATCAAGAAAGAGATGAAGACCGCAGGTCTGATCTAATCATTCTTATTTCTAATAGACTTAATTAATTTGACAGACGAGTTTTTTGACAGGTATATTTTTCCAAAAAATATAGAGAAAAACGGCGAGCGAACCGGCAC
This sequence comes from Brotaphodocola catenula, assembly GCA_020686985.1. Taxonomy (GTDB): domain Bacteria; phylum Bacillota; class Clostridia; order Lachnospirales; family Lachnospiraceae; genus Brotaphodocola; species Brotaphodocola catenula. Next base: position 68,799 of record JAJEPU010000016.1, read on the forward strand.
CGGCGAATGTCCGGTGTCGGTTCTTTTTCATATGATAGGAAATTGCGTCCTATCATACAAAAACGCTCCGCGAGGATGCGCACTCGGCGCAGGGGAAGATGGTTGCC